>CAIOJO010000355.1 GCA_903858635.1 uncultured Telmatospirillum sp. | reverse complement strand
AGATCGAACGTTCCGACGCAAAATGTGTGAGACGGAGGGGCGGCGGCTGTGCTGGACGGCTCGCTTGGAAAACGGGCGGTTTCCTGGCGATCGCGGCCGATCGGCCGATCGCCCTCGGAATCCGCCAGAAAACCCGTTGCGGGATTGATCGCCAGGTTGCAGGGTGAGCTTCATCTTTCCTGTGGCTTCGGGTGCCGCGATGCTGATCGGCTACGTGCGCGTTTCCAAGTCGGACGGTACCCAGACGTTGGCGCCGCAACGGGACGCCATGCTGGCGGCTGGCGTCGATCCGGCCCGCATCTACGAGGACCTGGCCTCCGGCCGTCACGATGCTCGCCCCGGATTGATTGCCTGCCTGAAGGCGATCCAGCCCGGCAACACGTTGGTACTCTGGAAGCTCGACCGGCTCGGGCGCGACCTCCGGCACCTGGTCAACACGGTCGAGGATCTGCGCACCCGGGGCGTCGGATTGAAGGTGCTGACTGGCGCCGGCGCACAAATCGATACGGCGACGGCCAATGGCCGCCTCGCGTTCGGTATCTTCGCCGCGTTCGCCGAGTTCGAGCGCGAGCTCATCGCCGAGCGCACGATAGCGGGGCTTGCGGCGGCCCGCGCGCGAGGGCGCATGGGCGGGCGGCCGCGCAAGATGGATCGGGCCACGCTGATGATGGCGATGTCGGCGATGTCGGACCGCAAGGCTGTCGCGGCCGACGTGGCCAAGCGCCTGAACCTCACGACCACCACCCTCTATACCTACGTCAACGGCGACGGCACGCCGAAGGCCGCCGGCCAGGCCGTGCTCGACGGTACCCATCGCACGGGCACGGCCGCGAAAGCGCGGTCACGGCAGCCGCAAGCGTTGCGGCGGCACGCCCACGCGGCCGCAGGTACCTGATGCCGAGGGGCGGCGGCGTACCGGCCGAGGCGCTGTCGAGCCTGCGCCGTCGTCTCGTGGCGCTGCCGACGCGGCATCCGGAGCGCAGCGTTCTGATGGCGGCCACGGCGCAGCTCTACGCCGTCAGCCGGGCCACGCTGTATCGCTTGCTGCGCGGCGACCGCCGGCCGAAGGACGTACATCGCGCCGATCGTGGCCGTCCACGCGCGATGCTGGCGCCGGAGATCGAGCGCTGGTGCGAGATCATCGCCGCCATGAAGATCAGGACCACCAACAAGAAGGGCCGCCACCTGTCGACGGTGCGCACCTTGCAGTTGCTGGTCGAGCACGGCGTCGATACGCCGGATGGCTTCCAGAAATTGGCACCGGGCAAGCTGACCGCCGCAACCGCCAATCGCCACCTGCGACGTCTCGGCTACGACCACGAGCGGATGATACGCCAGCCGCCTGCCGTCCGCTTCCAGGCCGAGTGCGCGAACGCGCTGTGGCACTTCGACATGAGCCCGTCCGACCTGAAGCACCTGAAGGCGCCGACCTGGATCGACGCGGATCGGCAGGGTGCACCCATCCTGATGCTGTTCTCCGTCGTCGATGACCGCTCGGGCGTCGCCTACCAGGAATACCGTTGCGTCTACGGAGAGGATGTCGAGACGGCGCTGCGCTTTCTGTTCAACGCCATGTCGCCGAAGCCGCCTGAGGCGGGCGATGAGGCGGACCCGTTCCAGGGCATCCCGGCAGCGCTCTCCCTCGACAACGGGCCGGTCGCTAAATCGGCGGTGTTCAAGCGCGTGATGGAAAGCCTCGGCGTTGAAATCCTGCCGCACATGCCCGCCGGCTCGGACGGGCGGCGGACGACGGCGCGCGCCAAGGGCAAGGTCGAACGGCCATTCCGCACCGTGAAGGACGCGTACGAGACGCTCTACCATTTCCATGAACCCGAGACCGAAGCAGAAGCAAACCGCTGGCTCGCGCGCTTCATTGCCACCTACAACCGCGGCGACCATCGGTCCGAGCCGCATGCGCGCATTGATGATTGGCTGACACATCTGCCGGCCGACGGTGTCCGGCAGATGTGTGCCTGGGAGAGGTTCTGCGCCTTCGCGCGCGAGCCGGAGCGACGCTTGGTCGGCATCGACTGTCGTCTGACCGTCGCGGGTGTGACCTACGAGGTCGATGCCGAACTCGCCGGCGAGACGGTCGTGGTCTGGTGGGGGCTGTTCGACCAGGAGCTGTGGGTCGAGCACTGCGAGGCGCGCCTCGGGCCGTTCCGCCCGATCGGCGGTCCGATCCCGCTGCATCGCTACCGCAAGCACCGCAAGTCGCGCCACGAGGTCCGCGCCGACCAGGTGGCAGTTCTCGCCGGCAAGCTCGCGCTGCCGCGCGCCGCGCTGTCGGGTGAGAACGCCGTGGTCATGACCAGCATACGGCGAGATGTCGATGCCGCCGCAATCCCCGTGCGCCCGTTCCAGGGCCCCGATCCGTTCCACGAACTCGTCTTCGCCAACCCGATCGCGGCACGGCGGGCGATCGCCGAAGCAATCAGGGTGCCGCTGGCCACCTTGCCAGACAGCGACAGAGCGTTCATCGATGCGTTGCTGAGCCGGACTCTGGCGCGTCCTGAAATCATCGCCGCCATACGGGACCGCTTTCCGCAAGGACGCAGGGGAGGTGTTGGCTGATGCTGACCGAGGTCATGCGATTCTATGGCCTGGCGCGCCCGCCGGTCGATGCCGGCTTCTTCGAGACCGAGCACCATGCCCAGGTGTCGCGCGACATCCGGGCGGCGATCATGGGTGGCCGGCTGATCGCGCTGACCGCTGTCATCGGCTCGGGCAAGACCGTCCTATCGCGCCGGCTGCGGGCTGAGCTCGAGCGCGAGGGGCGGGTCATCGTCTCGCGCTCGCTGTCGATCGACAAAGCGAAGATCAGCCTTCCGTTGCTGGAAGCAGCACTGTTCTACGATCTTACCCCAGAGAAGACGGTCAAGATATCGAGCCAGTCCGAACGGCGGGAGCGCGATCTGCAGGAGCTGTTCCGACGGGCCAAGAAGCCTGTGGCGCTGTTTGTCGATGACGCGCACGACCTCCATCCGAAGACGTTGACCGCCCTGAAGCGCCTCATCGAGCTGGTGGCCGAGGGCGGCGGCCAGTTGTCCATCGTGCTGGTCGGACATCCCAAGCTGAAGAACGACCTGCGCCGCCCCAAGATGGAGGAGATCGGCGACCGCACGACGGTGTTCGAATTCGGCGGCCTGCGCGACCGCCAACGCGACTACATCGACTGGGTGCTGAAGGCCTCGCTCAAGGAAGGTGTGGCACCCGACGACGTGCTGACCGACGAGGCGGCGACACTGCTTGCCGCCAAGTTGAAGACGCCGCTGCAAATCGGCCAGCACCTGGTGCGCGCGTTCGAGGCCGGGTTCGAGATCGGCGCCAAGCCCATCACTGCCGGCGTCGTCGAAGCGGTCCTGTCCAGCAAACTCGACGAGTTGGAGCCGCAACTGACCCGCAACGGCTACGACCTGCGCAGCCTGGTCGAGCAGTTCGATGCCAAGCCTGCTGAAATCCGCCGGCTGCTGCGGGGCGATCTGGACGCAGGCCGCGCGCAGGAACTCATGGATGAAATGCGCGCGGCCGGACTCCCGACATGATCGCAACGGGTTTTCTGGCGGATTCCGAGGGCGATCGGCCGATCGGCCGCGATCGCCAGGAAACCGCCCGTTTTCCAAGCGAGCCGTCCAGCACAGCCGCCGCCCCTCCGTCTCACACATTTTGCGTCGGAACGTTCGATCT
>CAIOJO010000354.1 GCA_903858635.1 uncultured Telmatospirillum sp. | reverse complement strand
GGCCTGATCGGCACCGCCGTGGTGTCGGGCAAGGCCACCGACATCATCGATGCCGGCTTCTACCTGGTCCAGGCCTGGGGCGACTGGTTCGGTTCGCCGGATCAGGAATTCCAGGGGGGGCCGGAATCCAGCAAGCGGATCCTGTTGGTGGACGACAGCCCGTTCTTCCGCAATCTGCTGACCCCGCTGCTGTCGGTCGCCGGCTACGAGGTCACCTCGGTGGACAGTGCCGACAAGGCCCTGTCGCTGCGCGAGGCGGGCGACGATTTCGATGCCATCATCAGCGATATCGAGATGCCCGGGATGAACGGCTTCGATTTCGCCCAGGCGGTGCGGGCTGAGGGGCGCTGGATCGGGGTGCCGATGGTGGCCCTGTCTTCGCACGCCACCGAGCGGGACTTCGAGCGCGGACGGGAAGTCGGCTTCACCGACTACATGGCGAAGTTCGACCGCGACGCGCTCCTGCAATCCTTGGCGCAAACCTTTTCGGCGAAAGGTGCCGCATGAACCAGATCGTTCCCTCGACTTCGAAGCGCAATTCGCAAGAAGTGGCCTCGACCGAGGACCACGAGGAATTCGTCACCATGTTCATCGAGGGCCAGATGTTCGGCATCCCGGTCCTCATGGTTCAGGACGTCCTCGGCCCGCAGAAGATCACCCGTATTCCGCTGGCCCCGCCCGAGGTGGCGGGGTCGCTGAACCTGCGCGGCAGGATCGTCACCGCCATCGACGTCCGCCTGCGCCTGCGCCTGCCCAAGAAGCAGGAGCAGGGCGAGAGCATGAGCGTGGTGGTCGACCTGAAGGGGGAACTCTACAGCCTGCGGGTCGATTCGGTGGGCGAGGTGTTGAGCCTGCCGGCGGCCAAGTTCGAGCGCAACCCGCCGACCCTCGATCCATTGTGGCGCGAGTTCAGTACCGGCATCTATCGCCTGGACGGAAAACTATTGGTAGTTCTTGACGTGCCCCGGCTTTTGGACTTTACCAAAGCCGAGGCGAATTGACCTATCAGGCCGGTGAAACGAGACCTGCCCGGTCCGCAACTCGCTGAAAGCGAAGGGTGGCATGAAGTCCTGCTTGATTGTCGATGATTCCAAGGTCATCCGGATGGTGGCCAAGAAGATTTTGCATGAACTCAGTTTCCATACAGAAGAAGCGGAAGACGGGCAGGTTGCTCTGGACTTGTGCATAAAGCACATGCCGGATGCGGTCTTGTTGGACTGGAACATGCCCAACATGAACGGCATCGACTTTCTTCGTGAGCTTCGCAAATTGCCGGGCGGCGAGTTGCCGGTGGTGGTGTTCTGTACGACAGAGAACGACATCGAGCATATTCAGGAGGCGATCACCGCCGGTGCCAACGAATACATCATGAAGCCCTTCGACAGCGGGATCCTGGCGGCGAAGTTCTCCCAAGTCGGTTTGCTCTGAGTGGTGCCCGTGGCATGAACACAGAAATCGGGCCCCCGCGCCACAGCTCCGGCGCCCCCAACGCGACCGATCCCGTTCGCGTGATGGTGGTGGACGATTCGGCGGTGGTGCGCGGGCTGATTACCCGCATGTTGGAGGAAGATCCCGGTTTCTCGGTGGTGACCTCGGTCGGCAATGGCCAGATGGCCCTGTCGGCGCTGGAACGCCACGACATCGAGGTGGTGGTGCTCGACATTGAAATGCCGGTGATGGACGGCCTGACCGCCCTGCCCAAGCTGCTCAAGGTCGACCCCGAGTTGCAGATCATCATGGCGTCGACCCTGACGCTCAAGAATGCCGATATCACACTGCGCGCCCTCGAGGCCGGAGCGGCCGACTGTATCCCAAAGCCCACCTCGTCCCGCGACATCAGCGGCACCACGGGCAGCAGCGACTTCAAGCGCGAACTGATCGAGAAGGTTCGCGGCCTGGCCGCCGCCCGGCGCCGCAATCCACGGCGGACGGCCCGCAAGCCGGGAGCGCCGCCGGCTTACCCGTCGGCGACCACCGGACACGCGCCTCCGCCGGCCCGGCCGACTGGGCTGTACGGGCCCCGTCCGGTGGTGCTGCGCGCGGCCGGCATCGAAACTCCGGACGTTATCGCCATCGGCTCCTCGACCGGGGGGCCGCAGGCCCTGTTTACCGTGCTCGGCGCCTTGAAGGCCGGTAGCCTGCGCCAGCCGATCCTGATCACCCAGCATATGCCGCCGACCTTCACCACGATCCTGGCCGAGCATATTTCGCGGTGCAGCGGCTGGGAGGCGGCCGAGAGCGTCGATGGCGAGGTGGTGCGCGGCAACCGCATCTATATCGCGCCGGGCGATTTCCACATGGTCGTCGAGGTGCGGGGCACCGACAAGGTGATCCGTCTCAACAAGAATCCGCCGGAGAACTTCTGCCGGCCTTCGGTCGACCCGATGCTGCGCAGCATCTCCGCGGCGTGGGGGCGCCGCGTGCTGGTGGTCATCCTGACGGGAATGGGTTCGGACGGGATGAAGGGCGGCCAGGTGGTGGTTGCCGGCGGCGGCACGGTGATTGCGCAAGACGAGCCGACCAGCGTGGTCTGGGGCATGCCAGGGGCAGTGGCCACGGCCGGTCTGTGCAGCGCCGTCCTGCCCTTGCCGGAAATTCCCCAGTACATCCTCCGTTTGGCGTCGAGAGGCTGACATGCTGCGGCCCGACGATTTCGATTTCCTGGCCCGCATGCTCAAAGAGCGGTCCGGCTTGGTGATTACCCCGGACAAGGCCTACCTTCTGGAAAGCCGGTTGATGCCGTTGGCGCGGGCGCGCAACCTGAAAGGCATCGAGGAGATCATCCCCCGCATGCGCGGTCGCGACGAGACGCTGGCGCGCGACGTCACCGAGGCGATGACCACCAACGAATCGTTCTTTTTTCGCGATAACAAGCCATTCGATCAGTTTCGCGATGTGGTGCTGCCGCAGGTAATGGCGGCGCGGGCCGGCAGACGGTCGATCCGCATCTGGTCGGCCGCCTGTTCGAGCGGCCAGGAAGCCTATTCGCTGGGAATGTTGCTGAAAGAGGGGGCGCCGAAGCTCGCCGGCTGGAACATCGAGATCGTCGGCACCGACATTTCGGTGGAAATGCTGGAGAAGGCGAAGGCCGGCCTCTATTCCCAGTTCGAGGTGCAGCGCGGCCTGCCTATTCAGCTGCTGGTCAAGTATTTCAAGAAAAAAGACCAAAGCTGGCAGATCGACTCGGCGCTGCGCGGCATGGTGCAATTCCGCGAATGGAACCTGCTGCAAGACCTGCGCCAGCTCGGCCAGTTCGATATCGTGTTCTGCCGCAATGTTCTCATCTATTTCGACCAGCCGACCAAGTCCCGCGTGCTCGAGAACATCGCCAAGCAGATGCCCGACGATGGCATTCTTTATCTCGGCGGTGCCGAGACGGTGCTCGGGATTTCCGACCGCTTCAAGCCCATGCCGAATCAGCGCGGCATCTATTGCATCAATCCCGCCGGGGCGTCCGCCTCGCCGTTTCCCGTCAAAGCGACCAGCTGAGGTTCGGGCGCCGCAGCGCCTTCGGCACCGCGGGCCCCATCGGGGCGGCGGCGGCGGCGGTGGCGTGTGCGGTGGTCGGGATGGTGGGGGCTCGCATGGCGCGGCCGACAAGAGAAGATCTGACGGCCCTTGAAGGGCCGCCAGATCGATAATGCCCGTGAGTGAGGTGGTCGCTGCGGTTGCCGCGGAAGGCGGCAGCAGTCCAGGTCCAGCAGGAGGCCCGGGGGTCAGTCGGGCCGCGGCCCTGCCGGACGGATTAGGCCTGCAGCAGCTTTAGCAGTTCCTGTGGCAGCATCGAGGCTTGGGTCAGGGCGGCGACCGAGGCCTGGGTCTTCACGTCGTTCGCCGACAGCCCCGCTTTGACCTGCGCCACGTCCGCATCCATGATCACCGAGGCCGCGGCCGAGATGTTCTGGACGTTGGTGGCGATGTCCTGGCTGCTGAAGCTGAACTGCGACTCGTAGGCACCCACCAGCGCCCGGTCCTGGGTGATGGTGTTGATGGCCGATCCGACCTTGGAGATCGCCGACAGGGCCATCGAGGCCGTGCTGACCGTCGAGCCGGTGGTGCCGAGCAAGCCGGCCGCCGATACCGTCGCCAGCGACAGGGTGATGAACGTGCTGCTCTGGGTTCCGATGAGGAACTTCACGTTGCTCAGGAACGACCCGGTCAACAGCGCCTGACCAGCATAGGTCGTGCTGTTGACGATGGTGCCGATTTCCTTGCTGAGCTGCGAGTATTCGGTATTGATGTCCTGGGTTCGCTGACGGTTGGTCACCTGCCCGGATGCGGACTCGGTGGCCAGCGCCATCATGCGCTGCAAGACGTTGCTGATCTGGGCCAGGGCGCCGTCGCTGCTCTGTAGGATCGAACTGCCTTGCGAAATACTGACCGAGTCTTCCTGGTAGACCGTAACATTGGCCTGCAGCTGGGTGCCGATGGCCAAGCCAGCGGCATCGTCCATCGCCTGCACGATGCGGGACCCGCTCGCCAGCTGGGAGATCTTGTCGGTCTCCTGCGAGGCGTTCAGGTTCAGATAATTCAGTGCGGCGTTGGCCGCGTTGTTTGTCGAAATCACGGGCATTGCTGACCTCCTCTGCCACACTGGCTCTTGCTTGAAGCAAGGGTGAAATGTGGTTCACTGCCCGTCTTAAAAGCAAGCTGCGTGCCAAACTCGCAAATCGTTGAATTTGCAGCTATTTCATAGTTTGGTAAGGCGCCCGGAAGACCCGTTTTGCCGAAACGCACGGGCGAGTCTTGCCGAAAGGGCTGAGCAATTCTTGCCGGGTGGTCGCCGCCTTCTTGCCGGGTAGAGCGGCCAAAAGACGCCTCGACATGCCTCAATCGGGGCGGGAATCAGTGGGGGGATGCCAATGAATCTGAGGTTGGGGCGGCCGGCGGCCCGAACCGGTCTCTCTCTATATAGGGAGTGTCGGTATCAGACGAAGTCCTGCTCGATGGCCTCGCACAGCATGTGCCCGAGCAGGATGTGCATCTCCTGGATGCGCGCGGTCACCGAAGACGGCACGACGATCAGCGGGTCGGCGCGGCCAGCCATCGCTCCACCGTCGCGACCGCTGAGGCCGGCGGCAATTGCACCGACGCTCCTGGCGGCGTCGAGAGCCCTCAGCACATTCGGGCTGTTTCCCGAGGTGCTGATGCCGATCACCACATCGCCGGTCCGGGCCAAGGCTTCGACCTGGCGCGAGAACACCTCGTCGAAGGAAAAGTCGTTGGCGGTCGCCGTCAGCAGCGAGCTGTCGGTGGTCAAGGCAATGGCTGGCAAGGCGCGACGGTTGACCCGGTAGCGGACCACCAATTCGGTGGCCAGATGCTGGGCATCGGCGGCGCTGCCGCCATTGCCGAAGAACAGGATTTTCCCGCCGTCCCGGATCGACTGGCGACAAGCCTCGCAGAGGCGCAGAAAGGGTTGCCGCACGGCATCCTGCAGGATGCCGACCAGGGCCCGATGTTCGGCGACTTCACGGTCGAAGAGCTCGGCCAAGTCCATGTCTGGAGTCCTCTCCCTCACCCGCCGATTGATACACCGGTTTGCAGGCGAAATCCTGGTCGGCGGGGGCGATGGATGCGGCCGGCACGGCAGAAGCCTGGCGTGCCGGCCGGATCACAGCGCCGTCGTGGCCTCCGCCGCGGCAGAGCGGGCGGTGGGCCGTTCCTCGGGATCGCGCAGCACATAGCCGCGGCCCCAGACGGTTTCGATGTAGCTGGTTCCCCCGGTCGCCTGGGCCAGCTTCTTTCTGAGCTTGCAGATAAAGACATCGATGATCTTCAACTCGGGCTCGTCGATGCCGCCATAGAGATGGTTGAGGAACTGTTCCTTGGTCAGGGTTTGACCCTTGCGAAGCGACAACAGTTCAAGGATCCCGTATTCCTTGCCGGTCAGATGCAGCGATTCGTCATCGACCTGCACCGAACGCCTGTCCAGGCTGACCGTCAGCCGCCCGGTGCGGATCACCGATTCGGCATGCCCCTTCGAGCGGCGGACGATGGCTTGGATCCGCGCCACCAGTTCGGCGCGATCGAATGGTTTGGTCAGGTAGTCGTCGGCACCGAAGCCAAGGCCTTTGACCTTCTTATCGGCTTCCGCCAAGCCGGACAGGATCAATACCGGAGTCTCGACGCGAGAGGCGCGTAAACGCCGCAAGACTTCGTAGCCGTCCATGTCGGGCAGGACAAGATCGAGGAGAATAATGTCGTATTCGTAAAGCTTGCCGATTTCCAGCCCGTCTTCGCCCATGCTGGTGGCGTCAACCACCATCCCTTCGGCCCGGAGCGCCAGCTCGAGGCTTTTGGACATCATGGGGTCGTCTTCGACGATCAATACACGCATCCAGCGGTTCCCGGTCTATTGATGACGTGGTAACCATAAGGGGGTAAGCACCCCCGGTGCAAGGCAACATGGCTTCTGCTGGGTCACGATTCGGTATAGTTTACCAAGCTTTAAGACTGCGGCGCTAGCTTATTGAAGTACCAGAAGGGGTGAGCCTTGGCCTTTCTCGTCCAGTCGCTGCTGAGCGATCTCGATCGCGTTCCCGCGGTCCGCATTTTTGGCCGAGTGGAAAGCGTCCAGGGGCTCCTCGTCGAGGCCAGCGGGCTCAATCGGACCCTGTCGGTCGGCGACCGCTGCCAGATCATCGGACGAGACCGCCGGGTCATTTGCGAGACCGTCGGGTTCCGGCAGGGACGCGCCCTCTTGATGCCGTTCTCATCGTTGGAGGGGATCGGTCTGGGCTGCCGGGTCGAAGTGGTCGACACCAATCCGGTGTTGCGTCCCCACGCCGGCTGGTTGGGCCGGGTGATCAACGCCATGGGCGAACCGATCGACGGCAAAGGGGCCCTTCCCGTCGGCGAAACCTCTTACCTGGTGCGCAACAAGCCGCCGCCGGCCCATTCGCGCCAGCGGGTGGCCGGCAAACTGGATCTGGGCGTGCGCGCCATGAACGCCTTTCTGACCGTCTGCCGGGGTCAGCGCATGGGCATCTTCGCCGGCTCCGGCATCGGCAAATCCTCTCTGCTGTCGATGATGGCGCGGCACACCAATGCCGACATCTCGGTGATCGGCTTGATCGGCGAGCGCGGCCGCGAGGCGCGCGAATTCATCGAAGACGACCTGGGGCCGGAAGGCCTCGCCCGCAGCGTGGTGGTGGTCGCCACCTCGGACGAATCCGCTCTGCTGCGCCGTCAGGCGGCCTATGTCACCATGGCCGTCGCCGAATTCTTCCGCGACGGCGGGGGCGAGGTCCTGTGTCTGATGGACAGCGTGACGCGATTCGCCATGGCGCAGCGCGAGATCAGCCTGTCGGTCGGAGAGCCTCCGGCCAGCAAGGGGTATACGCCCACCGTCTTCGCCGAATTGCCGCGGCTCTTGGAACGGGCCGGTCCCGGCGGCGTCGGCCAAGGCTCGATCACCGGGCTGTTTACCGTCCTGGTCGACGGCGACGATCACAACGAGCCGATCGCCGACGCGGTGCGCGGCATCCTCGACGGCCATGTGGTGCTGGACCGGGCCATTGCCGAACGGGGGCGCTACCCGGCGATCAATGTCTTGCGGAGCGTGTCGCGGACCATGCCGGCCTGCAATGCGCAGGAAGAAAACGACCTGGTTGGCCATGCCCGGCGGCTGCTGGCGATCTATGACGACATGGCCGAATTGATCCGTTTGGGCGCCTATCGGCGCGGCAGCGACGAGGCGGTCGACCAGGCGATCCACTTCTTCCCCGCCCTCGAAGCCTTTCTCGGCCAGAGGAAGGAGGAAGCGACCGATCTTGCTACGAGCTATCGCATGTTGGCCGAGATCTTCCTCCAGTAGAAGGAGCGTCAAGTCCTGACCCGCAAGGCCAAGGAACTCGATACGCTGCTGCGGCTGCGCCGCTGGGACGTCGATGAATGCCGCCGTGCCGTGGGGGTGCTGCTCGGCCGCGAAGAGGAACTGATCCGGCAGGGCGAGGCGCTGGACCAGCAACTGCTCGACGAGCAGCGGGTTGCCGGCGAGCATCCCACCCAGGCCGGCTTCATCTACGCCCCCTTCGCCAAGAACAACCGCCACGGCCGGGATCTGGTGAACCAGTTGCTGGCCCAACTGCGCGTTGAGATCGAGCAGGCGCGCGAACAATTGGCCGAGGCCTATCGCCAGCTCAAGGTGATGGAAGAAGTGCGCAAGGAGCGGGTGCGCCAGGAACGGGTCGCCGAGGCGCGCAAGGAACAGGCGGTCTTCGACGAAATCGGCCAGACGCAGTTCCGGCTGCACCGGAACTGATGGTTTGAGGTCCCTCAGGCGCCGGGCGGGGCCATCCGGCCCCTTGGCTCGCTCCGCTAACGCTGCGCGGGCCCTCAATGGGCCAGTCACCGGGCTCACGCCCGGTTTCGTTCTGTTGTCCCTCAGGCGCCGGGCGCCCGCATCCGCGGGCTTGGCTCCTCCCCTGACGCTTCGGGGCCCTCAACGGGCCAGTCACGAAGCTGCGCTTCGTTCCGGGTGCGCCCATCATGCGTTTGAACTTGTCATTGCGAGCCGAAGGCGAAGCAATCCATCTTTGGCGCCGACAATGGATTGCTTCGTCGCTCCCGCTTCACGCAATGACGGCCGTGGCGGGCCGCCCGTCAGTTGTCGATGAAGCTTTCCAGCGGCAGCGGGCGCGACTGGCCGGGGCCTTCGCCGACCGGCGCCAGGACCAGCGCCAGGTCCGGCCCGGTCGTTCCTTGGAAATTGGTTTGGAACACCTGCGCCGTCGGGACGATGAAGGTTCGCATGTCGTCGAGGAACAGGCCGCAGGCGCGGCTGTAGTCGTGGCCGGTGGCAAAGACGGCGCGGAAGGTGCCGTCGGGGATCGCGTTGATGGTCGCTTCGGCCGCCGCACTGACGAAGAAGGTCAGCAGCGTTCGTCCACTCGGCGTCTTCAGCCGCACCACAACATCCTTGCCGGTGGCGTTCTTCACCGCGAGCCGGTGCTCGCCGCCGGTGCGGCGCATCAGGATGTCGCCGTTCTGCGGCGGAGCGCCGCGCTGATCGGTGCACCAGCGGCTCTTGGGGATATCGCCCGGACCGCCGAACAGGAAGCGGGACGGGACATAGCCGGTGACGCCGCTCGGGGTAAGGATGCGGGCCCATTCGCCGCCGGCCACTGAATCCATCACCTGGACCGTGGCGAAGCGATCCAGCAGGGCGACCACCGGCTCGTTGGCGGCAGCCCCCTGCCGCACTTTCAGCACCTCCACCGCCACATGGCGTACTTCACCGGCCTGGGCCGGATGGACGACGATCATCGCGGTGGCGCTGTCGGTCTGACTGCGGAACAACAGTACGGTGGCGGTCACCAGGACGCTCAGCGCCAGCGCGCCGATCGGCAGGGCCTGGATGATCGATGCATAGTTCCACGGCCGCCAGCGGTTCTTCAGCCGCCGCGGTGCCGTGCCGGGGCGCTTGGAGGCGCGGACCAGGGCGGCGATGTTCGACCGCTCGGCTTCGTCCATGGCAAAGGCCTGGGCCTGTTCGGCCAGCGCCCGGGCCAAGTGATTGTCGCCTTGTGCCAGGAAGGCCCGGGCCTGGTGCAGCAAGACCCACAGATTGTCGGTCTTGGGCATGTCGCCGCCCTTCAAATTGGTCAGCAGGGCCTTCAGGGTGTGGTAGGGGCCGCGCAGGCTCCACCAACCCAGCATCCAGGTGGCCGTACTGGCAAGAATCGCCGTACGGTCTGCGCAGTCCCGGCAAAAAATGCCCTGCACGACGCTGCGGCGGGCGGCGAACAGGGTGCTCTTGACCCGGTGGAATGCAATATAGCGAGGCTGGGCGGTAACCTTGCCGCAGCGCGAACAGGTCAAGGGTTCGGGCGATGGGTCGGTCGGATCGATCAGCCCCGCCGGTGCCGGCAGATGCACCGTGGCGTCGTAGCGCGCCCGGGATTTCTGCTCGCGCAGCACCCGATAGGCCTCGACAACCTCGAGAAACTCTTGGCTCGCCGAGTCCGATGGATTGTGGTCGGGATGGAGTAGCTTGGCTTTGTAGCGATAGGCGGCCTTGATCTCGACCGCGTCGGCCAGCGGCCCGATGCCCAGGGCGGCGTAATAGCCCAAGGGGTCGGAGGGCGCTGTGAGGACATTGTCTAGCATCGTTCCACCAAAACCCGCGCTCGGCCTCGTCTGTCAACCGAACCGGTTAATGCAATCTTTGTGCCCAAGAGCGCATTCGGCGATCCCTCTCGAGGGATGCACAGATACCGTTTGCGCCCCCCGGTCGGCAACCCATTCGAGAATGCTCACCGCGGCGGCATCACCACCCCGTCATGGGACGAGCCGGATTAAATCCACAATCCCGGGGTCGGCGCCTGGTCCAGCGGCAGGGGTTCAACGAAAGTCACTGCCGGCTGGAAGACGGCATTGCCGGTCATTCCCAATCCGTCCAGGGCGCGGGCGAAGATGGCGCCGATCTCGTGGCGCATGGGCTCGGGCAGCGGCGTGTGGCTGCGCAGAATCAGATCGAAGCGTTGGGCCTGGCGCTTGACCAGCCCGTCCAGTTGCAGCGCTCCGAGTTGGCTCAGGTCGACATCGACCAGGAAGCGGGCTCCTTCCTCGTCCCGCGCCGCCGCTTCGGCATCGTCGCGCGGAGGCCGGCGGGTGGTGAGGCGGATGCGTTCGACCCGTTGTCCGACCAGCATCGGAATGATCAGCGCCTGCCAGTCACCGCCGACCGGCAGGCGCACCGGTGTCTTCAGGCTGCCAAGCGTCTCCTCCAGTTTCTCGACCAGATGGCGGCGGCCGGTGCGTTCCAGCTCCTTGACCACCGCTTCACCCAGCCATGGCCGCAGATTGCCGGTCTGCACGGCTGAGGCGACGGCGATCATGGCTGCGGCAAGACGGGGAGCGACCAGCGGCAAGTGTTGGACAAGCTGCTGGACCATCTGCGGATTCGCCTGGCGCAAGCTATCGACCAGCTGATCGAGGCTCGACCAGGCAACCGGCGGCGTCATGGCGGCGTCGTCCGAGGCAGCGGCATCGGGCAGCGGAGCGGGCATGTGTGGGGGGCCCATCACGGCCAGTTCGAGGCGGCTGCCGGCGGCCAGCTGGATGTCGACCTCCAGGGCCAGCAGACCCACCGCCGTCTGCACCAGCGGCTGGCCGGCATTGCTGTTGGCGGCGACGATCCCCGACAAGACAGGCGGTAGCGGCGCCCCATTCTCGGAACCAGCTGGCGGGGCGGTCGCCTCCGCCAGTGGCGGCGTGGCTTCACCGATGAGGGGCGGAATCGGCGTCCCCGGATTGCCGGGGCTGGCCGGGACGGTCGGCTCCGCCAATGGCGGCGTCGCTGTGCCGATGGGGGTCGGAGGTGGCGTCCCGGGATTGCCGGGGCTGGCCGGGGCGGTCACCGGACCGACCGGTGCGGCGGAGGCAAGGGGCGGATTGGCGGCCGTCGGCGGTGGGGCGACCGCAGCTTGATCGTTTATTGCCACCATCGGCGCCGCCGGCACGGGCGTGGGAACGGCCGGGACGGTGGCAATCATCGTCGGCGGCGGGGCGGTGGCGGTGGCGGCGGTCGCCGGTGGCGTGGCCGTCGCCGGCCCGCCAGATGGCCCGGACACCGGTGGGACGGCGGCCGGCAGGGGGGCATTCGGGAGCGGCTCGGCTGGAGCCGGAGCTCCTGGCACCGCCTCCGGTATGGCCGCGGGTGAGGACGACAGGCCGGCCGCGATCGGCGGCGGGGCAGCCGCCGGAAGCGGTGGATTGGGCAGACCCGATGGCGCCGCAGGGGTCGGTGCCGGGGTGATGGCCGGTGGCACGAGTCGGCCCGGCATCGCCGCCTGGGTCAGGGCCGAGGGGGCGGTCGGGAGCGCCGGTTCGGCCGACGGTGCGGACTGGGCCGGGGGCTGGCCATCGGACGGCAGGACAGGAGGCGCAGCCCCCAAAGGGGGCGGCTGCAGGCTGGCAATTCGCAACGTCAGGGTGGTGCCGGCCGGCAAGGCCGGCATTCCTTGGGTTGGCACGCCACGCAGCACGGTTGCCGTGATGCCGGTCGGGGGGGTGGGGGCAGCAGCCTGAAGCGGAGTGCTCTCAAGCAATGGATCGGCGACCGGCAGGGCGATGGGCAGGCTTCCCGGTGCCGGCGCCGTTGCGGCGGCGGGCGTCGGGGGCGGCGGCGAAGCGGTCGGTGCTGGGACGGGCGTCGGGGGCGGCGGCGAAGCGGTCGGTGCCGGAACGGGCGTCGGAGGCGGCGGCGAAGCTGCCGGAACGGGGGTCGGGGCGGGCGGTTGGGAAACCGGCGCCGGTACCGGCGCCGGTGCTGTGGCGGCAGGCAGCGGCTGGCCGTTGACGGCGACCACTCGGAGCTGCGGGTTGGGTCCTGGGCTGATCACCTGCAATTGGATGGTGCTGCCGGGCGGCAACGGGATCGGCAGTTTGACCACCAGTGGACCGGCCGTCGTCGCCACCTGGACCACGCCGCGGCCGCCGGCCGGGCCGCCCACCGTGGCATCGAGCACCGCATTGGCGGGCAGCGCGGCCAGTTGCGGCGGCGGCTTCGAGATGATCGTCGCCGTCGTTGCCGGCTGCGGGGTCGGTGGTGACGACCCGGCAGGCGGCAGTGACGGCGGGATCGCGCTCATCGCCCTCTCAGCAGCTTTTCGACAATGGCCTCGACATCGGCCGCCGCCTCGCTGTTGGGCGAACGGGTGAGCAGCGGAGTCTGGTTGCGGATCGCCTCGCGTACCTTGAGGTCGCGCCGGATCACCCCCGCCAGTGGCGGCGACATCTTGAGGAAGCCTTCGCAGGCCTTGAGCAGGGTGTTGTAGATGCGCTCGCCCTCGCGGGTCGAATTGGCCATGTTGACCACGACGCGGATATCCGTTCCCGGCCGTTCCAGTTGGGTGATCTTGATGAAGGCGTAGGCGTCGGTCAGCGAGGTCGGCTCGTCGGTGGTGACCACCAGGATGGTGCCGGCATTGTTGGCCAGGGAGCGGACCGTCTTTTCGACGCCGGCTCCGAGATCGACCACCACCCGGTCGTAGGCGCAGGCCAGCAGGCCCAGGTCGTCGCCGAGCAATTGCAGGCGCGACAACGGGATATTGGCCAGGGAACCCGAACCCGATCGGCCGGCGATGATGTCGAAGCCACCTTCGGCAAATGTGACGGTGGCCTGGTTGAGGGTGAGGCGGCCGGTGACGACGCTGCCCAAGTCATGCTTGGGCATCAGACCCAGCTGGATGTCCACATTGGCCAGGCCGAGGTCGCCATCGAACAACAGGGCCCGCTGTCCGGCCCGCGCCAGGGCATGGGTCAGGGTGATCGAGAACCAAGTCTTGCCGACACCGCCCTTGCCGGAGGCCACGGCGACGACATTGCGCCCTTTGGCCCGTTGAGCCGGCCGTGGTGCAAGGGTAGGAGCTGAGGGCAGAGTCATGATGGCGAGGCCTCGGTTCTCGGGGAAACCGTCTTCGTGGATGGTTTCGGGATATTGGGCAATAGCATGCGGGCCATGATTCCGGCGTTGATCGGGGTGACGCCATTGACGACATGCGGGCTGGCACTGACATCGCAGAACATCAATGGGGCGGCATCGGCGGCCGCCATGATTGACCCGAGGCGACGGGTGGTGTCAAGCCGCGTGGCCAACAGGCGGGTCGCGCCGACGCTGCCGAAGGCCTCGCCGACCTCGGCCGCCTCGGCCGGATCGGCTCCGGCCGCCAGCACCAGGATGGGCTCCACATTGGCCGCTTCGATCAAAGCGGTCAGGTATTCGAGGTCGCTCTGCTTGAAGGGGTTAAGGCCTGGGCTGTCGATGAACACGATGTCGTAGCGGGCCTGGCAGTCCGCGACCGCCTGCTGCAGGGAATCGGGGCCTCGGGCGGTCAGCAGTTCGATCTGCAGGATGCGGGTGAAGGCGGTCAATTGGGCGGTGGCGCCGGCCCGGACATTGTCGGCGCTGATGATCCCCACCCGGCGGCTCTTCAAGGCCGATCGTGCCGCGAGCTTCGCCACTGCCATGGATTTTCCGTTGCCGGGCGGGCCGACCAGCATGAATGGCCGGGGCGCTCCATGGTCGGGCAGTGGGGCGAAGGTGAACCCCGCTTCGAGCGCCGCCGCGCAGGCCATCTGCGGGTCATCGACCCCCCCGGTATGGACCGCGTTGACCAGGCGTTCCATCAAGCGGGGCGGGATCCCGTGCTCGCTCAAGGCTTCGCGAACCACCTCGGCGGCCGGGGTGCGGTTGGCCTCGGCCAGCATTTCGCTGATGGCGTCTTCGACGTCCGACGGCTCCAGGGCCGCGGTAATGCGCACCCCCTTGCCACCGGCGGCACGCTGGGTCGAGACGATGATCGCGTCATCGCCCAGTTCCTGGCGCAGGAGGTGCATGGCCTCGGCCATGCTCGGGGCGGTGTAGGATTTGAGGCGCATGACCTACGAACCCATCGCCTAGATCTGCCCCATGGTCTTGATCTTCGCCTTCGGATGGATTTCCGACTGCGACATGACGACGGTGACCGGGCGGAAGCGTTCGATGATCGAGCGGACATAGGGGCGGACCGTCGGGCTGGTCAGCAGCACCGGCGTCTCCCCCTGCATGGCGAAGCGCTCGAAGGTCTGGCGGGTCTTGGTGATGAAGTCCTGCAGTCGCGACGGGGCCATCACCAGCTGGCGTTCCTCGCCGGTGCCCTGCAAGGCATCGATGAACGCCTGCTCCCATTCGGGCGAAAGGGTGACCAGCGGGATGAAGCCCTGGGGCCCGGTGTTGGCATCGCTGATCTGGCGGGCCAGGCGGGTCCGCACATGTTCGGTCAGGATCATCACGTTGCGGCTGTGGGCGCAGGCTTCGCTGATGCCTTCGAGGATGCCGCCCAGATCGCGGATGGAGATGCGCTCTTGGAGCAGGTTCTGCAGCACCCGCTGGACCCCGCCCAGGCTGATCTGGCTGGGGATCATATCGGCCACCAGTTTCTGATTCTCCTTGTCCAGTTCGTCCAGCAGCTTCTGCGACTCGGCGTAGGACAGCAGATCCGGCATGTGATCCTTGATCACCTCGGTGAGGTGGGTGGTGATGATGGTCGACGGGTCGACCACGGTGTAGCCGCGGAACAGGGCTTCCTCGCGGCTGGCCGCGTCGATCCAGACGGCGGGCAGACCGAAGGTCGGTTCCTTGGTGTGCTCGCCCGGCAGCGTGATGTCCTCGCCGCGCGGATCCATCACCAGCAGCATGGCGGGTCGCAACTCACCGCGGCCGGCCTCGACCTCTTTGACATAGACGACATAGTTGTTGGCCGGAAGCTGCATATTGTCCTGGATGCGCACGCTGGGCATGACGAAGCCCAGCTCGGCGGCCAGTGCCCGACGCAGCGCCTTGATCTGATCGGTCAGCTTCTGGCCGTGCGGGTTGTTGATCATCGACAACAGGCCATAGCCCAGCTCGAGGCGCACATTGTCGATCTTCAGGGCCGACGAAATGGGGTCGTCGGCGACCATCGGCGGCGGCGCTTTGGCCGCTTCCGTCGCCGCCGTTTCGATCTTCTGGCGTTCCTGGCGTTCCAGCCAATAGGCCGAGCCGCCGGTGATCAGGGCCAGGGCGAGGAACGGCACCATCGGCATGTCGGGCAGCAACGATACCGCCACCAACAGGAAGGAGCTCATCCCCAGCGCCTTCGGATAGCCCGCCAATTGCCCGAACAGGGCCTTGTCGGTGGATTCCTGCAGGCCCGCCTTGGTCACCAGCATACCGGCCGCGGTCGACACGATGAGGGCTGGAATCTGTGTCACCAGGCCGTCGCCGACGGTCAGCTTGGTGTAGTATTCGGCGGCCTGCGAGAACGGCAGGTTCTGTTGGGCCATGCCGACGATCATGCCGCCGATGACATTGACGAAGGTGATCATCAGCCCGGCCACGGCGTCGCCACGGACGAATTTCGAGGCGCCATCCATGGCCCCGAAGAAGGCGCTTTCCGCCTCCAGTTCGGAGCGTCGGCGCCGGGCCGAGGCTTCGTCGATGAGACCGGTCGACAGGTCGGCGTCGATGGCCATCTGCTTGCCCGGCATCGCGTCCAAGGTGAAACGGGCGGCGACTTCGGCGATGCGGCCGGAACCTTTGGTGATGACGACGAAATTGACGATGACGAGGATGGTGAAGACGATGATGCCGATGACGAAATTGCCGCTCATCACGAAGCCGGCGAAGGCCTGGATGACGTGGCCGGCGCCGGCGGTGCCTTCATGGCCATGGGCCAGGATCAGGCGGGTCGAAGCCAGGTTGAGGGCGAGGCGCAGCAGCGTGGCGATCAA
Organism: uncultured Telmatospirillum sp.; assembly: GCA_903858635.1. Classification (GTDB taxonomy): domain Bacteria; phylum Pseudomonadota; class Alphaproteobacteria; order Rhodospirillales; family Magnetospirillaceae; genus DUZF01. The sequence goes on along the minus strand of CAIOJO010000354.1, from coordinate 3,388 downwards.
GAGGACGACTGGGAACGAGCTGAATTCGGAGACCTTGTCGATGAAGATCGCCGTCATCAGGATCATCACCGCGAAGGTCAGCGAACAGGCCAGCGCCATATCCAGCAGCCAGGTGGGCATCGGCAGGATCAGCGCCACCAACAGCAGCACGAAGCCCAACGCGAACGCCAGGTCGCCGCGCTTCGCCGCCTGCGTCAGGCGCCCGAGGATCATGGCCCAGGTGGTGTTACCGGGCGTTGCGGCTGCGTCGACGTTATCGGGCACGGCCTGACTTTACTCCAGAAACCGGCTAAAAGGCGGGGCGTTCGGCCTCGCCGGGCGGCGGAACCGGGATACCCTCGTCCAGATACTGGCGCAGCTTGTTGCGCAGGGTCCGGATGGAAATGCCGAGGATGTTGGCGGCGTGGGTGCGGTTGCCGAGGCAATGCTGAAGGGTGTCGATGATCAGATCGCGCTCGACATCGGAGACCGTGCGGCCGACCAGGCCCTTGGTGGCGCCGGTGACGGCGGCCGAGGCGGCGACGGCGGCGGAGGAGACCACCGCGCTGGCCGGATCGAGGGACAGCGGGCTGTTCGACAACAGGATGGCCTCGGCCCCGATCTCGTCCCCGCTGGCCAGCAGGACGGCGCGGTGCATGGTATTTTCCAGCTCCCGCACATTGCCGCGCCAGGTGTGGGAGATCAGGAGCCGTTTGGTGGCGTCGGACAGCGGCCGCATCGGCAGGCCGTTCAATTCCGAGTACTTCTTGACGAAATGGCTGGCCAGCGCGTCGATGTCGAGCGGCCGCTCGCGCAAGCCGGGCAGCCGTAGATTGACCACGTTCAAGCGGAACATCAGGTCTTCGCGGAAGGTGCCTTTGCGCACTTCCTCTTCGAGATTGCGATTCGACGTGGCGATGATGCGCACGTCGACCTTGACCGGGGTATTGCCGCCGACCCGGTCGATCTCCTTTTCCTGCAGGGCGCGCAGCAGCTTGGCCTGCAGCCGGGTGTCCATCTCGCTGACTTCGTCGAGCAGCAGGGTGCCGCCGGTGGCTTCCTCGAACTTGCCCAGGCGGCGCGCCACGGCGCCGGTGAAGGAGCCCTTTTCGTGGCCGAACAGTTCGCTTTCCAGCAGGTTCTCAGGGATAGCGGCGCAGTTGACGGCGACGAAGCGCTTGCTCGCCCGGCGGCTCTTGCGATGTACGAAGCGCGCCACCAGTTCCTTGCCGGTGCCCGATTCGCCGGTGATCAGGATCGAGGCGTCGGAGAATGCCACCTGTTCGGCCATCCGCAGCACATTGCCCATCATCGGATCGCGGAAGATGATGGCGTGGCTTTCCTCGGTCACCGCGGCAATGACGGCGGCGATCAGTTCGGCATCCGGCGGCAGCGGGATGTATTCCTTGGCCCCCGCCCGGATGGCGCGGACCGCGGCCGCCGCATCGGTGCCGATGCCGCAGGCCACCACCGGCACGGTGATGCGTTCGCTGGCCAGGCTGTCGACCAGGGCTTTGACGTCGAAGATCACGTCGATCATCACCAGGTCGGCCCCGTGGCCGGACCGGAGCACCTCGAGGGCACCCTCCACGGTGTCGACGTGGGCTACCTTGGCTCCCCGCGCCATGGCGATCTGGCTGGCGGCGCCGACCTGCCCGTCCAAGGCTCCGATAATCAGAAGCTGCATGCTGCTCTCATCCTGTCCATTCGGCTAAGCCGGTCGTTCCCCGAGACGCCTCTAGCCACGGTCGGTTCTAGCCACGGTCGGTCTTGATGATTTCCGTCATGGTCACGCCGAGGCGATCCTCGACCACCACCACTTCACCACGCGCCACCAGCCGGTTGTTGACGTAGATGTCGATGGCCTCGCCGACCTTGCGATCGAGTTCGACCACGGCCCCGCGGCCCAGCTTGAGGAGCTGATTGACCTGCATGGTGGCCTTGCCCAGCACCGCCGAAACCTGCACCGGAATGTCGTAGACGGCTTCCAGGTCGCGGGCCGAGCGGGGGCCGTCCGGGATATCGCTGTCCTTCCCGTCCGATTGCAGCTCGTTGAGTTCGAAATCTGCCATGAAGCTCTCCTAGAGGGCGGCCAAGGGCGGGGAGTCGGGAAGCGGCGTCTCGCCTCCGGCGGCGGAGTCGGCGGCCAGGGCGCGGTCCACCACGCTTTCGATTTCCGCCCAGATGCGGTCCTGGTCCCGCTCGGCGCCGCCGTCGCCCCATTCGACCCGGCAGTCGCCCAGCGCCACCCGCTGGTCGGCATGAAACACCAACTTACCTTCGAAAGCGGCGGCTTCGGCGGCCCGCTTGGCCCCGTCGCGGATGGCGTCGAGCTGCGCCGGGTTGGCGCGGATCGTCACCTTCGGTTCGCGGTCGAGATGCGAGACGCATTCATGCACCACCCCTTCGATCTCGACGGTGCCGTGCCGGCGTGAAAACTCGGGGAGCAGCTTGCGGGCGATCGCCGCCGCCACCCTGATGGCTTCGCGCAGACAGGCTTCATTGGCGTCCGCCTGGGTGGCGGCGAGATCCTGAAACTGTTGGGCGATGATGGTCAGCGCGGTGCCGATCAGGCGTTCGCTGTCGGCCTGGGCCGCCTCCAGCCCCGCCTGACGGCCAGCCTCGTAGGCCTGGTCGCGGGCCAGGGTCAGTTCTTCCTCGCTGAAGGTGGGCGGCGGCGGCGGCTCCTCCTCGAAAGGCTCCTCGACCAGCGGCGCTTCGACGGTGGCGCCCAGCATGTCGTTGGCGCCGGCCGGCAACAACGGTGCCCCGAAGTCCAGGTCGAACAGGTATTTCTGCAGCTTGGCCATGCGTTACCGTACCAGCTTCCGTTAATAGACCAGTTCGTCTTCTTCGCGGCCTTCGGAAATGACGATCTGACCGCTCGCCGCCAATTCCTTGGCCATCACCACGATCAGGCTCTGCGCCTGATCGACGTCGCGCAGGCGAACCGGACCCATCGCTTCCATGTCTTCCCGCATCATCTTGCCAGCACGTTCTGACATATTCTTGAAGAACAATTCCTTGACGGTGTCGGAGGCGCCCTTGAGCGCCATCCCCAGCTTGTCTTTCTCGACGTTGCGCAACAGGGTCTGGATGCCGGTCATGTCGATGCGGACCAGGTCCTCGAAGGTGAACATCAGCGCCTTGATGCGCTCGGCCGATTCCCGGTTGCGCTCTTCGAGGGCGCTCATGAAGCGGTTCTCGGCATTGCGGTCGAGGTTGTTGAAGATATCGGCCATCAGTTCGTGGGCGTCGCGCCGCGCGGTGCGCGCCAGGTTCGACATGAACTCGGTGCGCAGCGTCTTTTCGACGCCGTCCAGCACTTCCTTCTGCACCGCCTCCATGCGCAGCATGCGCATGATCACTTCCATGGCGAAATTCTCGGGCAGCATCGACAGGACGCGGG
>CAIOJO010000353.1 GCA_903858635.1 uncultured Telmatospirillum sp. | reverse complement strand
GAGTAGCAACGGAACAGAAATCCCACATAAGCACCGAAACCCAAGGATGCTGCGGCTTTGCGGGCCTGTCGCAAAAATTAGGAATTTCGCGACAGAGCCGGGCGCGGAGCGATTCCGCCGTTTTCCGTGTCGCGAAAGTCAGTCGTGAAAGTCGAAAATTCCGCGATATGTTCCGCAACAGCCCCCTGACAGCGCTATGTCGGTTTTCTGTTCGCCTGCTACTCGGAGCCCATATCGGGCGGCGGAATGGCGACGTCGGCCACCGGCGCCGCTTTCGGCGTGAAGCGGGCCTCGAGTTCAGCCAGGTCGGGCAGCTGCCCGGCGTCGAGGATGGCGTCGAGGCATTCCGCCAGGTCCGCCTCGCAGGCGCCGCCGGCGGCGAGATCGAGCAGCCCGACCATGGTGCGGCAGGCCTGCTTCGGCGGCCCGGCGGCATCAAGGGCCCGCCAGGCGCGGGCGTAGGCCGGGCGCGGAAACAGCGCATCGCGGTAGACCAGATGGCGCAATGCCTGGGGCTTCTTGCGCAGTGTGCCGATGACGTGGAGGACAGCGCGACGGTTGTTAGCTAAACAACGCTAAGGTCGAACTTTCCAGGAACATTGGCTGATTCCTGGGCCGGTCGGCGGCGGTCACATTGGACGCGCCGGCCTTTGCACGCCGGCCAGCGCCATCTCCCGGTACACCGTCGAGCGCCCCAGGCCCAATTGCCTGGCGGCCATGGTCGGAGACAGACCGGCCTCCACCAGCTTCAGCGCCGCCGCGATCTTGTCCGTATCGACCGGCTGGCGGCCTGGATGTTTGCCCCGGGCGCGCGCGGCGGCGATACCGTCCTTGGTGCGTTCGGCGATCAGCCGGCGCTCGAAGTGCGCGACGGCGCCGAACACGTGGAAGATCAGTTCGCCGGCCGCCGAGGTGGTGTTGATCTTCTCCTCGAGGCTGAGGAGGTCGATGCCGCGCTGGTTCAGCATGGCCACCGTGGCCAGCAGCTCGGCAAGTGACCGGCCAAGGCGGTCGAGGCGGACGACGGCCAGGGTGTCTCCCTTGCGCGCATAGGCAAGGAGGGATTCCAGCCCCGGCCGGTCCATCGACTTGCCCGACCGGACGTCGGTGAAGACCTTGTTGGCACCGGCCCCTTCGAGCCGCAGCCGTTGGCCGGCGACGTCCTGGTCACCGGTAGAGACCCGCGCATAGCCGAGGATATCGCCCATCCACCGTCTCCCAACCGACCGTTTTGTGGACGGCCCCGCCAAGCTCTGGCGGGGCACCACAAATCCGTCCATAAAATACGTCCCGCTATTGGCGCCTGTCCACAAATGTGATGGGTGTTTTCTGGACGCTGGAGGGGAGCATGGCACAACGACGATTGCTGACCAAGGAAGAGCGTGAGCAACTGTTTGGCGTGCCGACGGACCGAGATGCGTTGGCACGCCACTACACGCTCACGCGGGCGGACCAGGACCTCGTCGCCACCCGGCGCGGCGACGCCAACCGCCTCGGCTTCGCGGTACAGCTTGCGCTGCTCCGCCACCACGGATTCACGCTGGTACAAACCGATGGGTCCGTGGATGCGCTGGTGGCGTGGATGGCGACCCACCTCAGCGTCCCGGCGGCCCTGTTCGCGGACTACTCCCGCCGGCCGCAGACGATGACGGACCACGCGCTCGCCCTCGCCGCCATACTCGGGATCAGGCCGCCGACCAACGGCGATTTCCCGTTTATGATCGAAGCCGCATCGCAGGCGGCATGGAGCACCGATAAGGGATTGCCGATCACGTCGGCCATCATCAAGGCCATGAGGGCCGACAAGATCATTCTGCCAGCCCCGGCGGTGATCGAGCGGGCCGCCATCGCCGGACGAACCCGCGCCCATAAACGAGTGGCGGATGCGCTGCTGAACGGCCTCACCGCCGAGCAACTTGCCAAACTCGACGGTCTGCTTGTGGTCGATCCAGCGACAGGAAGCGCGCCGCTGACCTGGGTGAAGAACATCCCCAGTTCACCGAAGGCAGACCACGTCAGCGCCTTGGTGGACAAGCTCGCCTTCATCCGCAACATCGGGATCGATCCGGCCGCCGCGTCCCTCATCCATGAAGATCGCTTTCGCCAATTGGCCCGTGAAGGTCTGGTTTCGCCCACCTACCTGATCAACCGCTATACTCCGCACCGACGCCGGGCGATGCTGGTGGCGTTGCTGATCACCCTGGAGGCCCGTCTCATCGACGCGATGCTCGACATGAGCGACAAGCTGATCGGCAATGCCTTCACCCGCGCCAAGAACAGCCAGGAGAAGCACTACTCCGCCACGTCGAAGGACGTTGGCCGCCTCATGCGCCTGTTCCACGGCACCATCGAGGCCGTCCGCCAGGCCAAAGAGAGCGCCGGAGATGTATTCGCCGCCATCGACGAGACCGTGGGCTGGACAAAGCTGCTCCGAGCTCGTGGCGAGGTTGCCAGCATCGCCGCGCTCACCGCCCAGGATCCGCTGGTGCGGGCTGCGGATCGGTATGCCACGCTCCGGAAATTCTCGCCCGCCCTCCTTGATGCTTTGGAATTCAGGGCTGCCAAAAAGAACGATCCGATGCTGGCGGCGATCAAATTACTGCGGGAACTCCATCGCACCGGCAAGCGCGACCTTCCAGAGGATGCGCCCATGCCGTTCCGCAAGGCGTGGCAGAAACTCATCGTCGAAGGCGGGCTGCCGAATCGACGCCTTTACGAGACCGCGGTGCTGGCCACGCTGCGCAACAAGCTCCGGTCGGGCGACGTGTGGGTGGAGCGGTCATCCAATTATCGCCGCTTCGACAGCTATTTGCTGCCTGCGGCGGCGGCATTACCGGTCGCCCAGGATCTGGGACTGCCCGCAACGGCCGACGAGTGGCTGGCCTCGCGCGGCCGCGAGCTCGACTCTCGCCTGAAGCGATTCGAGCGGCGACTCAAGGGCGGCCAGATCGAAGGTGTCGAGCTGCGTGATAATCGTCTGCATATCGCCCAGTTAAAGGCGACCACCTCACCAGAGGGAGAGGCGCTGGCCAGCCGTCTCGACGGAATGCTGCCTCGTGTCCGCATCACCGAACTGCTGCACGAGGTTAACCACGCCACCGGCTTCGCGTCCGCGTTCACCAACTTTCGCACCGGCGGATCGTGCGAGAACGAGAGCGCGTTGCTCGCCGCCATCCTGGCCGATGGCACCAACCTGGGCCTGACCCGTATGGCGCAGGCCAGCGAGGGGGTGACCCGGGATCAACTTGTGTGGAGCGCCGACGCCTACATCCGACCGGAAACGTATCAGGCCGCCCTGGCCAGGATCATCGACGCGCAACACAGGTTGCCGATCTCCGCCGTATGGGGCGCCGGCACCACGTCGTCTTCCGACGGTCAATTCTTCCGCTCCGGGAAGAGGGGCAATATTGCCGGCGACGTCAATGCCAAGTACGGCGTCGATCCCGGCTTCAGCTTATATACCCATGTGTCGGATCAGCACGGCCCCTACCACGTCAGGGTCATCTCGGCCGCCACCCACGAGGCTCCCTATGTGCTCGACGGCCTGCTGCACCATGGGACCAGCCTGAAAATCGATACCCATTACGTCGATACGGGCGGCGTGTCGGATCACGTCTTCATCCTGTGCGCCCTGCTCGGCTTCCGCTTCTGTCCCCGCCTCCGGGACTTCCCGGATCGGAAGCTGGCGTGCATCGAACCCCTGACAACGTACCCAGGGCTCCAGTCTCTATTCGGGCGGCGGATCAAGGTCGATGTCATCCGCGAGCATTGGAATGAGGTGGTGCAGTTGGTGGCCTCGTTGAAAGCCGGGACCGTCGCGCCGTCGGTGATGCTGAAGAAATTGGCCGCCTATGAGCGGCAGAATCAGCTCGACTTGGCCCTCCAGGAAATGGGCCGCATCGAGCGGACGCTGTTCATGCTTGATTGGTTGGAAAGCCCGGAGCTGCGCCGGCGTTGCCACGTTGGACTGAACAAGGGCGAACAGCGTCACGCCCTCACCCAGGCGATATGCACCTTCAAGCAGGGCCGGATCGCCGATCGCGGTGTTGACGCCCAGCAATACAGGGCATCGGGGCTGAACCTGCTCATCGCGGGAATCGTCTACTGGAACTCGACCTACCTGGCCGACGCGGTCGCGCACCTCCGCGCCACCGGCGAACGCTTCTCGGACGAATTGTTGGCCAACACCTCGCCCGTGAGCTGGGAGCATATCGGTCTGTCGGGGGACTTCCTGTGGCAACGCGCCGCCGCCGTGCCCATTGCCAGGCGTCCGCTCAACCTCGATCGGCATCATCTGGTCGCCTGACAGCCATGTTCTTGATTGGTTCTATCTTAGCGTTGTTTAGCTAACAAACAACGCGCTGCCCTCTTATTGCTGGGCCCATGCCCGCCGCAAGTTCTTCGACCTGCACAAGGCGACCGATTCGCCCATTGCCGCCGGCGTCCTGCGCCG
>CAIOJO010000352.1 GCA_903858635.1 uncultured Telmatospirillum sp. | reverse complement strand
GGCCCTGCAATTGGGCATCCACTGGCGCTTTCTGGTGGCGGCGCTGCGCATGGTGGTTCAACTGGCCCTGATGGGGCTGGTGCTGGCGACGCTGTTCTCCCTGGTTTCGCCGTTGTGGACGGCCCTGGCCGCCCTGGTCATGGTGGGCTTCGCCGGGCGCGAGGCCTCGGCCCGCCAGGATCGGCCGCTGGCCGGCCTATGGTCGTATGGGCTGGGCAGCTCGAGCATGTTGTTGGCGGCGGCTCTGGTCACCGTGTTCGGCCTGACCACCGCGCTCCGTCCCGATCCCTGGTACGATCCCCGCTATGCCATCCCGCTGCTCGGCATGATCCTCGGCAACACCATGACCGGGGTGTCGCTCGGTCTGAACGGCCTGACCAACGGCCTGTCGGCCCGGCGCGCCGCCGTCGAGGCCCGCCTGATGTTGGGGGCCACCCGGCGCGAGGCGTTTTCGCCGGTGATCCGGCAATCCTTGCGCAATGCGCTGATGCCGATCGTCAATGTCATGTCGGCGACCGGCGTGGTGTCGCTGCCCGGCATGATGACCGGGCAGATTCTGGGCGGGGTGGCCCCGGGTGAGGCGGTCAAATACCAGATCCTGATCCTCTTCCTGATCGCCGGCGGCACCGGGCTGGGGGCCGGCGCCGCGGTGCTGGGCGCCGCTTATCGGATGACCGATGCGCGCCATCGGTTGCGGCTCGACCGCCTACGGCCCGGCAAGGCGTGACGGCCATGCGAGAATCGCATGCCCTGGGAGGTTGCGAACTGTTGTCGATCCCTGTAGGCCGGTTCTAATCTGCGAGTTTGGGCTGAGGGAGGAATTGATGCCCCAAACCACCAAAGGCCAGAACTGGGCCCCCGACAAATACCAACTGAACGCCGGTTACGTGCCCGAACTGGGCCTGCCCGTGGTCGATCTGCTGGCCCCGAAACGCGGCGAACATATTCTCGATCTGGGTTGTGGTGACGGTCGCCTGACCGAGCGCATCGCCGCTTGCGGCGCAAGGGTGTTCGGGATCGACGCCTCGGCCGAAATGCTGACGGCGGCTCGTGCCCGCGGCCTCGAAGTGGCCGAGATGGATGCGCGCAAGCTGACCTACGAACAGGAATTCGATGCGGTGTTCAGCAATGCGACCCTGCACTGGATCGGCCAGCCCAATGCGGTGATCGCCGGCGTCCGCCGAGCGCTCAAGCCGGGTGGACGCTTCGTCGGCGAGTTCGGTGGCCACGGCAACGTCGCCGCCATCGTTACCGCGGCGCTGGCGGTGATGGCGCATCGCGGCGTCGATGCACGGAAGCTGATTCCCTGGTACTTCCCCACCTCCGACGACTACGCGGCGCGGCTCGAGGTGGGCGGCTTCCGGGTCCGCGAGATTACCCTGTTCGCCCGTCCCACCCCCTTGCCGACCGATATGGCCGGCTGGCTCGACACCTTCGCCGGGCCGTTCTTCAAGGACCTCGACGCCGAGGCGCGGGCCTCGGCGGTCGAAGAAGCGGTCGAACTGCTGGCGCCGTCGCTCTGCGACAGCAAAGGCCGGTGGACCGCCGACTACGTGCGCCTGCGTTTTCGCGCCGACCGGGTGTGATTTTCGGTGGGGTGGGCGCCGAGCTTGTGAATAATTAGTTTAGTGGCGCCGGCTTCCAGCCGGCGTGCCGGCGAAGCCGGCATGAGGCTTTCCGCCTCTCCGCGGCGGACGCCGGCGCCACTGATCTTTTCACAGGCTCGTCCGCCCACCCCAATAACCGCAAATCTCCTCAGCTTCGGCGGGGCAGGAGGGCCAGGCGGACATTGCCCCATAGCTTGCCCTGCAGCTGGATCGGGGCATTCACTTCCTTCAGCATGACCGTCTCGGTGTCGCTCATCTTGCGGGCGTAGGTCTGGACGAACACCGGTTGGTGATTGCGGGCCGCCAGGATCCCGGTGCGGTCGTCGAAGATGCGCCGATTGCGGCAATGGGCGGTATTCCAGGTGACGTCGCCCGGGCGTTGCGGCTCGGAGTATTTGCGGTTGTGGGTGGCGATGTAGCCGTTGCGGTCGGTCGCCAGGCAGAACACGACGCGCGGATCCCGGGCCAGGATCGGTTCCATGATCGGCGGCAGGACACGGTCGGTGAATTCGGCGTGCCGGGCGGTGAATTGTTGCGGGCCGGTGCCGGGCAGCGGGGTGTAAAGGTTGTCGAACAGGGCATCCGGGGTGATGCGGCCGGTCGTCAACTCCTGTTCGAAGGCGCGCTTCACCTGTGCCGCCGCTTCGGTGACAAACTTGCCGTAATGGGCGTCCTCTTCCTCGGCCTGGCGCAGGATCAGATCGAGCGCCTGGCGCCGTGGCTGGTCGAGGCTGAGGAACTGGAGGTGGCTGCCCAGCCCGGAAATGGCGAACACCTTGACCCGGAGCGAGCCGAGAGACTCGATCTCGGCCCAGGCTTCGCGGCCGACGGCGTCCGGCGGCAGCAGGGTCGATGCCAGGCTGGTACCCGACGAGACGTCGAGGGTATAGCCCTCGTACCGAGTCGAGCCGACGGTGACGGTGCAGCGCAGGGCCACCGGGCGGCGCCGGCTGGCGGTGGCGCGGGCGCTGCCCAGCACCGCTGCCAGGCGCTCTTTCAGATCGCTGATGTCGTGGCTGACCGCGGCGCTCAGCTCGCTGACCTTATGGGCGGTCTGCCCGGTATGTTCGGCCCCGGCCAAGACGCGGCCGGCGGCATCGGCGACGCTGCGGCTGTGGCTGGCGGCTTCGAGCGCACTGTCCTTGATGCCGGCGGTGGTGGCCAGCTGCTGTTCGGTGGCCGCCGCCACCTGCGAGGCGATGCTGTTGATCTCGCCGATGGTGCCGGTCGCCTTGGCCACCATGTCGATGGAGAGCTGGGTGGATTGGGCGATCTGGACGGCCTGTGTGCTGATGCCGGCGATCCCCTCTTCGGTCTGCCGGGCCAACCCCTTCACTTCGTTGGCGACGACGGCGAAGCCGCGGCCGGATTCGCCGGCACGAGCCGCCTCGATGGTGGCGTTCAGGGCCAGCATCCGGGTTTGGCCGGCGATGGCCCGGATCAGGCGAACCACGTCGTCGATATGGTGAGCCGCCTGATCGAGGCCGCCCACCGTCTCCGAGGTCCGTTCCATGTGTCGCATGGTGTCGTCGGCCAGGCTCGAGGTGGTGCGGACGCGGCCGGCAATGTCGTGGCTCGACGATTCGAGCTCGGCGGTGGCGCGGGCCACCCATTCGACGTTCTCGCTGGCGGTGCGGATCGCCGCGGCAACCGAATCGGCAGCCTCATGCAGGGAATTGGCGATACCGTCGAGGCTGGCCGCCCAATCCGACAGGCGCTCGGCCTGGGCCGAAATGGCGCCGACGGCCAATTCGACCTCGCGGTCGAGCACTTCCGACAGGGCCAGCATTTCGGTTTGCAGCAATTCACGCTCGCGGCAGTGGCCGTAGCTGGATATGGCAAGCTCCATGTCGAGCAGGCAAGCCTTGGATACGGCGCCCAGGCGAGCCTTGAGCTCGGCCTTGGGGGCGTTATCGACCAGCCGCTCGACGAGCGTTTCCACCATGCGGCCATGGGCCCCGACACAGCAAGACAGGGCCACGCCGGACCGGTGATAGGCCTCGCCCGCAGCCATCGCGGCGGCGAAATAGGCGCGGTCGGGCCTACCTGAGAACAGTTGTTGCCAGCGGACCAATTGTGCTTGCTCGAGGCCAACGGCCTGGCCGGCATCCACCGACGAGGTCTCGCGAAGATGGGCGGCGAAGCGCTCGCTCAGGGCGGGCAGGCCAGGGCGGATATCGGCGAAGGCGTCGGCCAGACAGGCGCGCGTCTGCTGATCCAGGCCCAGGCCGTGCAGGCGCCCCTCGATGAAGGCATCGTCAATCGGCTGGGCGTCGCCCGCCCCTCCATCCGCCATAGCCATCCCCGGAAATGCTGTTGCAACAGGGTAAGAGCATACGTGCGTTCTATTGTCCGGTGCATAGAAAAAATATCAATCGCAAGTTATGTGTCTATATTAGTATTTCGCTAATTGATAATTATTCGTCGCAATTGTTGCGATCCAAGAAACATCCTTGCATCCCGCCTTGTCAGTGCACCCCGATGATCGCACTGGGCAGCCAGGTGGCCAGTTGCGGGAACAGACAGAGCAGCAGGATCGTCACCATCATCAGTCCGACGAACGGCAGGATGCCCCAGATCAGGTCGCTCAGCGGAATGTCGGGGGCGACGTTCTTGATGACGAAGATGTTGAGTCCGACCGGGGGATGGATCAGTCCCATTTCCATCACGATGGTCATCACCACGCCGAACCACACCAAGTCGAAACCGGCCGCTTTCAGCGGCGGCAGGATGATCGGCGCGGTCATCAGGATGATCGACACCGGCGGCAGGAAGAAGCCGAGGACCACCACCAGCAGAAGGATCGCCGCCAGAAGCAGCCAGCGCGACAACTGCATGGCGACGATCCACTGGGCGGCGGCCTGGCTGATATGCAGGTAGCTCATCACATAGGAATAGAGCAACGACATGCCGATGATGAACATCAGCATGGTCGATTCCTGGATGGTGCTGGCGAGGATCGGCTTCAGGTCGGCGGGGCGCCACATGCGATAGATGGCCGCCACCAGGAGCAGGGCGAGGATGGCGCCCAGCCCGGCGGTTTCGGACGGTGTCGCGTAGCCGCCGTAGAGGGCCGCCATGACGCCGATCAACAAAATGATGAAGGGCATGACGCGGGGCAGCATGCGCAGGCGATCCGCCAGGGTGAGCGGCACGTCGTTGAGATAGGCCGACTTGCCCAGCCCGCCGGCGAAGTCCCGTTCGGCTGCATGGTACTCGCGGGTATAGCGCCAGGCGGCATAGCCGGCGAACAGCCCGACCATCAGGCCGGCCGGAACGATACCGGCCAAGAACAGTCGGCCCAGCGATTGTTCGGCCGCCACCGAGAACAGGATCATGGTGATCGAGGGCGGCAGCAGGATGCCCAGGGTGCCGCCGGCGGCGATGATGCCGGCGGCGAAGCCGGGCGAGTAGCCGCGGGCCCGCATCTCCGGGATACCGGCGCTGCCGATGGCCGAGCAGGTGGCCGGGCTGGAGCCGGCCATGGCGGCGAACAAGGCGCAGGCGAAGGTCACCGCGATGCCCAGCCCGCCGGGGATGCGATGCATCCAGACATGCAGGGTGGAGTACAAATCGGCCCCGGCCCGCGACTTGCCGATGGCGGCGCCCTTGAGGATGAACAGGGGAATCGCCAACAGGGTGATGGAGGCCATTTCCTCGTAGACGTTCTGGGTGACGGTATCGAGGGCGGCATGCGGCATGAACAGGAACATGAAGAGGACCGCCACGGCCCCCAGGGCGAAAGCGATCGGCATGCCGGTGAACATCAGCAGCAGCGTGCCGATGCCGTAGAGACTGCCGACGGTGGCGGTGCTCATCGGGCGGCCTTCCGATTGCGGCAGCCGGTGGCCACCTGCAGCAGCAATTGCAGGCTGAGCAAGGTCATGCCGAACGCCATCAGCCCGTAGGGAATAGCCAAGGGCGGGGCCCAACTGGACGACGTGGTCTGACCGTCGACCCAGGCCTCGTCCCACAAGGCCCAGGACTTCCATGCGAAGAAGGTGCAGAAGGCCAGCGAGGCGACGTCGCAGGCGATCTGGCGCAGGCGGTTGACGCGGACCGACAGCAAGCCGTTCATCGCCTCGATGCCGACATGGGCGCGCTCCGCCTGCACTCCGGCAGCGGACAGGAAAGTGACCCCGACCAACAGGAAAACGGCGGCCTCATCCTGCCAATCGGTGGGCAGCTTGAGGAAATAGCGCAACACCACGCTCAGGGTGAGCACCCCGGCCGCCGCGACGATGGCCACCATGGAAATCGCCATGATGACCCGGTTGACGGCGGCCAGCCCGCGGCTCAGGGCCGCCAGCGGGCTCGCCGCCGGCAGGGCGAAGTCTCCGGACACCGGCTCGGCCGCACGGCTCACAGAGTCTCCTCGACCTGTTTGAGGACACGGGCGCAGCTCTCGCTGCGGCCGGCGAAGTCCTTCCAGGCGGTGTTGCGGGCGATGTCCTGCCATTTGCGGACCGTTTCGGGGGACAGGTCGGCGACTTGCGCCCCGGCTTTGCGGTACACATTGGCCACTTCCTGGTCGTCGGCCTTGGCGCTGTCGACGGCGAAGGCCTCCATCTCGGCCCCGACCTTCATCACCACGTCCTGCATGTCCTTCGGCAGGCCCTCGAAGATCTGTCGCGACATCAACAAGGGCTCCAGCATGAACCAATAGGCCGCGCCGCGTCCGGTGGTCAGGCTCTTGGCGATCTCTTCGAGGCGGAACGAGATGAGGCTGGTCGACGAGGTCATGGCGGCGTCGAGGGCGCCGGTCTGCATGGCGGCATAGATCTCGT
>CAIOJO010000351.1 GCA_903858635.1 uncultured Telmatospirillum sp. | reverse complement strand
GCGCCTCGTCCCCACCCGCTATGACGATGGCGGATTCTCCGGCGGTAGCATGGAGCGCCCGGGGCTCCAGCGGCTGATGGCCGATGTCGATGCCGGCAAGATCGACGTGGTGGTGGTCTACAAGATCGACCGACTGTCGCGCGCCCTGATGGATTTCTCCAAGCTGGTGGCGGTGTTCGAGGACAATTCGGTGACCTTCGTCAGCATCACCCAGTCCTTCAACACCACCACATCGATGGGGCGCCTGACGCTGAACATCCTTCTGTCCTTCGCCCAGTTCGAGCGCGAGGTCATCGGCGAGCGCGTCCGCGACAAGGTGGCGGCGTCGCGCCGCAAGGGCATCTGGATGGGCGGCCCGGTGCCCTTCGGCTACCGCTGCGCCGATCGCCGGCTGCACGTGGTCGAGGACGAGGCTTCGGTGGTGCGGATGATCTTCGAGCGGTTCGTCCGCTGCGGCTCCGCCACCCGGCTGGTGGGCGATCTGGCCGCCGCCGAAGTCACCCGCCGCGGCAAGCCCCTCGACAAGGGTGGGCTCTACAAGATGCTGGCCAACCGGGTCTACATCGGCATGGCCGTGCACAAGGGCGAGGCCTTCCCGGGCGAGCACCAGGCGATCATCGACCAGGCACTGTGGGACAAGGTCCACGCCATCCTGGGCGAGAGCCCGCGTACCCGCGCCGCCAACACCCGGGCGCGGACGCCGGCCTTGCTCAAGGGGCTGGTGTTCGCCCCCGGCGGCCGGGCCATGACGCCGGCCCACACCCGCAAGAAGGGCCGGCTCTACCGCTACTACGTCACCACCAGCGTGATCAAGGAAGGCCCCGAGTCCTGCCCGGTGCGCCGGGTGCCGGCGGGGCTGATCGAGGCCGCGGTCATCGACCAAATGCGGTCGACGCTGCGCACCCCCGAGATGGTGGCGCGCACCTGGCGGACGGCGCGGGCCGACGGCGAGGCTATGCCCGAGAAAGAAGTGGTCACTGCTCTGGGCGGTCTTGATCCCCTGTGGGACGAGTTGTTCCCCGCCGAGCAGGCCCGCATCGTCCAGCTGCTGGTCGAGCGCGTCGACATCTCCACCGCCGGCCTGCACGTCACCCTGCGCACCGATGGGCTGCTGCGGCTGGCCGGCGAGTTGGCGCCCAAGGCGCGGAGGGCGGCGGCATGACCACCACCGTCTTCGTGCCAATGACCTTCCGCCGTATCGGCGGGCGCAAGCGCATCGTGCTGCCCGACGGCAGCCTCCCTGAGATTCCTCTGTCCAGCGTTCAGCGTGCCATCGCCACGGCTTGCGGCTACCGCGATTGGCATGAGCTTGAGATCAGCCATGCCGCCGCCGAGTCGAGCGTACTGGACGAGCACCTGACCGAGGGCGGAAGGTGTCAACGATTTTGAGACATGCGCGGGCTTGAATTAGGCTTGTCGGTTCAGCGTCCTTTGTGAGGCGGATTGATCCACACGGCGGTGGGCTTGGCCGGTGGTTGGGGCGGCTTTGCGACGAAGCGCTCGGGATTGGCGCTGAAGGCGCGATCGAGGATGTTCTGTCGGGCGGCGTGGATGTCGTCGGCCTGTCCGTAGTGGACCTGGTCGGGGGTCATGAGGCCGATCCCGCCATGGTGGTGCTCCTGGTTGTACCAGGCGAAGAAGTCCCGAGAGAATTCCTTGGCGTCCTCGATGCAGCCGAACCGCTGGGGAAATCGGGGCTGGTACTTCATGGTTTTGAAGTGGCTCTCCGAGAACGGGTTGTCGTTGGAGGTATGGGGGCGGCTGTGGGACTTGGTGACGCCGAGGTCGGCAAGAAGTTGGGCGGTGACCTTGGCCTTCATGGGGCCGCCGCGATCGGCATGCAGGGTCAGTTGGCCGGGCGGCACCTGGTGCTTGACGATGGCGTCGTCGAACAGCGCCTTGAACAGAACGGCGCTTTCGGCATCGGCGACACACCAGCCGACGACCCGGCGGCTGAAGATGTCGATGATGACGTAAAGGTAGAAATATGTCCACTTGGCCGGGCCCATCAGCTTGGTGATGTCCCAGGACCACACCTGATTGGGCCCTTCGGCCAGCAGTTCCGGCTTTGTGTAGACGGGATGGCGCAATTGCCTGCGGCGTTCCCGCACTTCATTGTGCGCGTCAAGGATCCGGTACATGGTGCGGATCGAGCAGTGGTAAATGCCTTCGTCGAGCAGGGTGGCGTAGATTTCAGCCGGAGCCAGGTCGGCGAAGCGCGGTGCACGCAGAAGGTCGAGCACGGTTTGCCGTTGCGTCGGGCTCAAGGCCCGGGGCGGACTGGGGCGGGGCGACGGCGCGGCCGGCGGTCGCAACAGGCGGATGCGTCGGCGATGGACGCCGGCGCGCGACACCCCGAGGGCGGCGCAGGCGGACGCCGCGATGCCGGACGTCTTCGGCAACGCGAGGATCGCATCCATCAGGGTTTGTCGTCGCTGTCGATCGGTGCCAGCGGAATCCCCAGCAGGTCCGAAACTTTTTTTTGGAGGTCGATGATCGCTTCGGCCCGATCCAGGCGAAGCCTGAGCCGGGCGTTTTCCCGCTCGGCCTTCGCCAGCTGGGCCACCGCCGGATGAGGTTCACTCGCCTTCGGCCCGCGTTTGGCCGGGGTCAGGGCACCGAAGATGCCCGCTTCGCGCTGCCGGCGCCAGTCGGTCAGGGCCGACGAGTACAGCCCCTCACGGCGCAAAATGGCGCCGACGGCGCCCGTGCCCACGGCACGGTCGGTCTCATCAAGGATGCGCAGCTTTTCCTGCGCCGAAAACGTCCGCCGCCGGGGACGATCTGAAAGTTCAGGATTGGCCGCCGCTGGGGCCGGCACTACAGTCGGCCTACGGCCTCCTT
>CAIOJO010000350.1 GCA_903858635.1 uncultured Telmatospirillum sp. | reverse complement strand
TTGACCTGGTGCTCTGACACATTTGAATGTGTCAGAGCACCAGCCGCGATCCTCTCGTCAAGGCGAAGAATTGCCGTTAGGATGCAGCGGTACTCATATATCGAAGCGCCATGGCCCAGGACGTTCAATCGAACTTTGACGGTATTCCGTTATTCGCGTCCCTGACCGCCAGCGAGCGGGACGATTTGGTGCGCCAGTGCCGCATCAAGCGGTACGGGGCCGGCGAACACATCATCGACAGTGAGAGCGACAGCCGCGACGTCTATTTCGTCATCAAGGGCGTGGTCCGCGTGGTCAACTATTCCGCGTCCGGGCGCGAGGTGGCGCTCGCCGACATCCCCGCCGGCGGCTATTTCGGCGAACTTGCGGCGCTCGACGGCGGCCCGCGCTCGGCCTTCGTGATGCCCCATGTCAACGAGGCGGTGACTGCCGCCATGCCCTGCGAAGTGTTCCTCAACCTGGTGTCGCGCAAGCCCGGCCTCAGCCTGGAGATCCTGAAGCGCCTGGCCCGCATCGTGCGCCAGGCGACCGAGCGGATCATGGATCTCAGCACCCTGGGCGCCAACAACCGGGTGCATGCCGAGCTGTTACGGCAGGCCTGGGCCGCCACCGACGATGGTCACAAAGCGACGCTCACGCCAATTCCCCTGCATGCCGACATCGCCAGCCGGGTCAGCACGACGCGCGAGACCGTCGCCCGCGTCCTGAACGATCTGGCCCGCGCCGGCATCGTCGAACGCAAGAAGGGCGCATTGGTGATCCTCGATATGGACCGCTTGGCCGCTCTGGTGGAAGACGTGCGCGGCAACTGACCATTTTCCGAGGTAAGAAAATTCCTGTGGCCAGTGATGGTGATCACAGCGCGCCCTGTGGCCCCGGCTATGATGGTGGCGATACCGGAGCGCGCCCTTGGGTACCTCCTGTATCTTTTTCCCTCAAGAGAACCTAGGGCCGGGTCTTTCCCGGCCCTCCTTTTTTAGCGTTGTCGAGGGACAACTGAAGCGGAGAATGCCATGACGCCAGAGGGGTGGAAGCGCGGCTGCCTGGTGGTGGCCGGGCTGAGCGGGGCGATGGCCATCGGCTTCGGCGCTTATGCCGCCCATGGGCCGGCTGCCGCGTCGCAGGCGGGGCAGTGGATCGATCTGGCCTCCCGCTACCAACTGATCCACGCGCTGGCCTTGCTTGCGGTGGCCCAATTCTACCGCCCTGGCCGGAGGCTCTACCTGCTGTCCGGGCTGCTGTTCACCATCGGCATGTTCCTGTTCTGCGGCGGGCTCTATGCCAACGCCTTGCACCTTTTCTCGGTCGGGGTGTTGGTGCCTTTTGGTGGGACATCATTCCTGATGGGCTGGTTGGCGCTCGTTCTGGCAGCCTTTGCCGAGGGGCGCAACGTTTGACTCAAGGGGGCCGAGCGCCCATGATGCCAGCGAAGAACACATCGAGATCAACACAGAAAAGACATGGCGAAAACGATTCTGATTGTTGAAGACAACGATCTTAACATGAAGCTCTTCAACGATCTCTTGCAGGCGCATGGCTATAACACCGTGCAGACCCGGGATGGTCGCGACGCGCTGAAGCTGGTGCAGGAGCAGCGTCCCGACCTGATCCTCATGGATATCCAGCTGCCGGAGATCTCAGGGCTGGAGATCACCAAGATATTGAAGGCCAATCCGGAGACGAAAAGCATCCCCGTGATCGCCGTGACCGCCTTTGCCATGAAGGGCGACGAAGAAAAGATCCGCGAAGGGGGTTGCGACGGCTATATGGCCAAACCGATCTCGGTGACCAAATTCCTGCACACCGTCGCCAGCTATCTGCCCGGCGAATAACGGTCCCCGTCATCCCCGGACTTGATCCGGGGATCCATGGATTGCCGGGTCAAGCCCGGCAATGACG
>CAIOJO010000349.1 GCA_903858635.1 uncultured Telmatospirillum sp. | reverse complement strand
CTCCAGGCGCTGGGCCGTGGTCAGATCGTCGACCGCCGCCAACCACGCCCGAAAGACACCGTGCTCCATGCCAAACTCCATCGCAACGGGATGGATTCTAGCAGAGATAGGCGTGTCGACCTAACGCGAATTGAGCCATATTTTTTGGCCGAGGTAGAGCTGGATCGCGCGGGTGGCGGAGTCGGTCGGCAAGACCCCCTATGCCCGCTTCGACCGGAACGATTACTCGGTGTTATGCCGACCTCGGCATAATGCGGAGCGGTTTTCTTTCCCGGCGGTTTCGTCACCTGTTCCTGACGGCTCTCCGGAAGGCCTTCGACGCCGGCAAGCTGAAGTTCTTTTCCTCGCTGGAACGCCTGCGGGAAAGAGAGGCCTTCCTGCGGTATCTGAGGCCTCACGCCAAGGCCGAATGGGTGGTCTGCGCGGGCCGACGCAAATCGCCACCCGAGGCCGATTGAAGCCGCCACCTGAGGCCGATGAATTCGCCACCTGAGGCCGATCGAAACCGCCACCCGAGGCCGATGAATTCGCCACTCCCGGGGAGGGGCGGGCGCCGCTGCTGACATCGAAGTAATCGACGTATCGTCGCCCCTTTTTCGCAAGGTGGGGGCGGCAATGCCGAGGGCGAGGTCAGAGATGCGGAGGATCAGGGAGGTTTTGCGGCTGGAGGCCGAAGTGGGGCGCAACGTCAGCGTGATCGCGGCGGGGGCCGGCCTGTCGCGCTCGACGGTGCGGGATTACCTGCACCGGGCGGAGATCGCCAAGATCACCGTGGCGAAGGCGGCGGACCTGACCGACGAGGCGCTGGAGGCGGCGCTGTTTCCGCCGCCGGTGGTGGCGGGCCGGGGCGCGCCGGACTGGGCAGCGCTCGACGAGGAACTGCGGCGCCACAAGCACGTGACGCGCAAGCTGCTGTGGCTGGAGTACAAGGCGGCCCACCCGGACGGCTACGAGTTCAGCCAGTTCAAGCTGTTGCTCGGCCAGTGGCAGAAATCCTCCGGTCGCGGCCTGTCGATGCGGCAGGTCCATCGGGCCGGCGAGACGCTGGAGGTCGATTATGCCGGCGACACCATCACGGTCATCGACGAAGGCAAGCCGCGGCAGGCGCAGCTGTTCGTCGCCTGCCTGCCGTGCTCGGGGCTGATCTACGCCGAAGCGACCTGGACCCAGGGCCACGACGACTGGCTGGCGACCCATGTGCGGCTGTTCGCCTTCCTCGGCGGGGTGCCGGCCCGGATTCGCCCCGACAACCTCAAGGTCGGGGTCACCCACGCCTCCTATTACGACCCGGTGATCAACGCCAGCTACGCCGCCCTGATCAGGCATTACCGCAGTGCGGTGATCCCGGCCCGGGCGCGCAAGCCGCGCGACAAGCCCTCGGTGGAAAGCAGCGTGTTGCAGTCGTGCCGCTGGCTGCTGGCGCCGTTGCGGCACCGGCAATTCTTCTCGCTGGCCGAGCTCAACGCGGCCATCGGCGAGCAGCTGACCATCCTCAACGACAAGCCGATGGCGCCGCCCCGCGACGGCAGCCGCCGCACGCTGTTCGAGGCGGTGGAGCGCCAGGCGCTCGGCCCCTTGCCGGCCGAGCCCTACGTGGTCGGCGAGTGGAAGGTCGATTGCACGGTCAACGTCGATTATCACATCGCCGTCGGCCGGTATTGCTATTCGGTGCCCTACCAGCTGGTCCACAAGGCGGTCGACGTCTTCGTCACGCCCACCAGCGTCCAGATCTTCCATCGCGGCCAGCGCGTCGCCAGCCATGTCCGCCTCGCCGGTGCCGATCGCTACAGCACCTGCAAGGAGCATCTGGCGCCGGCCCATTCCGCCGTGGCCAACCGCACCCCGGATCGGGTGCGGGCGGAAGCCGCCAAGGTCGGCCTGGCCACCGCCGCCTATGTCGAGCGGCTGCTCACCGGCCGCGACCACATCGAGCAGGGTGTCCGCTCCTGTCTCGGCATCCTGCGCCTCGCCGGCCAATACCCAGCCGAGCGCATGGAGGCGGCCTGCCAGCGGGCGCTGACCGCCGGGGCCCGCTCATCCGGATTCGTCGAACAGCTGCTGAAAAGCGGCCGCCCCATTCCCGACGCCGTCAGCCAGGACGGCCCCGGCCATCACGGCAATGTCCGTGGACCGGGCTACTTCCATTGAGGAGAACCCCATGCAGCAGCAAACCATCGAGAAGCTCCACGCCATGCGCCTGTCGACCATGGCCGACGCCTTGCGCGATCAGGCCCGGCAGCCGGAGATCGACCGGCTGTCCTTCGACGAGCGCCTCGCCCTGCTGGTCGACCTGCAACATACCGCCATGCTCAACACCGCCCTGGCCCAGCGCCTGAAGCGGGCCGGCATGCGCCAGACCGCCTGCGTCGAGAACCTGGATTTGCGTACGCCACGCGGCCTCGACCGCGGCACCATCGCGGCGCTGGCCGGCGGCCAATGGATCCGCCAGCATCGCAACATCCTGATCATCGGCCCGGCCGGCATCGGCAAGAGCTGGATCGCCTGCGCGCTGGGCAACCGGGCGGCGCGCGACGGCTTCTCGGTGCTCTACAAGCGGCTGTCGCGGCTGCTCGACGAGCTGGCGGTGGCCCGCCTGCACGGCCGTCAGGCCCGGGCGCTGACCACCCTGGCCCGGACGCGGCTGCTGATCCTCGACGACTGGGCCATGGTCAAGCTCACTGCCGAACAGCGCCGCGACCTGATGGAGGTGATCGACGACCGCCATGGCCGGGCCTCGACCATCATCGCCACCCAGGTGCCGCTCGACCGCTGGCACGACATGATCGGCGATCCCACCTACGCCGACGCCATCCTCGACCGCCTGGTGCACAACGCCCATCGCATCGATCTCAAGGGCGAGTCCATGCGCCGCCGCCGCGATCCCGCCGACGAGGCGCCCGGCGCCGCCGCCGAAGCCGACGAGCCGCGCTGAGCCGCCGCGCCCCGCCCCCGGCCCCCCACCCCGCGGGTTGACCAGGTGGGTCCACAGGAACCTCCCACGCGCGCCCACCGCCAGCTTCGTGGCAGAGCGCGGCGGGCGCGCGCGGGTCCCTCCTGTGTACTACCTGGACAACCCGCGTATCCGCACGCCTGCGTTACTGATGTTATCCTGCAAGCGGCGAACAAAAGACCTGCGGGTCTTCCTCGACAAACCTGTTGAACGGCGAATACACCTGGATATACAGTCAAACCAGCCAGCAACGGCGCCCCGCCTGACGGTGGTCGAAGCCTTCGGATCGAGGGTGGCGAAATCATCGGCCTCGGGTGGCGCTTTCAATCGGCCTGGAGTGGCGGCTTCGACCGGCCTCCGGTGGCGATTTCATCGGCCCCGGCAATCTCGCTGAAGGCGACATGGAGGCGCTGGGCCAGGCCGAGGGGATAGGGCTCGCCGGCCAGCACGCTTTCGGCGCGGGCGCGGATGCGCTCCAGCTTTTCGACCAGCAGATCGGTGCCCATGCGCAGCAGCCGGCCGCGCAGTTCGGCGAAGCCGGAATTGACCCGGGCCTGGAAGTCGCGGCTGAGCGTCGAGGCCAATTGGAAGATGGTCAGGGCCAGCAGGTTGCACATGCGCTCGGAGGCATCGAAGATCTTGACCTTGAGCTCGCGGCGCTGGGCGGCATTCAGGCTTTCGTCACGCAGGCGCGAGCGGGTCGCCTCGATCTCGGTGGCCAGATCGCGGGCCGCCGCCAGGGTGACGGCGGACT
>CAIOJO010000348.1 GCA_903858635.1 uncultured Telmatospirillum sp. | reverse complement strand
GATCCTGATTACCGGCGCGGCTCTGGTCGCCATGGCCTCGGGCAGCGCCATGGCCGCCGACGGCATCCTGGTCGGTCACATCGCCGACATCACCGGCGCCACCTCGTCGGTGGGCAAGCCTTATGGCGCCGGCGTCGCCGACGCCATGAACTACCTCAACGCCCATGGCGGCGTCGCCGGCAAGAAGCTGCAATTCGAAACCATCGACTATGCCTATGAAGTGCCGCGGGCCATGTCGGCTTACAAGAAGCTGCTGGCCGACGACAAGGTCGTGGCCATCCAGGGCTGGGGCACCAGCGACACCGAGGCCCTGTCGGCGGTGGTCGCCAAGGATCAGATCCCGTATTTCTCGGCCTCCTATTCCGGGCATCTGACCGACCCGCAGGGCAAGACCTCGGCCCGCGCCGCGCCCTACAACTTCTTCTACGGGCCGTCCTATTCGGATGCCTGCCGCGGTCTGGTGCAATGGGCCGCCGAGGACTGGAAGAAGAAGGGCGGCAAGGGCAAGCCGAAATTCGTCCATATGGGCGACAACCACCCCTATCCCAATTCTCCCAAGGCGGCTTGCGGCGCCTATGCGCAGGAGCTGGGCTTCGACATCGTTCCCGAAATTCAATATTCGCTGAAGCCCGGCGACTTCAAGGCGCAGTGCCTCAGCCTGAAGGAGTCGGGGGCCAATTACGCCTATCTCGCCAACACCTCGGGCTCGACCATCTCGCTGTTGAAGTCCTGTGAGACGGTCAATGTGCAGACCCAGTTCATGGGCAACATCTGGGGCATGGACGAACCCTCGCTGAAGGCCGCCGGTTCGGCCGCCGACCGCATGGTGTGGGTGGTGGCGGCGGCCACCTGGACCGATGACGCGCCCGGCATGAAGCTGGTCCGTGAAATCTCCAAGATGTCCGACCCCACCGGCAGCGAAGCCCGTCCGGTCCACTACATCCGCGGCATCTGCTCGGTCTATTACATGAAGGAGGCGATGGAGATCGCCGCCAAGAACGGCCCGCTGACCGGCCCCTCGATCAAGGCCGCGATGTATGTGAAGAAGGACTGGGTTCCGGCCGGGCTGGAAGGCGTCTGCCTGTCCTCGACCTGGAAGGACGACGATCACCGGGGCACCACCAAGGTGATGGTCTACCAGGCCAGCATCAAGGGCAGCGACATCTCGATGAAGAAGATCTTCACCGCCGATATCGAGCGCCGCAAGGAATGGCTCGGCTGGTGATGAGAGAGAGCGGCGGCCGGGCTTTCGCCCGGCCGCAATCGGCCGGCGCTACTAGGATGAATCGCCCATGATGCCTGAACCCGCGCCGGTGCCGGCGCCCGCCGCCGCAGAACCGATCCTCACGGTCAACAACATCGAAGTGGTGTACGACGAGGTGATCCTGGTGCTGCGAGGCGTCAGCCTGGAGGTGCCGGCGGGCAAGATCGTCACCCTGCTGGGGCCCAACGGCGCCGGCAAGTCGACCACCCTGAAGGCGATCTCCGGTCTGCTCGGTACCGAGGATGGCGAGGTGACCCGCGGCAGCATCACCTTCATGGGCGAACCGATCGCCAACCGCCCGCCCGAGGAGATCGTGCGGCGCGGCATCTTTCAGATCATGGAAGGCCGGCGCGTCATCGAAGACATGACGGTGATCGAGAACCTGCGGCTGGGCGCCTATACGCGGCGCGACGGTGGCGCCGCCATCCGCCGCGACATCGACATGGTGTTCGACTATTTCCCGCGGCTGAAGGAGCGTACCGGTCTGGCCGGCTATCTGTCGGGGGGCGAGCAGCAGATGCTGGCGATCGGCCGTGGACTGATGGCCCGGCCGAAGATGATCCTGCTGGACGAGCCGTCGATGGGGTTGTCGCCGCTCTTGGTGAAGGAGGTGTTCGGCATCATCGAGCGGCTCTGCCACAACCTCGGCATCACCATCCTGCTGGTCGAGCAGAACGCCCGGATGGCGCTCAAGGTGGCGTCGCACGGCTACATCATGGAGAGCGGCAAGATCGTCTTGGACGGCCGCAAGGACGAGCTGGTGGCCAACGAGGACGTCAAGGAGTTCTACCTGGGCGGCGACAAGGAGCGGAAGTCGTTCAAGAACCTGAAGTCCTACAAGCGCCGCAAGCGTTGGCTTTAAGCAGTCCAGTGGCACCGGCCTCCGTGCCGGTGGGAAAAGACTCTCGCCGCTCCGCGG
>CAIOJO010000347.1 GCA_903858635.1 uncultured Telmatospirillum sp. | reverse complement strand
CCCAACCACCGAGTGGCTCCCTTTTGCTCCGGCGCGGTGGCTCCCTTTCTCTCCGGCGTTGACATGTCCAATAAGCCATCAGCGTCGGATCTGATGGACGGCTCAATCGTGTCAGCGATCGATACGGCTCGCACCGCCCTTACGGTGCTCCCTGGCCATGTTGAGAAGGCCGGAACGTGGACGGGCTACCTCACGGACTACTTTAGCAGCCACAAGATCTCGCCCCCCACTGCTGAAGAAAAGAAGAAGGCCCTTGCCGACGATGCCCAATACCCTGGGTAATAATAGCCATTCTCTCTAGTGGGGTTCCGCGTTGCGGAACCCCAAGTCCTCACAAAGGGGAGTCAAAATGCGTTCAATCCGAATGGCCGCGATGGCCGCAATTGCTTGCGTTTTGTCGCTTTACGCGGCAAAAGCATTCGCCCAGCAAGGTGCAACCGGCACCGACATACCGATCATCGTGATGGCCGACGATTCGGACGAGCTTTCGATTCCCTCCAACAGCTCCGTCTCGAAAATCATCAACACGAAGATCAAAGAGCAGTTTAGCCGCTACCATTACTACGTGGTTAGCCAAGACGCCGTTGCCGCCAACCAAGGCTTCGATTTCAATCGCCGCATGGACAGCGCCGCTGTCCTTCGTGCCGCCATGATGGCCAAGAAGAGCGGCCAACCGGAGTTCGACGTGCGCGGTGTGGTGATCTACAAGGTCTATCCCCGGGTAAAGGACCTCGGATTTGCCAAGCAGATTAGCGTCGAGATCTCTGGCGAAATACATGACGCCGATGCGAACCGCTACATAGGGGACTTTGGCCCGATGAGCCGGACATTCCCCGCACCTGCCGATTGCAATGACAACGCCTGCATCAGTGCCGTTGCCCGCGAAAAGGCTGCGGACATTGCTTCCATCGTCGCTGATGAGGCCCGCAAAAAGTTGGCTCTACTCACCAAAGTCAACGGTACCGGTGCGCCCGTCGTTAACGGGGCGGCTGGCGCCTCGGGCGCAGGTGGCTTGATCACAACCTACAATATCCGCTTCGAGAACTTCCAGATGCAGGATGTCTTGAAGATTAAGGGGGTGATGGAAGGTGAGTTCCCGGACTTTGTGCGCTCGGGCAAGATGGGTGGATCGGAGCCGATCGTCGAGTACGGCTACATTTCAAAGGCCCCCCAGAATAAGCTGCTGGAATGGCTGTATGTCCTGATCGGCGACATGCACATCACTGATGCAAAGGTCGTCGCAGAGGGCAACACGTTCACAATCAAGCGGTTCGCCAGCGATCTTCCGCCCCCCCCGCCTCCGACGGCGGGTGGCCGGTTCAAATGATGGCTCGCCAGTTCGCAGCTTGATCTTGCTGCGAACTGGCTCCGCCTTTCGAAAGGACATTGGCATGAATAAATCGCTCAAGCCCCTAATCGCAGGCTTCATGATGATTGGTGTGGCTGCCTGTGCCTCCGCGCCGCCGTCGATGACGACGCCCTACCCTTCCTACGTCCGGTATGTCGTCGAGCGTGATCTCGTCGTCCGGCAGGCTGCGAATGCCGGAGCAGACGAGATCGGGCGGTTAAGTGCTGGGTCGATTCTCACTGCCTGGGCCGAGGATG
>CAIOJO010000346.1 GCA_903858635.1 uncultured Telmatospirillum sp. | reverse complement strand
GTGCCCTGCCGGCGAGCACCGCGCGGGGCAGTTTCTTCGCGCCTTGCATGGTCGAAATCGATCGCCTCGACCGCCTGGATCGGGAGGTGTTCGGACCGTTCCTGCATGTCCTGCGCTACCAGGCCGGTCGGTTGGACGCGGTGCTGGAAGCCATCGCCGCCACCGGATACGGGCTGACTCTCGGCCTGCATAGCCGCATCGACGCCACCACCCGACGGGTGCTGTCGCAGGCGCGGGTCGGAAATGTCTATGTCAATCGCAGCATGATCGGCGCCGTGGTCGGCACCCAGCCCTTCGGCGGCGAAGGTCGTTCGGGGACCGGCCCGAAGGCCGGCGGCCCGCGTTACCTCTGTCGCTTCGCGGTCGAGCGCTGCGTGACGATCAACACAACCGCGGCCGGTGGCAACCTGGCGTTGATGCGGGACGGCGGCTAGAAGACGCAGTGGGGCCGGCCTTATATGAGGCGACAGCCGTCAAGGGGGTTTTGCGTGCAAAGGCCCCCTTGACGGGAAAAGACCGGCGGCGAAGCCGCTCCGCCTCAAGATTGGCTGAAGCGGAGGCAAGCGTCACCGATGGCCGACCATCGGGTCGGTCAGGACGGGTAACTTGGAATGCGGTGAAGGCCGGCGAGGCCTTCGAAGAGCTTCTTGAGGTGTTGGGAACCAGTCGAGACGGGATGCGGGCCTTGGTTGCGGATCCGGCCGAAGACCGTGATCACCTTATATCCGGTCGAGCTTATGCGGCTCGTACCCAAATCTCCCTTGCTTCAGGGTAAAGGCCCGAGACAGGGTGGCGCTCATCTCCGTGTCGGCGGAACGCCCAGGCAGGCAACAGCGCACACCCCATCCCGGTTTCATCGAGGGTTCCCGCCCTCTATCGCTTGATCTCTACAGGTCGTTGGTTGACAGCGGTTGATCGGGGCTGCCTCAGGCGGCCAGGACGGCGCCTTCCGGCACGACCCCAGTGGTGACGTACCTCCACAGCGCGATGAGCAGCTTGCGGGCCACGGCGACGGCGGTGATCTTCTTGATCCGCCCCTTGAGGTCGCCGACCCGCTGCCGGAACCATTGGCTCAAGGCGCTGTCGGGCTGCCATTTGAGCCAGAGCCAGACCAATTCGATCATGCTGGTCCGCAGGCGCCGGGTCCCCGCTTTGCTGATTCCGTGCTCAAGTTGGATGCCGCCGCTGCGCCATGGCGACGGCGCCAGGCCGGCGTAGCTGCCGACCTCGCTGCGGTTGGCGAAGTCCTTGTAGAGACATTCGCAGGCCAGAACGGTCGCCAGCACGGGACCGATGCCCTTGAACCGCATCAGCATGCGGATGATGCGGCCGATCCGGCTGTCCCACAGCGCAAGATCGGCCATCTCCTGGTCGACCTGCTTCAATGCGTACTGAACCAGCCGCAGCCGTGCGACCTCGCGCTCGATTTCACGCAGAAGTTGTGGCGGCAACAGGCGGTCATCGCCGGTGCGCCTTTCCTTCAAGCGTTCCAGGAAATCCGGCTTGCGGGGATTGATGTAATGGACCCCCTGAGCCGCCAACAGTCCCTTGATGCGGTTGGAATGCGCGGTGCACTCGCTTCCCAGCCGCTCGCGTTCGCGCGGCAGGCGGCGGCAGTCTTCCTCTTCGACGCTGGGCACCCGCACAATCGAGCAGGCCCGCGGCTCGCCCCGCTCATGGGCCATCACCGCGCGCAGCAGCATCTCGACGTCCAGTCCGTCGCTCTTGGCCCGACGCTTGCGGCGGTCCACCGGAAGGCTCGCCGGATCCAGCACCAGCACCTCCAGCCCATGCGCCGTCAGACGCCGATAAAGCCAGAAGCCGTCACGGCCGGCCTCGTAGCACAGCATAACGCGTTCGCATCCGGCCGCCGCCCGTAGCTTGGCAAGCAGCTCCAGCAACCGGGCGACGTCCCCGCATGCAATCTGATGGCGGCTGATCTTGCCACTGCGCGGATCGACCAGGCCGACCACCCAGCTGCTCATGCTCAGTTCAACGGCAACGTAAATCGTGGCACCATTCCGGACGGCGGCGGGCACGACGAGGGCTTGATGCGTCATAGCGAAATCCTTCTGAGGCTTTGAACACCC
>CAIOJO010000345.1 GCA_903858635.1 uncultured Telmatospirillum sp. | reverse complement strand
TCGGCGTCGACCGCCGGACGGTGGCGCGCTGGCGAATCTGGTGGCTGGCGACATTCACCGCCATGCCGTTCTGGCGGGCGAGGTCGGCCGACTTCATGCCGCCGGTCGAGGGCGACCATCTGCCGGCGTCGCTGCTGAGCCGCTTTGCCGGGGATGCCGGGGAACAACTGACCACCTTCCTGTCTTTCCTTGTTGGCGGCGGTGAAAAAGCGCGCTTATTCGGTGGCTTCTCCGCCGCATTGCCGATGGGGGGCGTGGTGCCGCCCCTATCCGGTATGTCGTGCTGCGCCCCGGTGGCCCTGCCAAGGCGCCTGAGCGGACCGTCTGCCACAGCCACGTAGGCACGGTGACGACGGCGGCGGAGCGGCCCGCTCCGAGCAAATTCCGAGACTGGGTATCCGCAATGCACGCAAGACACGGTTTGCGGCATTGCGCGAGCTTGGTCCGGTGCTCGTCCATGATTCCGATGCCGGCGGCTTCCATGCCATTGCAATTGCACGGAATTGTGCCCTAGCGACCGGCCGATGGTCACCGCACTTTCCGGCGATCAATGCCGCGGTGGCCGACGAGGCATGATGTGGGTGGCGGCGGTCCCGACCAAGTCCGCCGCCGGCCAACGCCAGGGCATTGCGGTCACATGCTTTTCTGGCGATTTCCGCTGCCCCGATCGACTTGACTTGGACTGTCGCGCCACCGATTCTTGGGTCGGCGCATCGCCCCGTCGGCGGTGACAATGGAAGAGGGGAAACCATGGCAAGCAAGGGCAGCCGGACAGGTCCACGTCGCACCGACGACCAGGTCAACGTCGATCGCACGGTCGGCGCCAACATCCGTGACCTGCGGGTCCGGCGCGGCTTGAGCCAGGAAGTCCTGGCCGAGCGGTTGGGCATCTCGTTCCAGCAAATGCGCAAGTACGAGGCCGGCCTGAACCGGGTCACCTCGTCGCGCCTGTGGGACATGGCCCGGACCCTGCAGGCCACGGTCAGTGAGTTTTTCAGGGACGTTGAGGGCGCTCCGGCTGTTCCCGAGGTGGATGGCCGCACGGTGCGGTCAGAGCTGGAGCTGATCCGCTGCTACCTGGCCATGTCGCCGGCGACCAGGACGTCGTTCGTCAAGATGGTGGTGGCGATGGCGGGACCGGAGGCCGCCGGTCCATGACCGACCGTATAGGGGTGTTTCCAGCAGAGCTGCGAAAATATACGGTAGCGCGTTGCACGCCATATCGGGGTGGCTGCAGAATTCAAGGAAGCCGCCTTGGATTAGCCGCAGATGAATGTATTGCACGCCATTTTGACCCCCAGGATAGAGGGGTTGTTTATGGCGTGCAATATGGAAATCGGGCCGGGGACATGGCGTACAAGACGCATTGCACGCCATGTTAATGCGCCATATCCGCCGGCTGCCGGCCAAAACGCCCCGAAATCACCTCAAATCGCCCGGAATCGGCCCAGAAGGGGCGCCGTTAGAGTATATTTTCGCAGCGCTGCTGGACGCACCCCAAGTCATCGTCGGCCAGGTCGCCGACCACGATGGCCGGCCGGGTCGGCGGCGCCGAAGCAGACGTAGCCGGCGGTGCGGCGGCCGCGAACAGGTCGAGCTGGTATTCGGTCATTGGCTATGCTGCCAGGGCGCGCCGGCGCCGCCGTTGTCAGCTTTTGACGGCAGCCTTCAGCTCGGTGCCGGCCGCGAACTTTGGCTTCTTGGCCGCCGGGATGGTCAGCTTTTCGCCGGTCCGCGGGTTCTTCCCCTCGCGCTCCGCGGTGGCCGTGACGGAGAAGCGCCCGAAACCGACCAGGCGGACGTCGTCGCCGCCCTTGAGGGCGTCGGTGATGATGTCGAACACGGCATCGGCGGCTTTGGCGGCGTCACCCTTGGCCAATCCAGACTTCTCGGC
>CAIOJO010000344.1 GCA_903858635.1 uncultured Telmatospirillum sp. | reverse complement strand
CCCGGAAACACCAACGATTTACTGATCCTTGATTGGCGAATGCCAGGGATGACCGGTCTCGATCTGTTAAAGTGCCTGCGAACCAATGGCGTCCATACAGCCACACTATTTTTTACGTCGTACAACGACACCCTCTTCGAGGAAGCGGCGCTAACCTGGGGGGCGGTTGATTTCATCGACAAGACCCGCAGTTTTGCCATTCTGCGGAAACGAATCGAGTTGATCCTTAGCCGCGCCGTCCAGGCCGACGATGTGACATTGCCGGTCAGCTGCGGTTCGCTCATTTTGGATGTCGCCTCACATGGCGTACAATGGCGGGGGCAGAAAATCGACCTGACCTTCGGTGAGTTCCGGGTGATTTCGGTGCTGGCGCAGGCGGGATGCGACGTATCCTATCGTGAAATCTACGATGCGATGCGCGGAGAGAATTTTATCGCCGGTGATGGCACTGAGGGATATCGCACCAATGTCCGCGCCCTGATCAAGCGGCTGCGGGATAAGTTCACGGCGAAAGATCAGTCTTTCAGCGCGATCACCAATTATCCCGGATTTGGTTATCGCTGGGCGGAGGGGCCGTCGCGTGACTAGATTTTTACGACTGATCAGCCGGTCCTTGGTCGGTAAATTCATCGCTCTGGGGGTGATGTTCATGATCATTCCAGCCATTCTCTACATGAAATTTGCCAAAGCCGACGCCGAACGCCAAGACTTTCTATTGCGGAGTCTTCAGATAGAAGGTCGCCATGCCGCCGAAGCATTAGAGCCTATCTTGACCAAAATCGATGGCAGATCCCTGCACAACGCGGCCCAAAAGATTGGGAATTTCCCCAACGATCAAGTGCGCATCAAACTGCTGTTGCGCCCATCCGGGCAGAGCAATGCGTTCTTTTTGGTCGCCGTCAGCCCTGCGTCGCTTTCGACGGATCTGGATCAGGAACGTCAACGCTTGAGCGATACTGGGATTTTGGCGCGCCTCGACGAAAGCTGCGCCGGAACCAAACCTCTGGCCGTTCATTACGCGGCGTCATCGGGAAAGGATGAGTTGCTGACGTCCATATCGCCCCTGCACACGAATGCGGGCTGCTGGGTCATCATCACCTCCTACGGCTTGGAAGATCTCGCAGGATCATCGTTGGCGCGACCGTTTTCCGAAGCGCCAGAGGTCCGTCTGGCAATGCTGCTTTACGCCGCGATCATTTTGCTGACGGTAATGGCCGTAATCGGCACCATGGTCGATCTGCGCTCCTTCACAAAATTGGCGCGGCAAATCAGACAAGGCGGCAAAGCCAGTGCCGAAACTTTCTCCGAAGTCACAGCTATCCCTGAATTGATTCCGGTGGCCGGAGAATTCGACCGCATGGTCGATACGCTCAACGCCTCGGCGCGCGCCATGTGCGAAGCTGCCGAGGACAATGTCCATGCCTTCAAAGGACCGATTGCCGCCCTGACCCAATCCATCGAACCCTTGCGGCATCCCGCCAAGGACGATCCTCGCGCCCGGCAGGCGTTGGAGGTCATCGAGCAGACCCTCACCCGGCTCACCGATTTGGTGCAAGGAGTCCAACGCCTTGACGAAACGGCTGCGAATTTGATCAACGCCAGCCTGCAAAACATCGACCTCACGCGGTTAACCCGCGACATGGCCGACGCATTCCAACGGGTTCACGGTTCCCACGGGATTCAAATCGTGGCGAAAGAAACCGGAAAAGCATGGGTGACAGCAACCGAGGACAGCCTTGAAACGGTCTTGGAAAATCTTCTGGATAATGCCGTCGATTTTTCGCCAGAAGGCGGTACGATAACGATGACCGTCACCACGGTGGATTCCATGGTCCGATTAATCGTCGAAGACGAAGGCCTAGGTGTGCCTGTCGATCAGTTGGAATTGATTTTCCGTCGAAACTTTTCCTCCCGTCCCGTAGAAGGAAGATCAATGCAGATGGATACACCCCATTTCGGCATTGGGCTGGCGATTGTCCGCAGAACGGTCGAAATTCTGGGTGGTCATATCCGTGCAGAAAACCGTCCCGAGGGCGGCCTCAAAATCACCATCGATTTTCCGGCAGCGTGAAATCAGCTTATGGAAACGAAGCGGCACACGGATATTGACAGCTGGACACCTCCAAAAACCTCGGCATTGGCGTGATTTTGGACTGACCGGAGCGGCATTGGTGCTGGTCAGGCCCTACCTGCGTTCCACGTTTTCCTGCTTCGACGATTTTGCCAAGGCCGTCGAGTTGCTGCGTTCTTCCGCGTTCGAGGCTCGCAGTAACAAGCGTTGGAGTTCGAAGTTCGTTTTTCCATTCGGTCCCGACGCCCTCTACGAGGATCTGCGTTTTAGCTCCGCCGGCGCATCCAATGACCGGCGCTTCTTCGCCCGTACTGGCGAGTTGCTCTATCTTATGCTTTGCCGAGCGAGGGGCGGTCCAAATCTGGGAAAGGCTCTCGTTGAGCGTCTATTCGATCCGACAGCTCCTATGAATCGTTTGGTCCGTGTTCTCCAAGGCACCCCTCAATGCGCTGACAGCGCCAGAGACACCGGGTTCCTGCCTCCTCCGTCGCATCCGAGATTCGATCGGCTTTGTGCTGACTGGACGGCGATCCTATCGCGTGACATGCCAATCTACGACGCCTTGGAACACCTAATCGCCAGCGCTGGGCTCAATCTGTTGCTCTACTTCCTCGAACGGGGCAAGGAGCTGGCTGGCGACACCGATCCGGTCGAGATTGTCTGCGAAATCGTCTCTCGCGAACGCACCAAGGTTCGGGCTCTTTCAGGTGATTCCTACCAAGCAAACCAAGCGCTTTCAGTACGCGCAGTCCGAGCCGCCGTCGAAAGCGTCAAGCTTGCTCCCGAATGGTCATTGGCTCTAGTTGCCGACGATCCATCCACAGAGTGCGCTGCCATTTTGCGCGAGCGGTTCCAGTGGCCACCAGCTACACCGGATGACGACGAACCTGACTACACGAAGATGTCCGGCGATGATCTGGTTAAGAAACTCGTAGAGAGAGCCGAGTCGCGCCATGAGCAGCATGTCGGAAAGATCCACGCGGCATGGGCGAAGTCGATCGGATTAAGTTCACGTCGGCTGTCCAGGCGCAACCGTTACGCTCCAAATGACCGGCTACTCAAAACACTGGTGCTCACGGTGGTTGATGAACGCATGCAGTTCGATGAATTCCTCCATGAGATCCGAAGCCGCTACGGCATCGTAATCGGCGACGCCGAGGGTGCCCATTTGGTTAAATCTAAACGTGTCGACCAAGAGGCGTTGAGCGAGAACCGCTCGAATCTCGAGACACGCTTGGTCGGCCTTGGTCTGGTGCGCCGTCTCTCCGACTCGTGTTCTTTCGTTGAGAATCCATTCGTCACCAAAGGGGAAGCAGAATGATCGCCGACCGAATCGTTGGGCGCGTCGGCGCCTACATTCTGCAACGTCGGCTAGATGATGCCCGTCAAAGTGACGGCACACTTCCGGGCTCTGCTGCTTTGTTCCGGCTCGACAAACTCGCTCCAGCACAAGTGGCGGCGGTGGTACGCGAGATCATCAAAAATCCGGACCTTAAATCCAGGGTGGACGTGAAGATTCCCTCCACTTTGGTCGAAGGTGAGGATTTACCACCTGAAATGGTGACAAATCACAACGCCGGCGCGATTCGCCATATGGCCAGCGACAACTTTGAAGCATTGCTGACGGCGAATGGAAACGAACACAATCTAGCAGATACACTCGGACATGTGACCGCCTTAGGTGCCAAGGAATTCCGTTCCCACGAGGACGCTTGGGTTGAGGCGACCTGCCATGTGGCGGGCATAGCGCCGACTCCAGAAGACCGGTCAGTGTTTTGCGCCGCCATCAAGGGGCTGATGTCAGCAGCCGAACTCTCACTCAACCAACTTGGCGAGTTTTGCGTCTTGGCCAGTGAGGCGACTAACAACCGAGGTCTCGCTATTCGCGAAGCCATCGGCTGGGCTCTTCCGTGCGCCGGACTGCCCAGAGACACATCGCTTTTTTCCAGCGCGAAGACCTACGGCCAAACCGTGGGTCCTTGGCGAAAAGCGTTCGATAAACTTTTTTCCGGTCGCGCTCCACTTCTGTCAAAGATGCGTGCAAACGGTCAGCCGATCGACCCTGAGGAATTAACCCAGCGTCTGACCGACAACGCCGATGCCATTCCCGATCACGCTCGGGTTGCCTTAGAGGCATTCATCGCCACCCAGCCAGGGGACCCGGACTCCGTGTTGGAAGTCGCAGCACTCGAATGGGAGATGGACGGGGTTCATCTCGTGTTTGACAAGCCGCGGGACCGGCAACAGGGGTTGGCGGAATCGACCCTGTACTTCTTTGACAACGATTGCGACGATATCGACATCCTTGATGCTGGCTGGCGCAAGCATCTCGACGATCTGCGTGCCCGCGAGAAGCGATCGGATTGGAATGAGGACGACGAGACGTTCTTCGAACTGCACCGAAGCCATCTCGAAAAGAACAAGCAACTGCATTCGCGCTGGGAAAAGGTGGTTTTTGGCAAGCCCGTCGAGTGCAACGACTTCTTGGAAGGCTTTGCTCAGGTGGCCCATCGGCTGGCCGTGGGTGCCGGCGAGCCTAAGGGCGAGAGGATCCTGCGTTTCACCGTGACCAAGGGCCGAACCGAGTGGCGCGAGCGTTTCAGCGGAGACGTCGGATCTTACTTTTCCTCAATGTATCGTGGCCTCAAAGAACTGATGGGCTCGCGCGTCGATTGGCGCGTCATGAAGATGGGGGCAGGAAATCTTCCTGACCCATTGTTCGATCACCCGGCATTTTGCGCCCGCGAGAAAGAAATTCGCGGGGACAAGTTCAAGGGCTGCACATCGTTGGCCAAGCAAGCAGTTCAGATCAAGTTTGAGGTCGCGCTGGTCGAGAAGATTGGAGCTGGCGAGACAATTCTGGGAAAGACACAACTTGTTTGGATGTTCCGCACCGAGTCGATCGGGCTGTCCATGCTCGACGACATGAAACGTCTACAAGAGAAGGGCTCAGTTGGTTGCACAGAGGCACCGCGACGGCTGGTTAGCAAGAAGGGTGGTGTCCAAAGCGTCTCGTTGCTCGATACGTCAACCTTGGAAGCGACCTATTCGCGCGATGCTGGTTCCTTGGTTCCACAGCCAAGCAAGTTGAAAAGCTTTAGGGCTGAGATCAAGCGTCGCATTGAAGAACTGGCCTCCGACGGGCGCTTGTTGCCCGAACAAAAGGCCGATTTGCGCGCCGCGTGGG
>CAIOJO010000343.1 GCA_903858635.1 uncultured Telmatospirillum sp. | reverse complement strand
ACCCCACTAAGCAGCCCCGATTCGTCTCAGTGTTCGATCGCGCCCATGGCGGATTGCAGATAGTTCTGCTCGCCCAGCTTGCCGATGAGCTCGGCTTCGGTTTCCAGGAAGTCGATATGCTCCTCGGTTTCCTTGAGGATGTGGGCCAGGATGTCGCGGCTGACGAAGTCCTGGCTCTTTTCGCACAGCGCCACGCCGTCCACCAGATCCTGGCGGGCCCCGGTTTCCAAGGTCAGGTTGTTGCGGATGATTTCGGGGGCGTCTTCGCCCACCAGCAATTTGCCCAGGTCCTGCAGGTTGGGCAGGCCTTCGAGAAACAGGATGCGCTCGACCAGGGCATCGGCATGCCGCATTTCCTCGATGGATTCGTCATACTCGTGCTTGGCCAAGGCATGTAGACCCCAGCTCTTCAGCATGCGGGCGTGAAGAAAGTACTGGTTGATGGCCGTCAGCTCGTTGCGCAGCACCTTGTTGAGCTGGGCAATGATGGTCTTGTCTCCCTTCATCGGCGCAATCCTCTCGCTGCTCACGGTTGGCCAAACGGCAAAGCCCTTATCCCGTACCATGCCATAAGGCGCGATTGCGTCGCAATTGCATTTCATGGCATGGTACGGGAAGCCACCAGGGAGAGTTCATGTATATCTGTGTCTGCAATGCACTGAATGAGCGCGCCGTCGGCGAGGCCAAGGCGGCGGGAGCCATCAGGGTATCCCAGGTGTTCGCCTATTTCGGTGTGGCGCCGCAATGCGGCCGCTGTTTCGAGGCCATGCAGGCCATTCTCAGCCCGGTCGATGGCGAACCGGCGGAAAAGTCCGAT
Organism: uncultured Telmatospirillum sp.; assembly: GCA_903858635.1. GTDB lineage: Bacteria > Pseudomonadota > Alphaproteobacteria > Rhodospirillales > Magnetospirillaceae > DUZF01. The sequence goes on along the minus strand of CAIOJO010000343.1, from coordinate 14,094 downwards.
GGCGGCCCGCTGTGCCGGGTCGCCGGCCGGCGCGTTGGTTAGGCGATCGCCATGATGCTGTGGCGCAGCTTGAAGCCGCTTACCATCGCCCAGGTGATGAGCCGGCTGGCCCGGAAACTGGCCCTCAATAGACCAGTTCGTCTTCCTCGCGGCCTTCCGAAATGACGATCTGACCGCTGGCCGCCAATTCCTTGGCCATCACCACGATCATCGCTTGCGCCTGGTCGACGTCGCGCAGGCGCACCGGGCCCATGGCATCCATGTCTTCCCGCATCATCTTGCCGGCGCGCTCGGACATGTTCTTGAAGAACAACTCCTTGACGCCGTCCGAGGCGCCCTTCAGCGCCATCCCCAGCTTGTCCTTCTCGACGTTGCGCAGCAGGGTCTGGATGCCGGTCATGTCGATGCGGACCAGGTCCTCGAAGGTGAACATCAGCGCCTTGATGCGCTCGGCCGATTCCCGGTTGCGCTCTTCGAGGGCACCCATGAAGCGGTTCTCGGCATTGCGGTCGAGGTTGTTGAAGATATCGGCCATCAGTTCGTGGGCGTCGCGCCGCGCGGTGCGCGCCAGGTTCGACATGAATTCGGTGCGCAGCGTCTTTTCGACGCCGTCCAGCACTTCCTTCTGCACCGCCTCCATGCGCAGCATGCGCATGATCACTTCCATGGCGAAATTCTCGGGCAGCATCGACAGGACGCGGGCGGCATGGTCGGCCTTGATCTTGGCCAGCACCACGGCGACGGTCTGCGGATATTCGTTCTTCAGGTAGTTGGCCAGCACCGTCTCGTTGACGTTGCCCAGCTTGTCCCACATCGTACGGCCGGCCGGACCACGGATTTCCTCCATGATCAGTTCGACCCTGTCCTTGTTCAGGGTCTTCAACAGCAGCCGCTCGGTACTTTCCAGCGAGCCGACCAGCGAACCGGTGGACGAGATCTGGTCGGCGAACTCGACGAACAGCCGCTCCACCGCGCCGGAGTTGACCGTTCCCAGGCTGGCCATGGTCTGGGAGATCTCCTTGATCTCCTCGTCGTCCATCATGGCGAATAGGCGTGACGACTGTTCTTCGCCCAGGGACAGCATCAGGATGGCCGCCTTCTGGGGCCCGGTCAGGCTGCGGTAGTCTTCCTTCATGCGTGCCATGGCAGCGGTCTGCTTCTCTTACTGCAGAGAATCGACGAAAAGATCAGACATCCGAATACATCCAGGAGCGGATGATCGACAGCGCTTCCTCGGGGTGCTTCTCGACGATCTCGCCAATCTTGCGGATCGAGGATGCCTTGACGCGGCCTTCCACCTTGTCGATGTCGATCAATTCGTCGACGGTTTCCATCTCCTCGGGCAGCATGCCGGGAGCCGGGGCCGGCGGGATGCCGCCCGGGCCAAGCAGCGGCGGGCCGCCGGCGCCCAACAGGCGGCGGCCATCCGGTGTCACCGCCTGCGCCGCCATCGATTCCACCGCACGACTGACCAGCGGGCGCAGCACCAGCAGCAGGAACAGGATGGCGACCACGGACAGCCCGAGATTGGAGGCGACCTTCTCGACGAACTCGCGCTCGAAGCCCAGGATCTTGTGATCGCCGGCCTCCACCTCGGGTTCGTCATGGCCGGCGAATGGCATGTTGATGACTTCGACCTGGTCGCCGCGGTTGGCATCGTAACCGATCGCCCCGCGCACCAGGGCGGCGAGCTGGTCCATCTCCTTCTCGTCGCGCGGCTGATAGGTCAGCTTCTTCTGGCCCTCGGCGGCCGGAGAATAACGGCCATCGACCAGGACCGCGGCGGTGATGCGCTTGACGCCGCCCATCTCCTTGACCTGGTTCTTGACGGTCTTGGAGATCTCGTAATTCACCGTTTCCTGGGTGCGGTTCTGCTTGCTCTGGCTGCGCGCGCCCGGGTTGCTGGCGCCGGCATCAGGCAAATTCTGCTGAACGCTGACCGTCGAGTTTTCCGCATCATTGGTCTGTTCGCCCTCTTCGGTGGTGACGTGCGAACGTTCGACCTTACTGTCGGGGTCGTAGACTTCCTGGGTGGTGGCGACGCGGTCGTTGTCGAGCTCGGCCGACACTTCGGCCCGCACCCGGTCCGGGCCGATCGATCGTTCCAGCAATTCTTCGATGGTCCGCTGCAAACGCTGCTCGGTGGCCAGCTTCAACTCGTCGGCCCGCTCCGCCATGGCTTGGCGGTCATCGTCGGAACCACGGGCGAGCAAGGTTCCCTTGTCGTCGATGATCGAAATGCGCGCCGGCTTCAGTTTCGGCACCGCGGCGGCGACCAGATGCTGGATCGCCTGCACCTGCTGCTTCGACAGCCGCTTGTTGCCATCCATCTTGAGGATGATCGAGGCCGAAGCCTCCTGCGTCTCGCGGCTGAACACCTCGCGCTTGGGCAGAACCAGATGGACCCGTGCCGACTTCACGCCGTCGATGGCGTGGATGGTGCGGGCCAGTTCGCCTTCCATGGCGCGCACCAGATTGATGTTCTGGACGAAGCTGGTGGACCCCAGCATGTCCCCCTTGTCGAACAGCTCGTAGCCGGTGGCCACCGAGCCGCCGCTGGGCAATTGCTGCTCGGCCATCTTGACCCGAAGGTCGAGCTTGCGGTCTTTCGGAACCCACACCTCGCTGCCTTCGTGGCGCAGCTCATAGGGAATCTTGTCGGCCTGCAACTTGTTGACGATCTGGTTGGCATCCGCCAGTTCGAGGCCGCCATACAGCAGCTCCATCTGCGGCGACGACATGCGCGCCAGCAGATAGATGACAAAGGCCAGGACCGCGACGCCGCCGCCGGCGATGGCGGTCAGCCGCGTCGTTCCCAGCTTCTTGAGGGATTGTATGAACGAGTTCACGTTGACCCCCGGCGTACCGGCCCCAGCACGGATTACCCAAGTGGTCGACGCTATACCTCGAAAGTGAATCGCAGGTTAACGACTAGGCAATAATTGCCGCCTCTTCCCGTGGCATGCAACCTGAGGTGGGGCGCCGGCCCGCAGTGCCGGTCGCGGTCGATGCGGTGCCGAAGGGACCGTGACCCCGTTCAGACGCTGATGTCAACACCTCCCGCGGAGACCGGGCTGCGCGGCAAGGCGGCGGCAAGGGCTTGCGGGGCGGCGATGGCGTCGCCCTCGGCGTCGAAGCCCGGGCGGCCCCGACCGGCCGAGCCGTCCCCCGCCGTCTGCTGCTGTTGTCGCTGTTCTCCACGCAATTCGAAGCTGAGTGAATTGGAGTCGGCGTGCAATCCGGCGTCCTGCAGGGACTGTTGCAAACCGGCGGCATCGTTCTTCAGGAGTTGCAGGGTCTCCGGGCGGTCGGCGGTGATGGTCGCCTTCACCTGGCCATTCTGCATCTCGAGCTTGACCTCGACCCGACCGAGATCGTCGGGGTGCAACTGTACGCTGATGGTGTCGTTGCCTTCCTTGAGGCCGCGGCCGAGTTGCACCTTGATCTGTTCCGCCGGCGTCGGCAGGACCGGCGGCCTGGCTGCCGGCGTGGCCGCGGCGGTGGGCCCCTCGGTCTGGCCCGGGGCCTGAGCGGGGCCGATCCCGACCAATGAGGTGGGGCCGTCTGCGGTCTGGGGGTCGGCGGCCAGGTTGGGAGATGCAGCCCCGCCAACCGATGGGATGGGCGGGCTGTCCGGGCCGGTCAGCGCGGCGCCGGCCGATGTCCCACCGGCTTCGCCCTGGATGACCGGCGGGATGCCGGCGGCGACCAGCCTTGCCGGGTCGGACAGGGTGGTGGCGTCGGTACCGCTGCCGTCGGCCGATGGCGTGGCCGCCGCGGCCGATAACGAGGCCGCGGTGTCGGTCGGCGGGAGGACGCCGGCTGCGGTCGCGCCGAGGACCGGCTGGGCAGCGGCATTGCCGGTGGTGCCATTGCCGCTATCACCGTTGTTGCCAGCGAAGGATTGGCCGTTCTGCTGAAAGTCCTGCCCGGTCTGGGTGCTGGCCTGGACGGCGACGGCTGGAGCCAAGGGCGAGGCGGCGGGAAGCGAATTGGCCGAGCTTGCCACCTTGACGGCGCCCCGATTGCCTCCGGCCAACTGGGCCAGCGCGGCGGCCTGGGCCGCGGCGGGGCTGGCGGGCGGGGGTGGTGAGTCGGGCCGATCGGCGTCGGCGCTGGCGGGAGAGGCGGCATCCGCCGATTTGGCGGCGGTCGCGACGGTCGCGACGGTAAGCCCGGCGGCCAGCAAAGCTGTCTTGGCGGCCTCCGAGGCAGGGGCATCCGCCGCTGTCGACGGTGCGGCAGCCGGTGATGCGGTGGCAGCTTCAACCGCGGGCGCCTGCGGCGGCGGAACGCTGTTGGGCGGAACCTGCCCGGGCGCCGCCGAAGGCACGGCAGAGGGCACGGCAGAGGGCAGGCCAGGGACTGTGCCATTGGCCAGGGTGAGCGGCGCCCCTTGGATCGGCGCGGCAACCGCCGAGACATCGATGCCGTTCTGGCCGGTTGGCGCCGCCGCCGGCGCCGACGCATCGTCCTTGGCGGCCGCCGGCTTGGCCGCCGCCTTGGCCTGCGGCGAGCGCATCGCGACGGCCCGGGGCGAGGCCGTGTCCTTGGGGATCGAGGCGTCGGCCGTTTTGTCGGCCTTGCTCGCGGCGGTGGAATGGGTTTGGCGCGGGGCGCCGCTTGGCACGGCGGCGGCGGTCGACCGCCGCCCGGCGGGGTGCGTGGTCGCGAGCGCTCGCATCGTCGCCGGGGGCGTCGCCGGGGTCACTGGGGTCGCTTGAGCAACCTGGGGAGCGGCGGGCGGCGGCGCGCCGACCGGTAGCGACGCCGCTGCCGACAGATCCGTTGCTTCCGCCATGTGAGTGAGGGATTGCATCAGCAGCGACGAGAATCCGCCCTCGCCCTTGCCGCCAATGGTCTGATCGAACGTGAATTTGGGCGCCGCACCTTGTGTCGCCTGCGCTACAACCGCCTCGACCGCCATGATTCGTACCCTCAGCCGTTCCTTATCCGGCAGTATCGAAGCAATTTACGGACCATTACCAAGGTCATTGATAACGAAGCATTTTTCGCTAGTTGCGATGGCCCGGGGTGGTCTTTGCCGAGCGCCGCCGTGCAATTCCTGCCGGTCTGCGCCCCCCCTTACTGGAGCGTGATGCCCAGACGGTCGAGCAGTTGCGGCATGCTGGAAACCACCTGCGCCGAATCCTGATAAGCCTGCTGATAGGTGTTCAGGTTGGCCAGATGGTCGTTCATCTCCATCCCGCCGAGGCCGGCCTTTTGATTGTTCAGGCCGTCCACCAGGACCCGCTGATAGGCCAGTCCGTTCCGCGCGTCGGTCACCTTGGCGGCAGCGACATTGGCGATCGTCTCGGCATAGTGGCCAAGACCATAGCTGCCGCGGGCCAGGCCGCCGGCGGCGGCTATGGTGACCGGACTGGACAGCAGATCGGCCACGCGCTGCACGGTGGTTGGATCGAGCTGCCCGGGATTGTTGCCCAGTGACGGATTGACCGCCAGGGCTTGCGCCGTTCCGGGAGCCGCAGTGCTGGTGAACAGGCCGGTGGGGGCTTTGCTGTCGAATGCATCGGGTGGATCTGCAACGAATATGTCGTTCAATCCCAGGACATTGGCAAAGCCCAGCACCACTTGGCCGGCCGACGCGGTGAAACCCAGGGCGTCGCGCGGGTTCAACCCGAACTGCAACTGCCCCGGGCCGGTGCCGACCGCGGTTCCGCCGAAACCGAGCGGTTGGCCGTTCGGTCCGGCAATTTCCAGGGTGGCGCCGCCGGCTTCGCCGGCCAGGCTTGCGGCGACGCCTGTCCCGGCGAAGGGGCCGGCCGGGTCGTTGATGGCCTGGGCGATATTCTGCAGCGTGGCGCCGGGCTTGACGGTCAGCCGCCCGGCCGGGTTGCCGCCCACGGTGATCGACAGGACGCCTCCGGCCGCGGAGAAATCGGCAGCGGCCGAGGCCTGGTAACTCTCGGGGGCGCCGGCCAGGGATACCTGCCTGCCGATCGGCGCCGAGATCCGCAGGGCGACCTGGTTGCCGACGGCGGTTACCGCCGCGGTTATTCCCTGGTCGCTGGCCTGCCGATTGATGTCTGTCGCCAAGCTCTGCAGATCCGATCCCTTGTCGAGCTGCAATCGCGCGATCGGCGAACCATCCGGAGCTTGCAGGGTCAGTACGCCACAGGTGCCCAGCGGCATATCGGCATTCGGCACGGCGGCGCTGGTCAGGCTGGCGCCGGCGGTCGAGGATTGCAGGTTGACCCCGACATCCTGCACCGGCTGATCGGCCGCTGGGGCCAAGCCGAGCCCGGCGACCACGGTCGAACCGGGGCGATCCGGCTCCAATGTCATGTCGCCCGAGGCATGGCTGGACACCCGTAAGCTGTCGCCGCCGTCGCTGGCGACCAGGGTGGCCGTGAGCCCGCCCAGGGCGTTCAGCTTGGCGGCAATGCTCGACAGGCTGTCGGCAGGAGCGATGTTGAGGGGCGGTTGGGCCTGGCCGGTGGACAAAAGGTTGCCCGCCCCGTCGGTGAAGGTCAGCGGGCCGGTCAAGCCGAGCGGCTTATCTGGGGCCGCCGCCAGCGCGGATTGATAGGCGCCGCTTTGCCGATCGCGAAAGGCCAGTTTCATCCCGGCCGTCGGCAGCTGGATCGACAGCCGTCCATCGGCATCGACCTTGGCCAGCTGTGCCGCGGGTACGCCCAGCCGGCTGCCGAGCCAACCATTCAATGCCCCGCCAATTTGGCCGATCGGCCAGGTGCCGCCGGTCGGCAGGCCATTGGCTTGGCGATACTGCTTCATCAGCATGGAGAGGCTGGTTTCGGTCTGGGTCTTGCCGTCGGCGCCTTGCAGGCTGACCACCGTGTCGCCGCCGCTCAAGGCGATGCGCTGGTCGGCCGGGAAACTGCGGCTGCCGCTGTAGCTGGCCCTGGCCGCGGGGCCGGCGAGAGCGCGGTTGGCCGCCTGATTGACCCGGCTTTGCAGGGTCTGAGCCAGGGTATCGACCTGGCTCTGCAGATCGGGCAGGGTCCCGTCGCGCAATTGCAGCAGGGCGGGAATTCGGCCGGTCGACAGCTCGCCACCGATATCGGCGCCATTGACGGTCAATCCGCTCAAGCTGCCGCCGGCCAAGCTCATCGACGGATCGACGGCGGTGGTGGCGGGCGTATAGCCGAGGGTTGCGGCGCCGTCGCCGACCAACTGGGTGTTCTTGCCGGCGAAGACCGATGCCGTTCCGTCGGTCCGCGCGAACGAGCCGATGTTCAGCAGGCCGGCCAGATTGTCGAGGGCTGTATCGCGGTCTTGCGCCAGGATCTTGGTGGAAATGCCGTTGACCGCACCGACGGCGATCCGCTGGTTGGCGTCGGCGATCTGTCGCAACAAGCTGTTGGCCTGGCCGACGGCGACGCCGAGCTGCTGGTCGGCCTGACCCCGCAAGCCTTGAATCTGGGTGGTGGTCGAGCTCAGCTTCTGGGTGAGTTGGGTGGCCGCCTGGACCGCGCCCGCGGCCGATTGGTTGGGCTGCGCCGCCAGCTTGGCGAATGCCTCGGCAAAGGCCTGGAACGATCGGCCGATGGTCGCTGGATCGTTCGGCTTCCCCAACAGCTGCTGGATCTGCGCGCTCGCCTTATCTTGCACGGTGTAGGCCTGAAGGCGGCCGCTGGCATCGCGGATGGAAGCCTGCAGGCCATCGGCGACGCTGCCCTGGATGGTCGCCAGCGGGATCAGCGCGTCGAAGATCGTCGGATCGACCCGGCTTTCCGCCTTGGCCTTCGAGGCGGCGGTGGTCGCGGCGAAACCGGTTGCCGCGCCGACCAGCGGGGGCTGCGCTGGGATCAGGCCGCCCAAGGTGGCGCTGATGTCGGTCGAGATCGCCATGGCTCCCCTTCGTGCCCCGCTTGCGCCGAGCCCGCCGCTCCGATTCAGATGGTGCTGTTATAGGCCAGCGAGACGCCGTTCCGGCTATAGGTGTCGCACACCGTTCCCGCCTTCGAATAGGCGACTTCCTGTCGCCGCATCTTGCGCGCCGCGGTATTGATCACTTCGAACAGTTGCTCCACGGCGCCCATATTGGCTTTCAACAGGATGGTGTTTTCCTTGGCCCGTTCTTCGAAGCATTTGACCAGGTTGACCACGCTGGCACGCTGTTCCTGGCTCAGGCTGCGCGTGCTCTGCGGGTCGGCCAGCACGCTGCGCAAGCGCTCCTGATAAAGGCGGGTGGCCGTCATCTTGCGGTCGAGGAGCGTGGCGACGCCTTTGGCATCTCCCGCCTTCAGCATGGCGTTCTCTTCGGTCAGCAGCTCGTCATAGGCCTTCATCGCCTCGATCAGAGGGGTCAGGACGGGGGGCAAGCCCCGCGTATCGACCGTCGGGGTGGCGCGGACCGCCTGCAGCGGGGTGCCGCCCAAGCCGAGGGTCGCCATGCCCGGGCCAGGACCGGCCGGCGTGGCGGGCCGTGACGCGGGCCCAGCCAGGGACGGTCGCGACAATGGCGCCGGCGTGGCGGCCGAGGCGTGCGACGGCGGTGGCAGGACGGCAGACGGCCGTATGGGGGGCGGCGGCGCCTTGGGCGGTGGCTTGGGCAGGCTGTGTGGGAAGGTCATCCTGTTTTCTCCTGCTGGCTGATGAGGCTCCGCATGACGGCGTCGGCGATCCCTACGCCGCCTCGCTTGGCGACCGATTTCCCGTATTCGTCGATCAGCAGGGAGCGGAACATCTCTTCGCCCGGACCTCCGCCGAACATCTTGTCCTTGCCGATGCCCTCGAACATCTGGCCGAACATCTGCGACAGGAACACCGCTTCGAAGCTCTGGGCGGCCTTCTTGGTTGCCTGCATGTCGCCTGACTTGCCGAGGTTGGGCACACCCTTGCTTTGGCTGACGGCGAAATCGGCTTGGGCAGTGATGGCGGCGCTGCCGTCGAGGGGGCTCATCACAGGACCTCCACTTCGGCCTGCAGGGCGCCGGCGGCCTTGATCGCCTGCAGGATGGTGATCAGGTCGCGGGGGCCGATACCCAGCGCATTGAGGCCGTTCACCAATTCCTGGAGGGTAATGCCCTGTCCGAGCACGCTCATCTTCTTGTCGGCGCCCTCATCGACCTGCACGTCGGTGCGCGGCACCACGGTGGTGGTGCCGGTCGACGAGAAGGGCGAGGGCTGCGATACCTGCGGCGTCTCGGTGATGCGGATGGTCAGATTGCCCTGAGCGATCGCCACGGTGCTGATTCGCACGTTCTCACCCATGACGATGGTGCCGGTACGGTCGTCGATGACGACACGGGCCATCTGGTCGGGTTGCACCCGCAGTTGTTCGATGTCGGTCAGCAAGGCGACCGTGTTGCCCAGGAATTTGGGCGGGACGGTCAAGCGGATGGTGCCCGGATCGGAGGGGCGCGCCACGTCGGTGCCGAGATAGGCATTGACGGCCTGCGCAACCCGGCGCGCCGTGGTGAAATCCGGATTGCGGAGGGTGATCTCGACGCTTTCCATCTTGGTCATGTCGAAGGCGACTTCCCGCTCGACCACGGCGCCATTGGCGATCCGGCCCGAAGTGGGAATGTTCTTGGTGACCGAGGCGGCGGCGCCGCCCGCGGTGTAGCCCGACGAGATCTGTCCCTGGCCGACTGCGTAGACCTCACCGTCGGCGCCGACTAGCGGTGTCACCAGCAGGGTTCCCCCCTGCAAGCTGGTGGCGTCGCCCAGCGCACTGACCGTGACGTCGATCTTGGTGCCCTGCCGCGCAAAGGCGGGAAGTTTGGCGGTGACCATGACCGCCGCGACGTCCTTGGGTTTCAGATTGAAGGTACCGTTCGGCGTGCTGGGTCGGGAGTTGACTCCCAAGCGCTCCAACATGCCGATCAGGGACTGGCGGGTGAATTCGGCGTTGTCCAAGGTGTCGCCGGTGCCATTGAGCCCGACCACCAGGCCGTAGCCGACCAGCATATTGTCGCGCACCCCTTCGAAATCGGCGATATCCTTGATGCGCGACGACGCCCAGGCCGGCTGGCCGAAAAACAGCAGCGTGCCCAGGCAAACGGAGAGCCACGCCCTTATGGTCTTGAAACGGGTGGTATCCCGACGCATGGCATCCTCTCTGGCGCACCGACCCGACCTGTCGACCGGCCGGGGAAAATTCGACGCGAGGTTCTATGCGAAGGGCGTGCCAGCCAGGGAGGCCGCGGAAAACGGGCAATTCAAGCGCATCGTGGTTGCTTGACGGCAACTTCGTCCTGTCGCTGCGGCAATTTCTTCCCGCATCGGCATGATTGCCGGGACGCGCGGGTTGTAGTGGGATTTACCCGCTTTTAACCGGAGTCGGTGCAGTGTACACTCACCGCTGGATTCCCACGCTTTTGTAGGCAGGTATGAAAGTTACCGGTATCGGGACGACCGCCGCGAGTCAGACCCGAAAGGCCGCAAAGACCGACAAATCGTCAACCGGCGGCTTCGCCGAGAAACTGGCCGAGACCTTCGAGGCCGGCGACGACGTTCATGCCGTGGAAGCCCCGTCGGCGGTCACCGGCATCGATGCGCTGCTGGCCACCCAGGGCGTCGGCGACGCTCTCGGGCAGGAACAGCGACGCCGTTTGGTCAAGTATGGCGAGGACCTGCTGGACCAGCTGGAAGAGATCCGGCACGGATTTCTGGTCGGGTCGATCCCCAAGGATAAGCTGATTTCGTTGGCCCAAATGGTCCGATCCCGCCGCGACAGCGTGACGGATCCTCACCTGGCCGCCATCCTTGACGAAATCGAGCTTCGCGCCGAAGTCGAACTGGCCAAGCTGTCACCACGCACGGCCTGAATCATTCATTAAATAATTCAGTCAAGTATCCGTCGCACGCCGGTCCCATTCCATCCTTGCGGGAAAACCGTAGCATCCTTATATTCCGCGGCGGAATTCGCACTCAAATGTGGGGAAGGTATGACCGTTACCCTGCCGCCGGACTATCGTCCAAGCGAGGACGAGCCTTTCATGAACGAGAACCAGACAGAGTATTTCCGTCAGAAGCTGTTGCGGTGGCGCGGTGAGCTTTTGCGTGACTCGGACGAAACGCTGCAGCATCTCCAGGAAGGCGGGCTGCAGGAACCGGACATCGCCGACCGGGCTCAGGCGGAGGCCGACCGCGCGCTGGAATTGCGAACGCGCGATCGAGCCCGCAAGCTGATCGCCAAGATCGACGCCGCCTTGCTACGGATCGATGACGGCAGTTACGGCTATTGCGAAGAGACGCATGAACCGATCGGCTTGCGCCGCCTGGAAGCCCGTCCGATCGCCACCCTGTCGATCGAGGCCCAAGAGCGCCACGAACGACTCGAGCGAACGCATCGCGACGAATAGGTGCAACGGCTAGGACGTGGCTAGCGCCAGCCGCCGAGGCCGGCGCTAGCCACGCTTTACCAAGGCACCGAGATCGGCCGCGACGCGGTCGAGCAGGTCGCCCCAATCGTCCGGCCGGCGTTGCCGATAGAGACGCATCGACGGGTACCAGGGGGTTGAGGTTTCGTCGAGAAGCCAGCGCCAGTCCGGCGTCGCATGCAGCAGCGTCCACACCGGACGGCCCAACCCCCCCGCCAGATGCGCGGCGGCGGTATCCACCGAAATCAGCAGGTCGACGGCGCTGACGGCCGCGGCCAGGTCGTCGAAATCCTCGACCAAGGCCCCAAGATGGGTAATCGGCAGATCGCCTGGGACGGTCTCGACGGCGTCGCGCTGCAGTCCGAACAAGGCGACGCCCGGCAGTCTGCCGAGTTTGTCGAATGCGGCGAGGGTGATGGCGCGACGCGGATCGGCGCCGCGCGGGTTGCCGGCCCAGACCAGGCCGACCTTGAATCCGTCCGCCCCGGCGACACGGTCGCGCCACAGGGGCAGCCGGTCGGGGGCGGGGGTCAGGTAGGCGGGGGGCGACGGGATGTTGTCGCGGCGGGTATGGCAGAAATGCGGCAGGCTGGGGATCGGCACCTGCAGATCGAAGGGCGGCAGCGCCTCGCCCCAAATGACCACCTCGGCGACGCCGGGCAGACGGCGCATCAACCCGGCGATGGGTTGCCGGCATTCGACGATCAGCTTGCCGCCCAGGCGGCTGACTTCGGGCAGGTAGCGGCAGAACTGCAGGGTGTCACCATAGCCTTGCTCGGCATGGGCCAGCAGAACCTTTCCGGCGAATGAGGCGCCGTCCCAGGCCGGCTGGGCGAAATCGCGCTGCGGCACCACGCTGCGCCATTGCCATTCGGCGAAACCTTCTTCCAGGTTGCCGGCGGCCAACAGGGCATGGGCGAGGTTGCTGTGATGCCCCGCCAGCCGCGGTGCGAGGCGCACCGCCTGGCGGTGCGCCGCCACCGCCAAGTCGAACTGAAAGACATCCTGCAGGCTGATGCCCAGATTGTTATAGGCTTCGGCGAAGTCGGGCCGGATGCGAACGGCTTGGCGATAGGCCTCGGCCGCTGCCTGCGGATGCCCGGCTCGATTGAACGCCATTCCCAGATTGAAGCTGCCCTGTGCGTCGAGGGGATTGATCGCCCTGCCCTGCAGACAGGCGGCCAGCAACAGGGCGTCGGTCGCCTCGGTAATGCGGCCGAGGCCCTGCAACACCTGGCCCAGCAGGAGATGGGCTTGGGCCGAGTGCGGCTCGAGCCTTATCGACTTGGTCAGCCAGTCCAGGGATTCAGGCAACGCTCCCCGCTTGCACAGCAGCCCGCCCAGACGGCGCGCGGCTTTGGCGTGGTCGGGGCAATCGGCCAGCAGCTGGCGGTAGATCATCTCGGCGATCGGCAGATCGCCTTCTTGCTCGATCTGTGACGCTTGTTCGTAAAGGCTGGTCGCGAAATCCATGGCATTCGGTTAAGGCGTTGCGGCCTGCCGCGGGGTCATGGCTGTGCGGGGACCTGGATCAGTTTCAGCAGTTCGCTGGGCAGCTGCGCCGCCTGGGTCAGGGCGGCGACGGCCGCCTGCGTCCTGACATCGGCGGCGGCCAATTTCGCCTTCACCGCCGCGACGTCGGCATCCAGCACCACCGAGGCGGCGGCCGAGACGTTCTGGATGTTGGTGGCGATGTCCTGGCCACTGAAGCTGAACTGCGACTCGTAGGCGCCGATCTTGGCGCGGTCCTGGGTGATGCTATTGATCGCCGAATTGAGCTGGCCAATGGCGGCCAGCGCCGTCGTCGCCGAACTCACGGTCGAGCCGCTGTTGCCCAACAGGCCGGCCGTATCAACGGTGGCCACCGAAATGGTGATGAAGTTGGAGGACAGGGTGCCCACCAGGAACTTGACGTTGCTGAGGAAGGAACCGGACAGCAGCGTCTGGCCGGCATAGGTGGTGCTGCTGACGATGCTGGTGATCTCGCTCTTCAGCTGGGTGTATTCGGTGTTGATGTCCTGGCTGCGCTGGATGTTGGTCACCTGGCCCGAGGCCGCTTCGGTGGCCAGCGCCATCATCCGCTGCAAGACGTTGCTGATCTGCGCCAGGGCGCCGTCGGCGGTCTGCAGGATTGAGCTGCCCTGCTGGATATTGGCGGCGTTCTGCTGGTAGACGGCAATGCTGGCCTGCAGCTGGGTGCCGATGGCCAGGCCGGCGGCGTCGTCGGACGCCTGCACGATGCGTTGACCGCTGGCCAACTGGGCCAGCAACCCGCCTTCCTGCGTCGAGCTGTCGTTTAGATAGTTGAGGGCGGAGTTCGCCGCAGGATTCGTCGAAACCACCGGCATGCCGATCCCCACGACCTAGAGAGAGATGCGCCGCCAGGACTTACAACTGTCGCCCCAACAACATGCGAAATTTAACAGAGGTCAGGCGAATTTGCACGCAAGCGCCACGTAAATGCCTCGACGCTCGCATGGTCTGCCGAATCGCGAAGGGGCTTGGTCGCGTGCCGTGTCGATCGCCGACGGCGTGCCGGAGGCCGGCCGTCCGGCCGGCCTCCTATGCGTCGCCCGCTTGTCGCTACGCGGGGCACCAGGCCCTCGTCGGTCCGGTTACGGCGCCTGAATGAGGCGCAACAGTTCCTGCGGCAGCATCGAGGCCTGGGTCAAGGCGGCGACCGAAGCCTGCGTCTTCACGTCATTGGCCGACAGCTGCGACTTCACCTGCGCGACGTCGGCATCCATCACCACCGAGGCGGCGGCCCCGACGTTCTGGATGT
>CAIOJO010000342.1 GCA_903858635.1 uncultured Telmatospirillum sp. | reverse complement strand
CGCATCGATCCGCCTCATGCTCCGCCGGATGGGGGCACCGCGTCATGCGTAATCCGAGTTTCGAGTCAGGCTCTTAAATTGATTGCAGCCCTTCCGGCCCGCGACGCGGGACCAGACAAGAACAACCAAAACAGCGAAGCGATGTTCCAGCCTCCGTCAATCTTCGTAGGCGCGGACTGCCACCTGTCCCAAAACTTGTTCGGTTGGAGCCCGGCGACCGCAACAGTCCGTTGTGTGACGCCAGATATGACCCAGACAGACTTCCTCCTCGCAGCGCTCAGCGGCCCTGTTCCCCCATATCCTTGATCTGTGTGCGCCATAGACTCATTCCTCGCTTTGGGAGGGGTATTGCACACTTACGCCTCCGTGATGCGACCGGGGCGGTGCCATAAATTCGCTGAGACGAGAGATGCCGCGGAGAGACCTTTGTCGGACCGGAGTAGGACCCATACGGCGGCCACAGCACGCTGCCCAGCGATAGACCCATTCCCCAATTCCGCCTCCCGAATATGATTCTTCGGTCGATCATCCCGATCATCGCCGACGCCATCGTTCGTGCCGACCTCAGGGGCTGCACGGAGTCTCACCTGTACGACTTGGCAGTACAGGCGCTGGTTCGGGCCAGGCCGGATCTCACCCGATCCACGGCGGCGCGTGTGGTAAACGAGCTGTTGGAGATTGCGGACCCGACGGGGCTGATGGACCGGCCACGCGCTGACGCTACCGTTGATGCCGCAATGGTCACCAGTCAAAAGACGAGAGTCAGGGAAATCGCCTACCAACTATGGGAGGCCTCCGGCAAGCCCCAGGGGCGGGACCTTGAATTCTGGTGCAAGGCAGAACTTCAAGTAAGCCAAGACGAGTTTGAGGTGGATGTGAGGGCGCCTCGTGTTCAGCACCGGTAGCGGCGTGGCCAGGGCGTCTTGCTCAACCGTAAGGATGCCGCCAAATGGGACCTCTATGTCGAGCCTCGTCGCGACGAGGCCGGCGGGGTCATTGGCGTGATTTGTGCCGCGACCGACATCACCGAACGCAAGCGGGCGGAGGAGGCCATTAGGGGGGCCAAGGTCGAGGCTGAGCGGGCGAGCGAGGCCAAGTCTCGGTTTCTGGCGGCGGCGAGCCATGACCTGCGCCAACCATTTCAGGCACCGCGCTTCCACATCGAAATCCTGAACGCCCGGACCACGGCGCCCGAATTCCGTAAGGTGCTGGACGCAGCCAACCGGGCATTGGCCAGTGGCGAAGACTTGCTGAACGCCCTGCTCGATATTTCCCAATTGGACTCGGGGGTGGTTGCTGTGCACCGACGGCGTTTTCAGCTCGGCGAGGTGATGCTGTCGCTGGCTGACGAGTGCGCGGTCACGGCATTGCAAAAGGACATCGGATTCACACTAATTCCCTCGTCGGTCGAGGTGGACAGTGACCCCGTACTGTGGTCGCGAATCCTACGGAACCCGCTGCACAACGCGGTCAAGTACACCGAGCGCGGCCGAATCTTGTTCGGCGCGCGGCGCTGCCGTGGCGGGGTGCGGATCGAGGTGTGGGACACCGGGATCGGCATCGCTGACGATCAGCAAGCGCGGATTTTCGAAGAATTCTATCAGGTCGGCAATATCGATGGGGAGCAGGCCAAGGGCCTCGGCATTGGGAGGCCCCCTCACCCGGTTCTTCACCTTGCTTGTGCGAGACGGTTGGGATAGCCCAGCAGGCCGGTCAACAGGCAAGAGTCGACAGGAGCCTTGGGATATTGCCGTCGGAGCGACCCAATGGAAAGATGGGCGGCATGCGCTCTGAACCTGCGACCGACATCGCCGCCCGCCAAGATCTAGTGATACAGATGCGGGCAATGCTGGCCAATCTTAGGCTCGAAGTCCGAAGCAACACATCGGCGACTGCACTGTTAGAACTGCTGACAAAGATTGACGATCTAGCGGCCGAAATATTACGGCGGGAAGCCAAGTAGTGCGGTCGAATGAAGCCCCATCCCGCGCAGCGCCGGTTGGGTAGAATCGAGATCCCCTTTCATGCATTCGCCCTGACCAGCGATCGGCCCAACTCTGGTCCGCCGCTAGATACTTCGTGGTCCGCCGAATGCGACAATAAGTACGACCAACAGAGCCGGCCTGGGAAATTCGGACAGTGGGATAGGTGGATTTTCTGCCTGAGAGCGGCGACGATGCCGCGCATCAGGGGAGAATACCATGGCAAAGCGTACCCGCCGGAACCACACTCCGGCATTCAAGGCGAAGGTGG
>CAIOJO010000341.1 GCA_903858635.1 uncultured Telmatospirillum sp. | reverse complement strand
GTCGGCCCCGATGGAGCGCATCGACATTGCCGCCGAGGCCCT
Source organism: uncultured Telmatospirillum sp. (assembly GCA_903858635.1). Lineage (GTDB taxonomy): Bacteria > Pseudomonadota > Alphaproteobacteria > Rhodospirillales > Magnetospirillaceae > DUZF01. The sequence goes on along the minus strand of CAIOJO010000341.1, from coordinate 2,299 downwards.
GGCCGAAAAGCTGATCTGCGCCCGCTTGCGCGTCGATGCGGTGTTTCTGCCTAAACCCCTTCATTGCGACGCCAGGGGTTCGCGATAAGTGTGGAAGGGGCGGTTCTTAGGAAAACGGCGTAACCGCCTGCAAAATATATCTAAATGGTTGGATGATGGCGATAAGCCGTCATCCGGCCATTTTCTGCATTCGCCAAGTGGGTGACGATGGCCGCAGTACATGCAAAAGCCAACCTCGTATCCACGCCACTTAGGACTTATCCGTAAATAAATGTTAACCCAGGTCTGGGTATGGTGACCCCACGGTTGAGCATGGAGGGGAGCCATGAAGAAAGTTCAGTCCTGGGAGGTGTCGGACGAATTCTGGGCGCGGATTGAGCCGCTTGTACCGAATCGCGAGCGCGAAACCGGACGAGAATACAAGCGCAGACCCGGGGGTGGGCGAAAGCCGCTGCCGCTCCGGCGGATCTTCGAGGGCATCATGTTCGTGCTGCGGACGGGTTGCCAGTGGAAGGCGGTGCCCAAGGAGCGCTATGGCGCGGGCAGTTCGATCCATGCCTATTTCCGGACATGGGAGAAGGCGGGAGTGTTCCTGGCGTTGTGGCGGGCCGGGCTGGCGGAATACGACGAGATGGAGGGCATCGCCTGGGAGTGGCAGAGCGTTGACGGCGCCATGACCAAGGCCCCGCTGGCTCGGGAAAGCGACGGGCGGAACCCGACGGATCGGGGAAAAAAAGGGCACGAAGCGGAACCTGCTGGTGGACGGCCGTGGCGTCCCGCTGTCCCTCGTCGTCTGCGGCGCCAATCGGCACGACTCGACCCAGCTTGAGGCTGTCCTCGACGGGGTCGTGGTCGCACGGCCGGATGGCGAAACCGCCCAACACCTCTGCGCCGATAAAGCCTACAACGGCGCGCCCGCGCTGGCCATCATCACCGCCCACGGCTACATCCCACACGTCTGTCCGCGCGGGGAAGAGGCCAAGCAGAAGAAGACCGTTCCCGGCTACAAAGCCCGTCGGTGGGTGGTCGAGGCGTGCCACTCCTGGATCAACCGCTTCCGGAAGCTCCTCGTTCGCTTCGAGAAGACCGACGCCAGCTACATCGCACTCGTTCACCTTGCCTGCGCTGTTATCTGCTGGCGCAAAGTCGCACCTATTTACGGATAAGTCCTTAGCTAGGGTGTTGCACCTCATCGAAAGATTAGCCGACCAGGAGCCGACTGCTTCTAGTCGGCTTTTTCATATGTGGGTCCGTGAATTCCCGCCACGGGGATTCCATGAGCGCCACGCTTGCGCCTGCTGCTGATATCGGGCGACCGGAAAGTCAGAAACGGATTTTTTTAGACGCCAAAATGGAGTTTACAAAAGAGCCTGTATGGAGCATTGTGTGGTCAGAGAGATATGAGGGACCACAATGCCAACCGATGCCATGACCAAGCACAAGACCACCGTCAAGGTCCGTAAGAGCCTTTGGGAGCTGTTCTCCAAGGAATGCAAGGCGGCATCCCTGCGCCGCGATGACCTCCTCAATCGGACGCTACCGGGCGAAATCGCCCAGTTGGAGGCCATTCAGGCTTGCGACGACGAGGGAGAGCGCTGGATCAAGAACACTTGGCTGGATCACTGCATCTCCGCCAACGACGTACTGCAAACCGCCCCGCTGATCTTGAGCCCAGATGTGCTGGAACGGATGAATGCGGCCTGCGAGGCCAAGCGGGTGCCACGGGATGCCTTCCTTGACTGCGCACTCTCGTTTCTGACCACCCGTCTGTATGAGGCGGTCATCGTGATCAAGGATCCGCGCACCACCCTCGACATCGCCCACCAGTTGGTTGGAGTCCTCAGCGATGCGGATTGTGAGCCGGACGATAGGGATCGCTGGCTCCGGGAAACGGCGGAAGGCTGGGGCGAAAAGCGGAACTTCGTTGCGATGGACGCCGACTACTACCGGAGCCGACTCAGCTACGACAAGGCCCGCGTGGATTCGGAGCGGCTGCGTTTCTCACTTTGACGAACTCAACTTGCAATCAGATGGAGGCGGCGATGGCCCGCAGAACCGAAACGACTTTCGACTCAGGCCATATGATTTGGCGACTGGAACACTGCGAGGTGGTGGTTCTGATCGATGCATGGCTCCGCGTGAAGGGACATATTCCCCCGACGGAGCGTTGGACCCTCGATTTCGAGCATCGGTTTTTCGAACGTGGAGACGCCGTCAGCGAGCGGCATCTTACCAGCATCAATCGACATCTGCGGCGGATCGGCTCGGCTGAGGTCTGGTTTGAAGAGACCAACGTCGG
>CAIOJO010000340.1 GCA_903858635.1 uncultured Telmatospirillum sp. | reverse complement strand
GGTGCGGGGCCGTTGCCGGCCAGACCGGTGGCATATTCGATCAGTTCACGGCCCGCCAGCCCGGTGGCCTTTTCGATAGTGTTGAGGATGCCGCCGCCGTCACCGCCATCGAAGTCGAACCATTCGCCCGCCCGCTCGCCGGTCAGCGTGATGACGCACGAACCTTGCTTGCGGGGGGCGTCGCCGCGGATGTTGGCAAGCCGCCACTCGTCCCCTTCCCGGCGGCCGTTGGGGAACAGCCGAGGCACCCAGCCGCCGGCATCGTCGCGAAGGCGCGTCAACACCACGTCGAGATCGATACGACCGGCGGAAGGGGTTGGGTGGGTGTCGTTGAAGTCAATCAAGGAGCACCTCGGCACAGACCGCCTGGAAGGGCAGGACTTGATTGAGGTCCACGATGATCGGCTCGATCATACCCGGGATCTCGGGCGCCATCGGCAAACTGCGTGCTGGAAGAAGTCCTCGACGTTCCAACGAGCGCGCCCGGTCGCGGCTAATACCGAGAAATCTTGCGATATCTACGAGAAGGGCAGGCTGGCCCTCGAACTCGTACCAGCGATTATTTCTCCTGTTTCGAGACTGAACAGCCAAGGATGCCCAGCGGCAGTTCCGCGGTTCGTAATTTCCGTCCGGGTTGATTCGGTCGACGCTGTAGTCTGGCCCGGGCCTTGGTCCCATGTCGTGCAAGAATGCCTCGAAACTTTCGCTCCATCTGGCGCACATGCGGATGCCGCGGCCACCATACGTCGAATAGGAATCGTTGCCCGGGTTCGTGCACCGCTTCTTTGCGGCGATCCAGGCGCCATATTCCGCTGTTGCCCGACCGTTACTCGCATGGCCATGTTTCCTGGCTCGTTCGGACACCAAGCACCCGCAACTCCGGCTTCCCCCCTGATCGGAGCGAAGGGCAAGAAGAAGGCTCTGTTCGAAAACAAGCTTCTCCTTCCCGCAGTCGCACCGACATTCCCATCGCGGACGCTTACGCCCGGAGCGGGAGATCGCTGGGGCCGATTTATTCACCAAGGTCCAACGGTGTACACGTTGGCTGGCCTGCAACACTGGCTTCATCCGACCGCCTCCTCTCAATCCAGGATCACCAATCCCCATTCCGCTCGGGTGATGGCGGTGTAGAGCCAGCGCGCGCGATCCTCGGCGGTGCGGCCGAGACCGTCGTCGTAGACGATGGCTTTGGGGTACTGGCTTCCTTGCGCCTTGTGACAGGTGATGGCCCAGCCCCAGACCGCCTCGATGGTCTTCTTCTTGGCCCAGTGGTCGCGGCGTTCACGCTCGGGATCGGGAGCAATGTGCTCGTCGAAATGGCCCTTGTAGATCCTGAAGCTGGCTTGCCTGCCATTGCCGGTGCCGCCGACCCGCTGGCCGTCCTCGGTGGTGACGGTTGCAGTGAAGGACAGCTCGTCCAGATCCTGGACATCGTCGAGATCGACGAACATGCCGTTGACCAAGCCGAGATCGTTGCGGTTCTTCAGGCAGATCAGCTTCTCGCCGTTGCCGGTGGGATAGGTCTCGGGGAATCCGGCGGCCCGCTTCATGGCCAGGTTGAGCTGGATGCGGGTGGCGTTGCGCCCGCAGATGACCTGGTCACCAAGCAGCATCTGCTCCGGCCCCACCTGGTCCCGGCGCATCTTCCAAACGAAGGTGTCGTGCTCGCCGTAGGGAATGGGCAGCCCCTGGCGGGCGAGCGTCGCCAGGCGGATGATGGCGCTCTCGCCGGCCTGCCGATGAACCTCGGTCAGCATCACGTCCGGCGCCTGCTGGACGAAGGCACCTTCCCCTTTCACCGGCGGCAACTGGCCGGGATCACCCAGCACCAGGATCGGCTTGCCGAAGGCGAGCAGGTCGGTGGCCATCTCCTCGCCGACCATCGACACCTCGTCGAGCACCAGCAGCTTGGCGTCCTTGAGCATCGACTGCTCGTTGAGGACGAAGCGCGGCTTGTGGATGTCGGCCAGGCGCAGTTCCAGGCTGCGCAGCCGGGCCTCTTCCATGATGCGCGTCGCCGGCGCCATGGTCGGCAGGGTGGCCTTGATCTCCGCGACGTCCTCCTTGATGCGCTCGATCTCCGCCGGGGTCGCCTCGGAGACGCGGTAGATCAGGCTGTGGATGGTCGAGGCCGGGGTGCCCTTGCGGGTCATCACCAGCGCCGCCTTGCCGGTGAACGCGGCGTACAACACGTCGCCGCAGCCGGCCACGGTGCCATCGTCGGCCGCGGTGTCGAGACCGAGTTCGGCGATGGCATGGCTCACGATGGTGGTTTTCCCGGCACCGGCATAGCCGAACACCCGGAATACCTGCTGCAGGGCGGTACC
>CAIOJO010000339.1 GCA_903858635.1 uncultured Telmatospirillum sp. | reverse complement strand
GCGAACCACGTCGTCGGGAATGTTGACCAGCGCCAAGCGAACCGTCTGCGGCGCGGCTTGGCCGGTGGTGGCGAGCAGCATCGCGGCCGTCAAGATGAAGGCCGACCGCACGATTCGCAGCATGATGGCATCCCCCGTCGCTTCAGGCGGGAATGCTACGCGCCGCGAAGGGTGCTGGGCAATGCTGTTCGCGGGAAACGCCAGCGGCGCAATGCGCCGCCAACAAAATCGTCATCCCCGCGAAAGCGCTAGGGGATGCACAGATCTCGTTGCCGGTGGTCGAAACGCGATTGACCGTGGCGTAGGCGCCGTGATTCGATTCCGGTGTGTTGCAGGGGAGGCGCATGCGATGTCGGCGAACGGTTGGACGCTAGGCGAGTTCGGAGACGAACGCCTGGCAAAAAGGGGGGTCTGCTGCTTTCGCGGATGGTGGCGCGGGAGAGCATTTGCCTTCGCCGCCTGGCAGGTGGGCGGCGGGGTGGAATTGTTGGGTTTTCGCGGTTTCTCGCGAACCCTCGGGTAACGGTGGAGGCGTTGGTCGAGGGTTGGGGAGCGGAAATCGCCGAAGCCTGCGCGGACCGGCATATTCTGGCGATCCAGGATACGAGCGAGATCAACTTCGCTACGACCAAGGAGCGCGATCGCGGTCTGGGCGAAATCGGCAAAGGCGTCGGACGCGGCCTGCTTCTGCACGCGATGTTGGGTATGGACGCCGAGACGGGCGCCATTTTGGGACTGGTGTCGGGCCGGGTCTGGACGCGCAACGGCAGAGTGACGACACCCCACACGCAACGTCCCTTGTCCGAGAAGGAGACAGAACGGTGGCTCACCACGCCGCAAGCCGCCAAAGCGGTTCTGCGCCGGGCGGCCGTGGTGACGGAGATCAGCGACCGCGAGAGCGACATCTACGAGAAGTGGGCGCACTTGCCGGAGTCTGGGTTTCATATCCTGACCCGTGCCAATAAGGACCGGTCGATCGAGGAGGGTGGCGGAAATCTCTCGACGGCGCCGCTGTTGTCGGCGGGGATGGCCTCGGTTGAACTGCGCGCCCGTCCCGGTCGCCCTGCCCGCACAGCCCAACTTGTGGCCCGCTTTGGACGGGTCACGCTCAAGCGTCCCGGACATCTGGCCAAGCAAGGCGCGAGGTTGGCGAAGGCGATCGAAGTGAGCCTCGTGGAAGTGAGCGAGGTTGATGCGCCACCGGACGCTGAACCCATCATGTGGCGGCTCTTGACCACCCATGCGGTCGAGGATGCTGCCATGGCTTGGCGAGTCGTCGGCTGGTATCGGCAGCGCTGGACCATCGAGCAATTCTTCCGCACCCTCAAGCAGCAAGGGTTGCAATTGGAAGATAGCCAGTTGGAAAGCGCCGAGCGGCTGATCAAGCTGACCGCCATCGCCGCACGCGCCGCCTGCACGATCATGCAACTCGTTCAGGCCCGTGACGGCCGGTCCACGCAACAGGCCAAAATCGTCTTCTCGCCCGCCGAGATCGAAACCCTTCACGCCCTGTTGCCAGAGACCGAGGGTAAAACCGCCCTGCAAAAGAACCCGCACCCGCCCAATTCTCTCGCCTGGGCCGGCTGGATCATTGCTAAGCTCGGAGGGTGGGACGGCTATCCCAAATCCAAACCGCCAGGCCCAATCACCTTCCGCCATGGCCTGGAGTACTTCCGATCCATCGCTTACGGATGGAAACTCCGAGATGTGTGAATCGCTTAGCGCGAAAGCGGGGATGACGACTTTGTTGGCGGCGCATATGTGATCTATTGGTTGTGTCAGTGCACTAGATGGCCAGAAAGGGTTGGCACAGGGCGATCAATTCCTCGGCGCAATCGCTGATAGAACGGCCGGACGTGTCGAGTTGGGCGTCGGCGCGGCCATAGAAGATCCGGCGGGCATCGAGGATCGTCTTGAGGTCCTCCATGGCGCCTTGGAAATGCCCCTCGATCATCCGGGTATCGCCCTGT
>CAIOJO010000338.1 GCA_903858635.1 uncultured Telmatospirillum sp. | reverse complement strand
TGGCCCGCGCGAAATTCCGCCGCCGCTGCCGCCCAGCGTGCCGGATAGCAGTCGCCGTCCGGGATATAGGCGCTGTTGCTGTAGGCATCGTCCCAATAGGCACGAATCTTCACCATAGTGCTGGCGCTCCAAGGTGCTGCGCCGGAGCAGCCTGTCCTCGGCCAGGCGGTTTGCAGCATCGATCCAATATGGCTGACATCACGTTGGCCCGCCTCCTGCCCGGAATTGCCTTAAACCCCATCGAAGCTTCCCAAGACAATGAACGAGCAGAAGAAAAATCACATCAATTTTTGAGATTGAAAGGACCTACATGGCGTCTTAACTATCCCGCACGCCTCGATGCCTCGGTTGAGCTGACCGACCGGATGGTCGAGACAGGCTTCGTCGATCATCTCGCCCTGATCGGCAATATTCGGCGCCGCACCGACAAGGGGCTGACCATGCAATTAAAGTTGCGCGAGGAAGCCAAGTGCCGACCGATTTCATCAGGACTCGCACGCTGTTCCATCTGCCTGAGGGCGTCGTCTATCTCGACGGTAATTCGCTCGGACCGCTGCCGCTGGCAGCGCAGGCGCGGGTGGCCGGGGTGATGATGCGTGAATGGGGCGAGCAATTGATCCGCGCCTGGAACAGCGCGGATTGGATGACCATGCCGAGGCGCGTCGGCGACCGCATCGCGCGGCTGATCGGGGCGGAGCCGGGCAGCGTGGTCATGGGTGATACGCTGTCGATCAAGGTGTTCCAGGCGGTCGCCGCGGCCACGGGCTTCGTGCCCGAACGCAAGGTGATCCTCTCCGACGACGGCAATTTTCCTTCGGATCTCTACATGGTCCAGGGGTTGGTGAAAGCCCTCGGCAATGGCTTTGTGCTGAAGGTGGTGGCGCCGGACGAGGTCGAGGCGGCGATCGACGATAGTGTCGCGGTACTGATGCTGACTGAAGTCGATTACCGCACCGGGCGGCTGCATGACATGCGCACACTGACCGCCAAGGCCCATGCGGCCGGCTGCATGACGGTATGGGATCTGGCCCATTCGGCCGGCGCCCTAGCGGTCGAACTGGCCCGCGCCGGCGCCGATTTTGCGATCGGTTGCACTTACAAATATCTGAACGGCGGACCGGGAGCCCCCGCCTTCATCTACGTCGCGCCGCGTCATGCCGAGCGCGCCACCCCGATCCTGTCTGGCTGGCTTGGCCATGAGGCGCCGTTCGCCTTCGAGCCTGTCTACCGACCCGGCCGCGGCATCGAGCGCATGCGCGTCGGCACGCCCCCCATCCTGGCGCTGGCGGTGCTGGACGCTGCCCTCGATGCCTGGGACGGCGTCGACCTGCAGGATATCCGCCGCGTTTCAATGGCGCTGGGCGATCGGTTCGTAAACGAGGTCGAGGCGCGCTGTCCGGGCTTGGTGCTGGCGTCGCCGCGCCAGGCTGCCTTGCGCGGCAGTCACGTGTCGTTCCGCCATCCCGAGGGCTATGCCATCATGCAGGCGCTTGTTGCGCGGGGCGTGATCGGCGATTTCCGCGCCCCCGACGTGATACGCTTCGGCTTCGCGCCGCTCTATATCGGCGACGCCGAAGTGCTGCGCGCCGTGGCGATCCTTGAGGACGTGGTGAAGAAGCGGCTGTGGGACGAGGACGTATACCGCAAGAAGGCGAGCGTGACATGACCGACCCCTATGATCCGGCTCAGGAAGGCGCGCAGATGTCGTTCGCCGGACACATGTCCTATAGCGACTATCTTCAGATAGATTCTATACTTTCGGCGCAAAAACCGTTGTCCTCCGCCCATGACGAGATGCTGTTCCTAATCCAGCATCAGACTTCGGAACTGTGGATGCGCTTGGTGATCTACGAGCTGACTGCGGCGCGTGCCAATATCGCCGAGGACCGGCCACAGCAGGCCTTCAAGATGCTGGCCCGCGTCTCACGCATCTTCGAGCAATTGAATTCCGCCTGGGACGTGTTGCGCACCATGACGCCGTCCGACTACACCCAGTTCCGCGACTCGCTTGGGCAGTCGTCGGGGTTCCAGTCGCACCAATACCGCCTGATCGAGTATTTGCTCGGCAACCGCAACAAGGCGATGCTGAAGCCGCATGTGCATCGGCCGGAGATCACGGCGCTCCTCGAGAAGGAACTGGCGACGCCGAGCCTTTATGACGAGGCGCTGCGGCTGATGGGGCGGCAGGGCATCGCGGTGCCGCAGGCGGTGCTGTCGCGTGACGTCGGGCTGACGCATCAGCCCGACGAGGGGGTGATCGAGGCCTGGCGCCAGGTCTATCAGGATCCAGAGCGCTATTGGACCCTCTACGAATTGGCGGAGAAGCTGGTCGATCTCGAGGACTATTTCCGCCGGTGGCGGTTCAACCATGTCACCACCGTCGAGCGCGTAATCGGTTTCAAACGCGGCACCGGAGGAACAGGGGGAGTGCCCTATCTCAAGCAAATGCTGACCGTCGAGCTGTTCCCGGAATTGTGGCGGGTAAGGACGGTGCTTTAGCCTGACAGTCCTCCATCTCATTGACCGCCGCCAAGCCTCTCGGTTATCCATAGTCAGCTCGACGCACAGCTGGTCTGGAAAGAGCTCGTGACGCATAGTTCAAGGAATGTCTCCCGCCGTTTCGCGATGACCCTTTCCGGGTTCGCCATTGCGCTCCTTAGCTACCGAACCGACATCACCCTCGCTATCGCGGCTCTGGTTGCCGCACCGCTGCCGCTCCTCATGCTGCTCATCCCGGCGAAGACCCCCATCGGTGACTTCAGCGGGCACCCCACCGACGGGTGGTTCGAAACACATGAGTGGTACGAGCCCACGGCGGCGGAGAAAGCCGATCAGCAATGCCATGACGGGCAGCGCGGTTGCTGCGGTCCGAGGATGTCGCATCAGGATTTTGCCGACCTGTTTGAACGTCGCCGCCAGAGTCCTTCCCGGCCCCCTACGATTACCCTGGCCGAGGCCAAGACCATCCTGGGCATCGCTGACGGTTTCAGTCCATTTCAGGCCCGCGCCGCCTATCGCGATGCAGCCATGCGGACCCACCCGGACCAAGGCGGAAACCACGAAGATTTCCTCAAGATCCAGGCTGCGTGGGAGTGTGCCAAGGCATCCTATTCTTAATCGATGGGCTGGGGGCGGCGGGCGCCGTCCCCATTGGCGATCTGCAGCACAGGCTGGCGCCGACATATCGTGAATTGCGCGGAAGCTTGGCGTGATACAGTGTCGAGGTGAAGTGGGGTAATGCCAGACCCTTCGTAATCCGTCCCTTTTGTGGATCGTCTGATTTCATGCGCACCCGTTTTCCCCGCGGATCGACCGTTTATGCCAAAGACGGTCGCAGCTACATCGTCGAGGACGTTGACGGCGGAATCGTCTACTGCACCACATCGACCGGTGCCGAGACCGAGTTTCCGGAAAGCAAGTTGATGAGCGAGGCGGAGTGGGCGGCCAAGACCAAGGTCGGCCTGCAACGGGAAGTGTCTTATGTTCGACTGATGCAGTCGCGGCACTTTCTGCCCGCCGGCGAGAAGCTCGATGCCGCCGCCGCGGACCGCTTGTTGGTGAGGGCAGAACGCCTTTCACCCGGTATTCTCGATTTCGCGGCATTTACTGTCGCCAAACGTGTTCTGGCCGAGCAAAAACAGGAGGCCGCTGTCGAGCAACTTGCCATCCGTAAATGCCGCGAGCTGTTCGATGCCGCGCCGCCCGTTGTCCGTGCACGCCTGCTTGCCGATCTCCTCGGTGCACGCGTCGATGCTCTGGTCAGCGCCGGCGGGCTGGGTGAAAATCTCCTGAAGGCGATGGTCGCCAAGGGGCTCGAACCCTGGCAGGCCGACTACGAGGCATTTCAGGATCGTCCCCATCGGTAATCCCGCGCCCGTTCCCCTTTCGCGCTTCAAGCCCTCGGCATCCGTTAAATCGCCACCGGCAGCCTGCGGACCGGACGGATCGTCAGGGACCATTGACGGCTGGCGCCCGGGGCAATGGCCGCGATGCCTGGCTTGTCGGCCAGTTCGCCGTCGAATCCGAGCGGGCTGATATAACCTTGCCAGGGTTCCAGGCAGAGGAAGCCGGCGCCGGGTCTAGTCCACAGGCCGAAATGCGGAAAGTCCTCGAATGCCATCTCGATGCCCAAATCGCCGGCGACGCCGTAGGTTAGGTGTGTGCTGTTCAGCCGCTCCCACACGATGGCCGAAATTTCGAACAGGCCGTCCTTCGTCCTCCAGGTGGAAGGCTAAGGTGAGGGTGAAGGCAAAGGGATAGTGGCACCGTGTCTCGGGATTGTCGGTCAGACGAAAGACGACCGCATCCGCCGACTGCGCGATCACCTCGGTCAGGCTGTGGCGGAGAAAGCCATGGGCCGGCATTTCATAGCGGACGCCCTGATGGATCAGGGTGTCTTTGGCCAACGCACCGACGACGGGGAATAGGTTGGGCGCATGCCAATTCCACACCGCCGGATCGGCCTGCCACATCAACTCGTCGCCCCAGGCGGGGACAAGGGACTGCAACTCGGCCCCCAGGGCGCTGATGCGGGCGGTCAAGGCGGCATTGGCGAGGGTGATGATCGGGCCGGCGGGCATACGACGAGTGTACCCAGTCGCCCAAATGGACAAAAGTGACATACTTGGCGGAGGACGCCGGCACGCCGAGTGTGAGCCGGCGATTGCCACCGAAGTGCGAGGAGGAGGCCATGACGGAAAAGAAGTGGCGGACACGCATGCTGGGCGAACGGCACTTAAGTCCCGAGACATTGATGATGGGGTATGGCTACGACCCACTCTTGTCCGAGCGGTCGTTGAAGCCGCCGGTTTTTCGCACCTCGACCTTTGTTTTCCGATCGGCGCAAGACGGCAAGGAATTCTTCGAGCTGGCCTATGGGCTGCGCCAGAAACGGCCCAATGAGGAACCGGGCTTGATTTACAGCCGCATCAACAATCCCGATCTGGAAATGCTGGAAGACCGGCTCGCCATTTGGGACGCGGCGGAAGCCAGCCTGGTCTTTGCTTCGGGCATGGCGGCCATTTCCACCACATTGTGGGCCTATGTCAGACCGGGCGATGTGCTCTTGCACTCGGACCCGATTTACGGCGGCACCGATTTCCTGTTGAACAAGATCCTGCCGCAGTTCGGCGTAACGCCGGTCGGCTTTCCCGCCGAGGGCGGTTTCGCGGCGCAGGTCGAGGCGGCGCAAAGAGCTCTGGCCAGGGGTCCGGTGACCGCCATTTATGTGGAGACCCCCGCCAATCCGACCAACGGCCTGGTCGACTTGACGGAAATTCGCCGCACCGCCGAAGCCATCGGCCAGACCGCGCACCGGCCGATCATCATCGTCGATAATACGATGCTCGGCCCGCTTTTCCAGACCCCCCTGGCCCTGGGCGCCGACCTCGTGATCACCTCTTTGACCAAATATGTCGGCGGCCACTCGGATCTGATCGCCGGCTGTTGTTCCGGGGCGCGGGAATGGCTCGAACCCATCCGGGGCATGCGCACCATCCTGGGAACGATGTGCGACCCGGAAACCGGCTGGCTGCTGATGCGCTCGCTTGAGACGCTCAAACTGCGCATGAACGCGGCCGCCGACAACGCGCGTCGGGTGGCCGAGTTTCTAAGCCGACACAGACAGGTCAAATCGGTTTGGTATCTGGGGTTCCTCCCGGCGGAACACCCGGACCGCGAGGTTTTCGAGCGTCAGTGCAAAAGCGCCGGATCGACCTTCGGTTTCGAGGTCAGAGGCGGCGAAACGGAGGCCTTTGCCGTACTCGACCAGCTAAAGGTGATCAAGCTCGCGGTCTCGCTGGGCGGCACCGAATCCTTGGCCAGTCACCCCGCCGCAATGACCCATTCGGACATTTCGGCGGAGGAAAAGCTGAGGCTGGGAATTTCACCCGCCCTCATCCGCCTGTCGGTGGGGATCGAGGATGCGGATGATCTCATAGCCGATCTCGAGCAAGCGCTTTCGGTCCTCGACTGATGTGGTCGCCGCGATATACCGATAAAGCGCAAAGAGGTCGGCTTCCGCTTCCGGGCGAAAGAGTTGGCCCATCAATGACCGAGCGGTGAATTAGGGCAAGGTCTGCTATCTGGAATCGCCGCAGACTCGCGGAACGGCCATAATGGCCGCTAATCGCTCGATGCTCCCCCCTTGAATTGAGCCCTTAAAAGATATACTTTCGGCGGCACGTAGATCCATCGAATGGAGGGCCAACGTGCAGGTCGCCAAATGGGGTAACAGTCTGGCCGTTCGCCTTCCCGCGGCCGTGGTTGAAGCTCTCGAACTCAGGGAAGGCGACGATATCGAAATCCATGTCGCCGGCTCGCGGGAACTTGGCATTGCGCGCAAGCCGGGCCGCGATGAATTGCTCAAGCGGCTTCGCGCCTTCCGGGGTCGTCTGCCGCCCGATTTCAAGTTCGACCGGGATGAGGCAAATGCCAGGTAGCTTCTTCGACACCAACGTCCTTGTCTATATCGCGTCCGCTGACCCCGTGAAGGCGGATCGTGCGGAAGCTCTCATCGGCGGTGGCGGCGTGATTAGCGTGCAGGTTCTGAACGAACTGACCAATGTCGCGCGCCGCAAAATGCGGTTGACCTGGCCGGACACACACAGGTTTCTGTCTGTGCTGCGCGACCTGCTCACCGTCCAGCCGATCACCGTCGAAACTCACGAGACCGGGCTTGCGCTCGCCGAGCGCTACAATCTCTCCACTTACGACGCGATGATCGCCGCTTCCGCGCTCCATGCCGATTGCGACAGGTTATGGTCGGAGGATATGCAGCACGACATGCGACTCGGCGCGGGGCTCCGTATCGTCAATCCATTTCGGGTTGGGAGTTAGCTTGGGACAAAAAGACGAAGGGCGCGCCAGGGAGCGTCCGCAGTGGAGAGTCGCCTCCAAGCCCTCGAAACGGCGACAATCGGCGCTAAGAGACCCATAGGGCGACCCGGTATCCGTCACTTCCGCCCGATCGGGCACAGGGCATAGGGCGCGGCGCCGATCGGCGAGGTGACCGGGGCGCAGCCGGTTTCGTCCAACGCCAGGCCGTAATTGCCGAGCCGGGTGACCACGTCGTGGCGTTCGGTGGGGATGAACAGGGCGAGCAGGGGGCCCTGATGCTCCGCGACGATCCGCCGCATGACCTGGTTGAAGCGGACCGTGGTTTCGTCCGGATTGGTGAAATTGCTGTCGATCCGCAGGAAGCGCATGGCCGGCGGGAATGACGGCAGCAGGAAGGACAGCGGCTCGTGGCCGGCCAGCAGGACCAGGCTGTGGGCGGGGTCGGCGATGGCCGGCAGGCTGACCTCCACCGCATGGTCGGTGAACGGCACGCGAATCCATTGGCCGAAGCGCGTGGTGGCGACCATCAGCATGACCAGACCCACCGTCAGCCCGAGGCGCCAGCGATGCGGCCCGGGCATCAGGCCGAAGGCCAGCGCCAGCAGCAGCGGCGACGCCATCTCCAAGGCGGTGATGTAGCGATAGACGGCGAACAGCAGCAGCCACACCAGATAGGCGGCGGCGGCGCTGACCAGCACGAAGATCGCCGGTCCGCGGTCGACGAAGCGGCGCCCCGGCGGGGCCCCGGCCAGCACCCGGCCGACTTCGGCCAGACCGGCCACCGGGATCAGCAGGAACGCCGTCAGCACGCGGAAGTCGCGGAATTGGATCTCGCTGGCCAGCTTCGAATCGAAGCTGAAGGTGAACGGGAAGATCAGGCGTTGCCAAGGCGATCCGACCGCGTATTGGACGTCGCGATAGGCCTCGGGCAGGCCCCAGGGCGAGTGGAAGATCTGGTTGAAATGGGGAAAGATGGGATTGCCGTAATGCGCCCACAGATGCCATAGCCAATAGCCGCCGCCGGCGATGGTGGCGAGGACGACGCCGATGCCGAAGGCGAAAGTCACCTGCAGGCGGCGCAGCGGTGGGGCGGGCAGGGTCAGCAGCAGGGCGACCGCCAGACCGACCGGAAACATCACCGCCGTCTGCTTCAGGCCGAAGGCGAGGCCGGCCGGAAGGCCGGCCACGACCGCCACGACCAGCCAGCGCCGCCCCTCCGCCAGGCGGCGCCAATGGGCGACCACCGCCAGCAGCGAGCCGAACAGCCCCAGGCTCAACAGATTGTCATAGAAGACGGTGCCGATTTCCGACAGGGCCACCGCGCCGCAGCTGCCGGCGGTGGCCAGCAAGGCGGCCAGGCCAAACCGCCGCCAGGCGCCGTCGAGGATCAGCAGGCGTTCCCCCAACAAGGTCAGCAGAACCAGGTTGAGGCCGTGCAGCATGCCGTAAAGGAAGGCCAGGGCACGGGCCGGCAAGATCTGGGCGAGCAGGAAATAGGGCAGGTCGAGGGCCGGGTTGTAGAAGCTGGGCCGCTGCGAGACCAGCATGTCCCACCCATCGCGGCCGCTCAGCAGGGCCCAGGCATTGTAGTAGTGATAGTTGCGCAGATCCCAGTCGGCATCCATGCCGAGCGCCAGCGCCACCAGTCCGAAGGCGATCGGCGCGGCCCAGAACAGGAGGCGGCGTGCCTCGCGCGGTGTCGGCAGGCCTGTCATGGGGGAGCCGGCATTCGCCTCCGCACCAGCCCGGCCGTCATACCCGTGCGGCCAGCATGTCCTTGAGGGTGGCGGCGCTGCCGTGCAGATAGGCGCGAACCGTGTATTCGACCAGCCGATCGATGTCCTCGGGCACCGCCACCTTGTAAATCCATTTGCGCATGGCGATGTGGAAAATGGCGCCTTGCAGCGCCCAGGCCATATGGATTTCCATTTCGTCGATGGGCAATTCCTCGGGCGGCGGCAGGCCGATTTCGTGGCGCAGCTCGGCGCAGATCGGCTCGAGCACCTTGTCGCGCATCAGCTCGAGATAGGCTTGGCTGATCTTTTCTCCCTTGAGCCCGGCGAACATGAAGATGCGCACTGGTTCGGGGCTGGACAGTTCCCGCCAATAGGCCTTGTTGAATTCGCTCAGGCGGTCGAGCAGCGTCCGCGAGCGGTCGCGCAGCATGACTTCCCATTCGGGTTTCCAGCGCTTGAGGAACACCTCGTCGAAGACGCTGTCGATCAAACTGTCCTTGTCGGGAAAATAGCGGTAGAGCAAGGGCTGGGTGACGCCCAGCCGTTCCGCCAGGACACGGGTCTGGCCTTCGAAACCGACCTCGGCAAAGAAGCGTACCGCTTCTTCCAGAATCAACCGGTGACGCTGTTCACGGGGAAGGCGCCGACGGCGGACCTGGGGATGCTTCAACTGCATGGTCACCAACCCGACTTTCAAGCTGCGGATGAGAAAACATTGGTGACGCCTTTTGTCAAAGCATTCATTTTTTGACCAGGGTCAAGGCGTGCCGCCCCGCGAAGGCGTTCCCTGGCGGGACGCGAATGGGAGTGAACATGGCTATCGAGAGCGAGACCAAGATCGCGGCGGAAATCCGTCCGGTCGTGCTGCGGGCGGGGTTCCGTCCGTTCTTCCTGCTGGCCGGAGTTCAGGCGGCCAGCATCGTGCCGGTCTGGCTCGGCCAGATGCTGGCCGGCATCGATCTCGACCTGCCCTATCCGCCCGCCCTTTGGCACGGCCATGAAATGGTATTCGGTTTCGCCGGGGCGGCGATCGCCGGCTTCCTGCTCACGGCGGTGCCCAGCTGGACCGGCACGACCGGTCTGAAGGGGCGTCCGCTGGCCCTGCTCGCGGTGCTGTGGCTGGCCGCCCGCCTGGCCTTCTGGACCGGCCTGTCGCCGTGGCTGGCGGGGG
This sequence comes from uncultured Telmatospirillum sp., assembly GCA_903858635.1. Classification (GTDB taxonomy): domain Bacteria; phylum Pseudomonadota; class Alphaproteobacteria; order Rhodospirillales; family Magnetospirillaceae; genus DUZF01. The sequence continues at coordinate 1,090 of CAIOJO010000338.1, read as the reverse complement.
CTCTCGACATCGCCTTCTTTCCGGCCCTGGGCGCCGTCCTCGCCGCGCCGCTGATCGGCGCCGGCAAGTTTCGCAACATCGCCTTTCTGCCGCTGCTCGCTCTTCTCGCCGTTGCCGATGGGTTGGTGCTGGGCGAGATGACCGGCGTCAGCCGTACCGGCTGGAGCGGTCTGATCGCCGGTCTGTTCCTGCTGCTGGTGATGATCAGCATCGTCGGCGGACGCATTGTCCCGGCGTTCACCGGCGCCGGCCTGCGGGCCGTCGGCATCGTGGTTGAGCCGAAGAGCCGGCGCTGGCTGGATCTCACGGCGATTGCCGCGGTGGCGGCCACCGGCCTGGCCGAGGCGGTGGTGCCGGAGGCGGCGGCGACCGGTGCCCTTGCCCTGCTCGCGGCCCTGCTGCAACTGGTCCGCCTGGCCGGCTGGTACGGCTGGCGGACGACGCGGGTGCCGCTGCTGTGGGTGCTGCATCTGGGCTATCTGTGGCTGCCGATCGGTCTCGTCCTGTTCGGCCTGTCCGCCTTCGTGCCGGCGGTGACGCCACAACTGGCGCTGCATGCGCTGACGGTGGGATGTGTCGGCCTGATGGTGCTCGGCGTGATGACCCGGGCGGCGCTCGGCCATGCCGGCCGGCCGTTGCAACCGGCCACGGCGACCGTGGTCGCCTACGGGCTGGTGTTCCTGGGCGCCGTGGTCCGGGTGTTCGGGGTCATGGTCGATCCGCTGACCGGCCTTTGGCTGTCGGGTTTGTTGTGGACCGCCGGATTTCTTATATACCTGGTGGTTTACGCGCCGATCTGTCTCAGCCCGCGCGCCGATGGTCGGCCCGGTTGAGCGCGCTTCAGGAAAACGGTCCGATCCGGCGCAGAACCGAGTTAGGATACATCGGTTCGCCGCGAGCGGGGACGTCACATTACTGAACAAACTGCAATCGCCACGCCCCCCATGAGCAGGGGAATCGCTTCAGGTTAACGGCGGCTGATTTCGGATGAGGGTTTCCAGATAGTCGGAGTTCAAGCAGGCCAGCTTTCGCCGGTTTTTGAGGCTGTGGCGATCTTTTGGATGGCGGATGAGGTTCATGGCCATGTGCT
>CAIOJO010000337.1 GCA_903858635.1 uncultured Telmatospirillum sp. | reverse complement strand
GTCGCCGGAACGACGGCGGCCAATGTGGTAGATTTCTTCATGGCGTTGCTCTCCTTTGCGGATTCGACACCCCGAGCCTACAGGCTCAAGGTGAGCAACGCCTGCCCTCCAATTTCAACATCGACCGGGACATCCCCGCGGAATTGCTGGCAGAGATGTTGTCGTGATGGCCGGCGGATCTTACGACGCGGACGATAATTTTATCGGCCGCGTCGGTGCGGTGACGAAAGTGACGAAACTTTTGCCATTAAATATCCCTGGGAAAAATAAAATTTCTGAATGCTACCTCTCTCAGACCCCTGAATCGGGTTTTTCCGCGCGCGATAATATGAAAAATATTTTTTTCCATAGAACATTTAATGGCAAAAGTTTCGTCACTTTCGTCACCGATTTTACCGGGCGTAGTCGGCAGCATAAACGCTGGCCATAAAAATAAGTATGGCCGCACTCGAACTGCGCGCCGTGCCTTTAAGGTCCGCGCCACAGAGACAGCACAGATAGCGACATGGCAGCCAGATAACCTTGGTGCCGAATAGCCGAACAGCCAGATAGCCGCTCAGGCGATCAGCCAATCAGGTGATGAGACCGAACAGGCGATCAGGCTGGAACGTGCGGCTGTTCAGAACGGCATCAGAACGCAATAAAATAGCGTGTATTTCCAACATTCTGCAAGTGGGCCAAGGATATACAATCCTTGTGTCAAGAAGAAAACGTGATAGGATACCCCCTGGCACCCCGAAATAGAAAGGCCGGCAGAGGCCGGCGATACCCTCTCAGAAAATTGACGAAGGAAGGCTTTAGACAACAATGGCGCGCGAACTCGATACCAATTCGATGAAGAACCGTTCGGCCGTCTCGAACGGCACGAGCATGTTTCTTGAGGATGTCGACGGCCGCAAGCCGATTGCGCGCCGTTACCGTGACCTCGTGGACGACTTCTCTCAAATGGTCGGCGGAAAGCCGAACGTCGCCCAGGAGGCGCTGATTCGCCGCATTGCCACCATGGCCCTGCAATGCGAGATCGATGAATGCAGCCTCGCCAACGGCGAGACCTTCGACAGCGACCGATACGCCCGACGCGCAAACATCATGTCGGCCCTGATCGCCCGCCTTGGCCTCGCCCGCATGGCGAAGGACGGCAGCGGCGCCAAGGTCATCGATGCCCACACCGCAGCCCTGGCCGAGGGGGCGTAAATCATGGAAATCGAAGACGCCATCATCGGCTATCACGCCGCACTCTCCACGCAGGAGGCGGGCGCTATCAAGGCCCTGCATTCGGCCCTCGGCATGTCGGCTGCCGAGGTTCAGAACGCGGTCGACGAACACACGCAGGACAAGGACACCCTGCCGGACGGTTGGTGGCTGGCCTTAATTCCAATCCTCGCCGCATTGGCCGCAACCCTGCGTGTTCGGCTGTACCAGATCATCCTGTTCAACCTCGACGCCGCGGCCAAAGGCGCCGTGTCTGCGCTGCAAGACGCGCTCGTAGCCGCAGGCGATGACCGCCCCCTTCCACACGTCCCGGAAGACCGGCTGATCAGCGCGGCCATCGTCGGGCCGGACGGCCGCAGTTGGCCGCAGTGGTCGGCGAAGACCGCGGACGATCTTTTCCGCCGACTGTCCAACGACTTCAGGACGGCGCACACCCGCGCCGACGTGTCCGAACTGGTCAAACGCGCTCAGACCCTCGCCGGCCACGCCCTGGAGTCGACCACCGTCACCGCCCTGCACTCGGCAGCCAACCGCGCCCGGCTTCTCGCCGCAGGTGCGGACATTCGCTTTTCCCGGTGGCGCTACACCGCAGTCATGGACAACCGGACCTCGCAAATCTGCCAGGATTTGAACGGCACCGAATGGCGCTTCAACGATCCCAGCGCACCCTTCCCGCCGCGGCACCCAAATTGCCGTTCAATTGTGGTTCCTTTGGAGTAAGCGCCATGGCCACGAAACCCAGCCCTAAAGACCTTATAGCCAGTTGGCGCAACGGCGCCGACGGCTTCTTGAAATTCCTCGACGACGTACAGCCCCGAATCCCGTCTGAGAAGGGAGGCTTCCAACCCTATACCATCCCGAACGATCTGGTTCGGGACGAGATCCGCCGCGCGCTGGACACACGGTATTCCACACTGGTGTTCTGCTGGCCGCGGCGACACGGCAAGACGGTGATGACCGCACTTATAATAGTGTGGCGCTTTCTGACCCGCCGGACCCAGACCATCGCCATCGTGTCGAACAGCGAGAAGCAGTCAGTCGACACCGCATTCAAGCTGGTCCGGACGATCCTTGAACAGACGCCGTACACGTCGGCCTTGATCAAGTCTGAAGCGATCAAGATCGGCGCCGACGCCATCCACTACGAAGCCGTCAACAACGTGATCCAAGCATTCCCGGCGAGCCAAGCCGCGCTCTACGGCAAGAAGCTGTCCATTGCCCAGGTGTCGGAACTGCATGCAGCCCGATCCGATGCGCTCTATCAGGTTTTGGCCTCCAGCACCATTGACACAGAAGACGGCCTTGTCCTGGTCGACTCCACGGTCGGCGCGCGGTCGTCGCCGTTGTTCGCCCTCTACAACCTCGCTCAGGCAGGCACCGACGACACGCTCTGTTTCAGCCATATCGAATACCGCGACCTGGCCGACGCCATCGCCCGCGGGCCGTCGTGGATCAGCCCGGCGAAGCTCAAGAGCCGCGCCGCGCAGATGTTGCCGATCGAGTTCGCCCAGCAACATCTCAACCAGTGGACCGCGGCGAACAACAGCCTGTTCCCGGCGGAAGTCATCGAACGTTGCCGGGACCGCTATCCGCTGGACCCGAAGGCCATCGCCGACGGTGCCGCCTTCGTCGTCGGCGCCGGCCTTGACCGTGCCTATGGGTTCAGCCTTCACGGTGACTCGACGGTGACGACCGCCGTGTTGAAGACGATCCAGGGAGAGGACGAACACTATTTCGTGCTGGCCTCCGACGACATCAAATTCAGTTCCGCCGCCGGCATCAAGAAGGCGCTCACCCGCTATTATAAAGACTTCGGCATGTCGCGCGCCGCGATTGAGACCTATAACGCGCAGGATATTGGCGCCTGGGCTGGCGAACAGAAGTTCCAGCACGAACTCGTTGTCGCCACGGCCGAACGCCAGAGCGGTGCATTCACGGCCCTGTTCAATGCGGCGAACGAAGGCCGACTCCACATTCATCCCGCCCTTGAGAAGCTGTTCCAGGAAATGGAGACGTTCGAGTATCGGCTTGAAGGAACCGGCACCAGCAAGGGCAGCATCGCGAAGTTCGAGGCCGCGAAGGGATGCCATGACGACCACATCTACAGCCTTGCTTGGGCCGTCTATGCCCTCCGTGACCTGGAACTCAACCCGTATGAATTGAACGGAATCCACTGCTTTGCGGCGGGGCCGTCCGTAAATCTTTGCATCATGAACGGGGGAAATCTCGTTCCGCCGTGTTCGGATACGTGCCGCTCATTTGCAGAGGCTTCCAGTATTTACCAGAAATATCTTTCTCGTTCCGCAGTATCGCCAATGTCACTGGAAGACTTCGTAAGTGTAAAGGCGCGGAATGTGGGCAGTCACACACTTCCACGTTGACATTTACTGAAAAACAAATTACCTCTTGACAAGTTGGCGCTTGATCAGGAGGTAGTTTGTTCTTTTCATCTGGGAAACCGGCAGAGCCGAGCTTTACCGATATCGTCCGCGCGCCCATCGCGCGAAAGACGAAGGCTGACCTGTGGTTGCGCTATTACCACGATGCCCAGTCGGACGAACTGTTCCGCCTGATCAAGGCCCGCTGGTCGAAGCCCGAAGACTTCAGGTTGTTCGGTATCAACGTGGTCAAGAAGATCGTCAACCGCCGCGCCACCTGCTACGCCGCGCCGCCGGTTCGCACCTTCAAGGGCATGGATCAGAACACCGGGGAAGCGATCTATCAGGCGCTGAACGCGAACGTGGTGCTCAAGCAGGCTTCCCGGCTGACGAAGCTGTTGAAGACGACGGCCCTGCAAGTCGGATGGTCCGGGAACGGCCCAACGCTATCGGTTGCGACCCCGAACATTCTTGACGTGCTGTTCGAGGAACCGGAGCACCCGACCCGCGTCATCGTGACCCGTCTCGGCTACGACCTCGCCGGCCGGTTCTCGACCGCCCTGACGAGTTATTCGGACTGGACCGACACCGCCTATTTCCGCCGCGATTACAGCGGCCGTCCGGTGCCTGTTGAGGGCAACCCGAACGGCGTCAATCCTTACGGTGTCCTACCGTTCGTCCCTCTGTTCGACCGGGCACCGGACAACCCCAGCCTGTTCTTCCTGCCCGGCGGTGACGACCTGATCGAAGCCCAATCCGCCATCAATGCGGCACTCGCCAATCTCTGGCGGGCCATCGAATTGCAGAGCCACGGGCAGGCATGGGCAAGCGGAGTGCCGGCCGGTGACGCTATCCGCGTCGGCCCTGACCGCGCGGTGACGCTGCCGGAAAATGGGAAGTTCGGGTTCGCTGCGCCGAACAGTCCAATCCTGGACACGTTGAAAGCGCTCGAATTCCTGATCAAACAGACGGCGGTCGCCAATGATCTTGCGGCCAATGTCTTCGAGATTTCGCCAGCGGCGGAATCGGGTGCCGCGAAGGCCCTCGAACATAAGGATCTTCAGGAAGCACGGCGCGACGACCAAGAACTGTGGCGCACCTATGAGGCCCGCCTGTTCGATATCGTCAAGACGGTGGTGAACACGCACCAGCCCGGCACCATTCCTGCCAACGCGACCGTCAGTGTGGACTTTGCCGAGATCAGCGAGTCCTTGGTCGAACGTGACCGCCTGGAGTGCTACCAGCGCCGCATTGATATGGGCATCTGGTCGCCGGTCGATTGCCTGATCAACGACAACCCGGACGTTCGTGACCGCACCGAGGCCCTGGCCGAATTGACCCGGCGCCGGGAGGAAACCGCGTCATTGGGTATCGGCTTCACCGGCCCGTCATTCAATCCCACCGACCCGGCCAACCCCGGCGGTGACCCTGCCCTGACCGCGAAGAATCCAATCCATACAAACGGGATGCTGAAACCATGACGACACAGACCACGCCCGCCGCCCCGGACGCCACGACTACGCCCGCGGCTGTTCAGACACCGCCGGCCGCACCCGCAGTGCCTGCGGACGCCGCGCGTATCGCCGCGCTGGAGTCCCAGCTTGCCGCAGTCGAAACGGCCTTGCTCGCCGAAGTGCCGCCGAACTTGAAGGCGCTGGTTCCGTCCGGGCTGCCCATCGGTGACCGCATCGGCTGGATACAGCAGGCCAAAGCATCCGGGCTGTTCAACGCCCCCACTGCGGTTCCGACGACCGACGTGCGCAAGTCCGTCAGCCCCATGGCTGCCGAGCTTGCGCAACTTCCACCGACTGCCCGCATGGCCGCTGCTTATGGCAGTGCCCCAGCCTCGAAGTAAGGAGCACCATTAATGCTGACTATTCTTGAAGCCGCGAAGCTCAACCCCAGCCCCCTCGTCTCGGGCGTGGTTGAAATCTTCGCGCGCGAAAACCCGGTTCTTTTGAACCTGCCGTTCGAAACCATCAACGGCCCGGCCTATGTCTACAACCGCGAAGGCACCCTTCCGGGTATTGCTTTCCGCGGCATCAACGAGTCGTACACGGAGTCGACCGGCATCATCAACCCGGCGACTGAACCGCTGAAGATCATGGGCGGCGAGTCGGACTATGACACCTTCTTGGTGAAGACCGGCGTTTCTGACAACAACGCCCGCGCCATCCACGACGGCTTGAAGTCCAAGGCCCTGGCGCTGCGTTGGATGAAGACCTTCTTCGATGGTGACGCCGACACCGCCCCCCGCGAGTTCGACGGCTTGAACAAGCGGCTGACCGGCGGGCAGGTCGTCGACATGGGCGCGGCGACTCTCACGCTGGCCAAGGTCGATGAGATGATCGATGCGGTACAGGGTGCCCCGTCGATCCTGCTCATGAACAAGCAGTGCCGCCGGAAGATCACCCAGCTTGCGACGAACACCCTCGCCGTGACGATGGGCATCGATCAGCTTGGCCGTCCCATGCAGATGTACGGCGGTATCCCCATCGGCATCGTGGAGTTCGACGACCTAGGCCAATGGGTTCTCGACTTCGACGAAGACGACGGCGCCGGCCATGCGAACACCTGTTCCATGTACGCGCTGCGTCTCGGGATGGACACCTTCCACGGTATCCAGTCGGCCCCGATCGATGTCCGCGACTTGGGCGAACTGAATTCCAAGCCGGCTTTCCGAACCCGCATCGAGTGGTTCGCCGCCATGGCCATCAAGCATCCCCGCGCCGCCGCCCGGCTGCAACACATTAAGGCGGGTTGAGGAGTATAGAACATGACTGCGACCATTGATCTTTCGCCGGCCCCCGGCCGGTATGGCCCGTATGACACGGAACTCGAACTCCGTGACGGGACCGCCGTTGCTATCACGACCACGACCGCCGAAACCGGCATTGCGCTGGCGGTGCGGAGCCTGCCCACCTTCTCGGCTGTGGTGAACGTGACCGCGTTCGACCACACGACCGGCGATGAAACCTACGTCGTCTCGATTGAGACCGACTCGGCCATTGCCTTCGGCAGTCCGGTGGAAGTCGGTTCGATCACCGTGACCGCCACCGGGACTTATGAAATCCCGTTGTCCGGCCCGGCCATCGCCCAACGCGACAGCACCGCCGCCGCAATCCGCGTCAAGGCCACGCTGGGGGGCACGACCCCGAGCTTGAGCTACGGCGCGTGGCTGGCGCCCGACAACTTCTAGAACCCACCCTGCGGCCGGGGAGAGGCTCCGTTTTTCATCAACGGCAGAGTCTCGAAGGGCCGACGCGGCAAGTCGGTGAGTGCTGCGTCAAAAACAACCGCCGACCGCCCGCGGGCCGGGTTTCCTCCCGGCCGCGGCGGGCGAACTTTTTGAAAGGGGATGAGGACACATGACTTTGACCGTAGGGACCGACAGCTATATCAGCGTCGCGGACGCCGACACCTATTTTGGTGCCCGGCTCTACGCGACCACTTGGACCGGCGCTGCCTCGACCGACAAGGAAAAGGCGCTGCGCATGGCTGCCAAGGCGCTGGACCGCGAGTCCTACGTCGGCATCATCTCGGACCCCAATCAGGTCCAGGCGTGGCCCAGGACCGGCGGTGCGGACCTCGAAGGCCGGATCATCGATGCGGCTGCCATTCCGCAAGCCATCATTGACGCCCAATGCGAGCTTGCGCTTCGATACCTGATCGAAGATCCGACCGACGACTCGGGAACGCTGGGAGTGCGCAGCATCAACGCGGGCGGTGTGGCGATCAGCTATGACGGCCGCGCGCCGCAACGGCGGTTGCCGGATATGGTCTTGACCCTGATACGCTCGCTGTTGACGCCGACGGGCGCGGCCGGCGCCAGTTCCGCCCCGTTGGTGCGCTGATGGCCAGTCCATTGAAAGGCGCCATCGCCAAGGCCGTAGGGAAGGCCCTGAAGGGAATCTGTTTCCCGATCACCTACCGCGCCATCACCAATACGGCCGTCAAGTCGGGCGCGACCTACGCCATTGGCGTGAGCACCGCCAATTTCACCAACTGCCCGGCAGGTTGGGGCGGTGTTGTGCCCGGCGACACGTTCGCCAATGGGCTAACGACCCACACGGTAACCAACACCGTGGCACCTGTCGCCGGCACCATGACCGGCGTGACGTTCACGCCCGCCCTGGTCGCTAGCATGGCGAGCGGTGCGGCGATCACCATCACTGATCAGAAAGATTATGTAGTCCGCGGGATTGACCGCCAAGTCGACGTATCGTTCATCACCAACACGGTGATAACGGCGAACGACTACCTGTTCACGCTCTTGGCCGACGGGCTGCCGATGACCCCGAAGCTTACGGACAAGATCCAGACGCGGGACGGGAAGTTCCTGACGATCGTCTCGACGGCCTTCGACGCGGCCAAAGCTTCGTGGACGGTGCAGGCACGATGACATCCGATTGCTGAATGTCGCCATCGACGCACTGCGACAAGCTGGCGTCAATCTGGTAATTTCCTGGACTTGCCTGCGGAATGGTTCCGCGGCCGTAGTGTCCGGGGATTAGAACCACTCGCCATGACACCCCTTGAGATCATCGCGGCAAAACGCCAGCACCTTGCTCGGCTCGCAAACCAGAGCGGGGCATCCGGCGAAGTAAGCGCGCTGGAAAATATGGATAATTGGGTTGCACGGCCTAGCGGCGGCAACTTGAAGATCTTGCTTCAGGCCCTGAGCGAGATCGGCGTAACAATAAAGCGGTCAAGTTTTGACGCGATTGCCTTGCCATATTCTGTGGACTTCTCAAGTATTTCAGACGTTCGGAATGCGCTTCCTGAAATGACTTTCATTGAGATCAAGAGCTCAAATCAAAAGAGAACTAAGGAAGGCTTTGTTGGGTTCTTTTTTGCGCTCACAGAGAGCGAAATTGCAGCCGCCGAAGCTCTTAAAGAGAAACATAAGGTGGCGCTATACAATAATCTAACCGACGAGATATTAATAACATCTATACCAGAGATATTAGCGCGAACAAAATCGATGACATGGCAACTTTCTGTTCAGTTATGAATTGGCATTTTTAGCTGTTTTCGTGGAGATGTATTTCATATGGGAACGCTGGACTGCGAATCTATCGAAACAGCCATTAACTCAATTTCATTCCTATATGGAGCCCCATCAGAGACTATAAAACCGTTGTAATTGCTCACCCCTCCCGATCGCGGCGTGAGCGTGCGGGCGCAGTTTTCTCGCAGCCGGCAGTGTGACGATGCCAGGGATCTTGGTCAGCGACAATTGCGATTGCCGGTTACGGGGCGACGGGCAGTGGCATTCCGT
>CAIOJO010000336.1 GCA_903858635.1 uncultured Telmatospirillum sp. | reverse complement strand
GTCGGGCTACGCCCTCCCGACATGACGCTGAAAAATCGACACTGTGCGAGGACAACCGGCAGAGGATCCACTTATCCAGCGTCGATTCCTGTCCGAACAAACCCGGCCAGCTCTTTCCTCATTTGTCATAATGTGCAGATATTCCAGATGAATATCGTTCCGGATGATGGACCACAACCCGAAACAAACCCGTTTTCGTGATTGCTATGTGATTGCTGGGGCGATTTCGGCTATACTCCGCCGGGTTGAGTGGAGAAGCGGCGATGCGGCTAAGGATCAGCAAGCGCAGCGTCGATGCCGTCCTGCCCGGTCCAAAGGACATCTTCCTGTGGGACAGCGGCGACGGATCGACCAAAGGCTTCGGCCTGAAGGTGACGCCACGCGGGCGCCGGGTCTACATCTTCCAATATCGGATGGCCGGCCGCGGATCGCCGACCCAGCGCTACACCATCGGCGAGCATGGGGCCTGGACGCCGGACAAGGCGCGGAGCCGCGCCGAGGCGCTGGAACGCACAGTGAGCGAGGGCATCGACCCGCTGCGCCAGCAGGAAGAGAGCCGCGAGGCCGAACGGCGCCGCCAGGTGGAAGCGGAGCGGGCCAAAGAGCGGGCCTTTGCCGATTTCGCCGAGCGGTTCATTGAACGGCGCGTCGCCGGCTTGGACAGCGGCAAGCTGAAGGCCAGTATCCTGCGCCGCCGCTTCATCGCCCGCTGGGGCGACCGCGACCTGGCGACCATCACCCGGGTCGACGTCGGCGCCGCCCTCGACGCTATTGCCGACGAGGGAACGCCGAGCGCCGCCTGGAACGCCCTGCGGGCCATTCGGCCGCTGTTCGGCTATGCCGTCGAACGTGGGCTGATCGAGGTGAACCCGGCCAGCAAGCTGCGCCCGGATGCCACCGAACGGAGCCGCAGCCGGGTGTTGAGCGACGCCGAGCTGGTAGAGATTTGGGCGGCATCCGGCGAACTGGCCTATCCGTTCGGCGCCATGGTGCGACTGCTGATGCTGACCGGCCAACGGCGCAACGAGGTCGCCGGCATGGCATGGCCGGAAGTCGATCTCGAAGGCGGACTGTGGGCCATTCCCGGCGAGCGGACCAAGAATGAGCAGGGGCACATCGTCCATCTGGCGCCGCAAGCCGTCGATGTGGTGGCGAACCTGCCGCGGCTGTCCGAGGCCTTCGTCTTCAGCACCACCGGAACCGCGCCGGTCTCCGGATTCTCCAAAGCCAAGCTACGGCTCGATGCCGAACTGTTGAAGGCGCGGCGGAAGAAGGCGGCGGACGCCGGGAGCGATCCGGCACGGGTCAAAGCACTGCCCGAATGGACCCTGCATGATCTGCGCCGCACCATGGCCACCGGCCTCGCCCATATGGGGGTGTTGCCCCATGTGACCGAGAAGATCCTCAACCACAATCCGAAGGCGCTCTCAGGGGTGGCTGGGATCTACAACCGGCATGAATACCTGGCGGAGCGCAAGGTCGCCATCGAAGCCTGGGCCCGGCGGATCGAAGGCCTGGTCGGCGGGCTGGGCGATGACAATGTGCTGCCTTTTGCCAAAGCGGAGGGCGGTCATTGACTCACTCGCCAGGGATTCCCCATAATCAGCCACAGGCTCCGGTAACCGTTTGCGAGACGCATGAGTTTCGCCGCGCCGCCGAACGGTTCATGTCCGATGCGGAAATCGACGACCTGTGCGATCACCTGGCGCGAAATCCGCGAGCCGGCGTGGTGATGACCGGTACGGGCGGCGTGCGCAAATTGCGCTGGGCCTTGGCCGGGCAGGGGAAACGGGGTGGCATGCGGACCATCTATTTCTTCCAGGACGAGCGTTATCCCTTGCTGCTGGTAGCCGCCTATCCAAAGGCGGCGAAGGAAAATGTGACGGCAGCCGAGCGCAACGTCATGGCGCGTCTGGTCGAAGCCATCAAGGCGGAAAGGAAGGGGCGATGAGCAAGGTGGGTGAAAGCATTATTCGGGGATTGCAGGAGGCCCTTGCCTACACAAAGGGCGAGCCGGTTGAGGTGCGGGTGCATCATGTGGTGATCCCCGCCGCAATCGACGTCAAGGCGATCCGTGGCAAGCTCGGCATGACCCAAAAGGAGTTCGCCGGCCGCTTCGGCTTCCCGCTCGGCACACTGCGCAATTGGGAGCGCGGTCATCGCCGGCCGGAAGGTGCCGCCCGCGCTTTTCTGACGGTGATCGCCCGTCATCCCGAAGCCGTCATGGATGCCCTGAAGGGCGCGGCCTGAGGGCACCGTGCCGGTCCTCAGCCTGCCCGACAACTCGCCGGTGACCGCTTGGTGCGCCCTGATCATGGCGGTGGCTTATCCGGACGAGCCCGGGCGCCATCCCGATTTCGCCAAGGCGGTTGCCGGCAAGCTCGCGGTCGATTGCGTCAATGCCGGTGTGGCGAAACCGGCTGGTGACGGGAAGCTCTTTACCGAGCTCGTCCAGGCAGACACGGCTTTGCCATTGCAAATCGACGCCTTGACGGCAAGACGAGACAAGGGGCGGCAGATGGCGGCCGAACTCTTGCTGACCACCCTATCGCTGCACCGCTACGCGCCGGAAATCGCCAGCCAGGAAAGAGCCATCGAGCTCATTCAGCAGCGTAACGCCCAGAAAAAGGGAGCGACCAGCCGCGCCTCGGTGATGGCGGCTTGGACGCGGTACAAGAGCGTCGCCCACATTCTGGCGGCATTCCATCTGCGCGAGGCGGAAATGGATGCGTTGGACCAGGTCTTGGGGAGCGGCGCCGATCTCAGTTTGGAGAAGATTTTCGCGGTGGGCGGCCAGGACAACGGCGCGGCCGACGAAATCGACCTGACAGCCCTTCTAGCCGAGCTTTCCCAAATGATGGAACGGTTCGCCAAGGTGCCGGTGCTGATGGCGGAATTCGTGGCACTTGCCCAGCAAATCGGGCTCGATGCGACGCGGGCCTTCTCGCATGGTCAGAAAAAACGCGGCCATCCGTTGGCGAACTCCGTCGATCTGTGGCTGTTGCCGGACGATCTGGAGCTGCCCGAGGTAACGGTCGATTACCCGCCGTTGTCGGCGGAGGATCGTCGGCGGCTGGGTCTCTGATCGGCCGTCGTCAACCCGTCCAATAATTTTTGGACAAATGGCCCGGCTCCGAACGGCTCCGTAGCGTCGTCTCCAGTCGCGGGGCTATCACGCGATGGCTTTCTGGAGACGACAGATGACGGAATTTCCCGCCCGCAAGCTGCGGGTACCGGAGGCGGCGGCCTATCTTGGGCTGTCGCGGTCGGCGCTCGCCAAAATGCGCCTTCGCGGCGATGGCCCGGCCTATGCCAAGGCCGGAAGCAAGATCGTCCTCTACGACCTGGCCGAACTGAACGCCTGGCTGGCCGGCCGGACTCGTCACAGCACTTCCGAGACGAACTGGCACGACGAGGACCGGCGATGACCGGCCCGTTGCCGATGGACCCGGGGATCATCGCCACGACCGATTTCCTCGGGGTCACCGTGCCCTATGACGAGAGCGGTGGGCTTCTCGAAGACCTGCTCGAGGTACTGGAGCCCACGCCATCGATTACCGCCACGTCATCGGCACCCTCAAGAAGAAGCCCCAGGCCTTGCGCCATCTCGTCTACCGCGACGCGCTGTTCCCGCGCGCCGCCTAATGGGCCAATCCACACTTCCCAACGACGATGATAACTTTCGTGCAATTGTCGAACATCACCAGAACCACACCCGTATCCAACGACGCGATCACCTGGACGGGATCGAGGCGATTACGCACGACGTTCTCCAATACAGCGGGCTCAATTGCCGCATCCTGGGCACTTTTTTTGAAAGTGATGGTCGTCTACGTTTTGGTGCCGATGCAGAGGATTTTCAATCGGTTTCACATCTGCGCGTCTATAAGCCAACAGACCAGGCGCTGCGGATGATCGTGAATTACGTTGATCCTCGTCGGGAAGAGAAAGCCGAACAGGATGCCCGAGCCATGGGTTTTGCCGCTCCTCCCGCTTCCTTTGAGGTCGGGCATGTCCGTTATACCTCGACTACGCGATTGCAGGCGGCTTCAGCGTTGGTGCCGGTGGCTATACACCCTGTTGACTTTCTGTCACGGCGCACAGCTGTCTTGGGAATGACTCGAACCGGCAAGTCCAATACCGTCAAAACGACGGTGGCGGCCGTCCAAATGGCTGGTTTGCGCGCCAGTGTCCGAATCGGCCAAATCATTTTCGACATGAACGGTGAATATGCCAACGCCAACGGTCAGGACGACGGCTCATCAATTGCCGAGGTGTTTTCCGACAACACGGTGCGCTACCGCGGCTTGTTGACCAAAGGTTTCTTCGATATTCGTTACAACTTCTACAATGCGGTGGAAGAAGGATTGGCCATTCTTCAGCACGGTTTGGCCGAAATGGGGGTAATTGCTCACCCCTCCCGATCGCGGCGTGAGCGTGCGGGCGCAGTTTTCTCGCAGCCGGCAGTGTGACGATGCCAGGGATCTTGGTCAGCGACAATTGCGATTGCCGGTTACGGGGCGACGGGCAGTGGCATTCCGT
>CAIOJO010000335.1 GCA_903858635.1 uncultured Telmatospirillum sp. | reverse complement strand
CAATTTCAACATCGACCGGGACATCCCCGAGCAGCGGCAGATTTTCGGTGAGAGACAATTCAATCTTCACCCTGAATCTGTGAATCTCGAAGTCGAGGAAATGGATAGAATCGATAATTATATTGTTTAGCGCTTCTGGCGTTTTGACCGGATCGTGCCGGCAAACGAAATTGCGCACATGCCTGAGGATGTCCCCGGCCTGTTCGAGATATTTGATCGACAGGCCAATCGATTGGGCGACCTCGTGATCCCCCTTGCCTTGCTCCATGCGCAGAAGACAGCCATTCAGATAATTGAGGGCGGAAACCAACGGCTGGCCCATCTGGTGGGCCAGGGCGGCCGACATCTCCGCCATCGAATGGATGCGCCCCAGCCGGGTGAGTTCCGCGTAGCGAAGCCGCTCCAGTTCTTCGATGCGTTTTCGATAGCTGATGTCGGTGAACGCCGCCACCACGATGTTCTGGCCTTTCAGCGATAGAAGCGACGAGCTGACGTTGAGCCAACTCAGCTTGCTCCCCCGCTTCTTGCGCATGCCGATTTCGACGCTGTTGACGGAACGACTTTGAAGTTCATAAAGAAACCAGGGCAAATTATCGCGTGAGATCTTGGTGCCATCATGCAGAAAGAAACGGCAGTGAGTATCGCGCCAATTCATCGAGTCGGCATTTTCAACGCCGATCATCTCGCAGAATACGCGGTTAGACTCAAGAATAATATTATCTACATTTGTAACGGATATGCCGATTGGCAGCATATCGAATAGTGTTTGATATTTCCTCTGACTCTCGCTTGCGTTTTCTTCCGCCTTCTTCCTCGTGGCGATCTCGTCATTGAGGATAGAAATGTGCTGGCGCAGGTCTACGGTTCTCTGGTGAACCACAAGCTCGAGTTTTTCGACATTCGCTTTCAGCTCATCTTCGAGCAGCTTATGCTCGGAAATGTCCTGCACAACCCAAACGGCGCCATGCCGGGGATTGCCGGGATTGAGCATCTTGCCGGTGACGATGCACCAGATGAGCTTCCCATCTTTACGCAGCAGGGGCCGTTCGTCCCGGTAATACGTGTTTTTTTCGAAGAAATGACCGTAATTCTCGCCGATATACCGAAACGTTTCTTCACTCGGGTAGAGAATTCGTACCGATTGATTCTCCAGATCTCCTTCGTCGTATCCAAGTATCTCCTCGAAACGTCGATTGCAGTTCAGGATTACGCGCTCGCGCAGCAGACACATTCCGACCGGGGCATTGAGAAAGAGGATTTCGGACTGCAATTGCCGACTCTTCGCCTGCTGCGCTTGTGATGCGGGTACCGCTTCGGTCGAGTGTAACCCCTCCGTGTGCCATTCTCCAACTTCAGCCCGTTGATCTTCGTCCATGCTCTGTCACTGTCACTGGCGGTGGGTGAACGAAGAGACCGCTTCCCGCCAATCCAGGAAGCGGTCTCCACCCGATGAAGTCTAGAACTGCAGAGTCAGCGAGAACTCGACGTTGTCGGCATGTTGATAGAGCCCGATGATGCCTTTTTCGGGGTTCGCCTCATAGTGCGAGAGCTCGATGCGCGGACGCAAATTGTCGCCAAAGTAATTGAAATCAAACCTCTGGCGCAGAGCCCAGCCGCTATTCTGCGGGTCCGCCAGGATCAACGTATTCACCGCCAACCGGCCATGGTCGAAGGTCTTGTCGAGCAGAAGCGTCATGTAGTTCTGGACGGTATGAACCGTGCCACCGTAACCCGCATAGGGCGATTGCCACAACAGTTCGTGGCCACCGGGCGTATTGATGGTGAAGATCTGGAAGCTGGTGAAGATGCTGCTTTCCTGGTCCTTCCAGAACGGCAGCCACCAGAAGTAATCGGCGCCCACCATGAGCGAGGCCTGGTCTCTGCGGATGATGCCGACGGCCGGATCGGTAATGAGCGAGGCGAATCCAGGTGTCTTGCCTGTCGTAACAATTCCCGGTGCTGACGTGGGAATGCCCAAAGCGGCGACGGCTGGAACCGTATTGAGATTGGATACCCAGGGCACATTCGCCGCATTGAACGGCTTGGCAAATTCATAGCTGAACTCGGTGCGCAGCACCGGCGTGACGCCCTTCGGTCCGAGCGGGAGTTCGACCATGTCACGGGTAAAGCTGCCGCCGATCAGGTCCCGCCGATAATGGTAGTCCAGGTCGAAATTGATGTTGTCGGAACAAGGGAGGGTCGGGCTACAGGCCCCACCTGACGCGGTACCGAAGATGATGTTCTGATACCCCTGCGCTGTGATTGGGGCGCCGGGGGCAAACGGAAACACCCCCTGCTGGTAGGGAATATAGGCTCCATGCACCGCGGCGATGGTTTGGGCCAGGCTGAGAGGAACAACCGCCACCGCATGGGTCTGATCGTTATAGGCATTGCCGACGATCAGGTTGGATCCGGTCATTTTGATGATCGGCATTTCTTGGTAGCCGTGCAGGGCATTCAGCGTGCCCTCACCGCCCAAGGTCTCGAATTTCAGACGGCCGCCCAAAGTCGGCTGGGTGAAACTGATGGAGTTGGGGTCACGATCGTGCAGATTGGCCCCGAAGAAGGGAATGCTTTGTTGCGACACCTGCTCGATGGCCGCCGGCCATGGCAGGCCATAGAGCCCGCCGGACGCCCCGGTTCCGGCAAAGGGCGCGTTGATGGTGAACCGGTCGTGGTGACTTTCCGGCATGTAAATCAGTTCGAGCTTGGGATCCTTGAGGCCCACCGCTTCGAAGGGGGCACCGGCGCCGAGGCGCTGCAGGTTGAGATCGAAGGCCGACATCAGGCTCGGGATGCGCGTCTCGTCGGCATCACCCAATATGCCCTTCTGTCGCAGATCCTGGGCCTGCAGCACGTCGAGCAGGCGAACGCCATCCGACTGGCCCCAAGCCCGGACGAATCGGCCGACTTTCACGGCATATTCGTTGTTGGGATCGTTATATTTGACCGCCAATTCGCGGACCATGTCCTCGTAGAACTTGTCGTAGGCCACGCCGCGATAATCGGTCATGCCGAAGGGATTGGCCGGCGGGTTGGCCAGCAGGGCGGTCGAGCCCGGGTTGGTTCCCGGCGAAAAGAGGTTGTATCCGAACCGGCTGTGCGCCGTGCCCGGCGTCGAATAGTTCATCGCCCCCGGAGCCTGCAGGTCGCAACCAGCAACGGCGCACCAGTCGCCGCGGATCCACAGATCGCCGGTAAAGGTCAGGTCCTGCGTCGGTCGCCAGCTCGAGGTGATTTCGCCCAAATAATTCAATTGGCCGATGGTCGGGCTGCCCTTGGTTGTGTAATCGTCGTAGGCAAGGGCAACGCCCTGCCTCAGGCGGCCGCCAATTGTTAAATCGTCTGTGATATTGACCTCAGCATTGGCCGAGCCAAGCCCACCCACGACAGCGGCGAACGCCGTCGCAGCAAGTAGTACTTTTCTCATGATGTGTCCCCCCAAAACTTCTTAAGTTCACCACTGTGACACTGACGGGTGTTGCTAGATAACACCCGTCAGCACCATAGATCTGCCAGTTCGGTTATTTAAAATCTCGCAGCTGATCGATGTCGAAGGTCTTCGGCGTCGGGTGCTGATCGAGTTCGTCCCACCGGCTATCCATGGTGAGCCACGTCATGCGGTGAGCGATCACGTTCCAGATCGCCACTTGGCGCCATTGCGCCAGACCGCTCTGGGGAACCCAATCGCGCGAGTCATACCAAACGCGCATCAGGTTGCCGCGGGCGTCGTAGAACTCATTCGCCGCCGGGTAATAAGTCTCTTTATCGAGATACATACGGCGCTTGCTGTAAATGTATTTCCCGGTCTTGTCGGTGATTTCGATAATCCAGACCGGGCGAAGTTCAAGTTCGACTGTATCGACCTTGCACGAACCACTACGACGGGCTGCTTCATAGAAATGCCCCACATGCGGCATTCCGAGTGTCCAACCTTCACCGACCAGTTTGTAATCATACTGCGCTGGATTGATTTTGACCCAATACCCGCGCCAATCGTCCCAGATGAGCTCGAGGCCGGCCGCCAATGGGTCTTGCCCATCCGTCGCGGAAAGGACGCGGGTGCGCTTGAGGGACGGCAAATAGACTTTGAAGTCGTCGTCTTTGTCGGCCGCCGCAAAGCGCTTGCGAACGCCGGCCAATCCCCGAACGTCGCGGGGATCATTGAAATAGACCGCTCCGGCCTCGACCACCCCTTCCATGCCCGGCATGTCGCCGTAAGGGGCAAAGTCCTTGCGGCCGTGCATCTTTTGCCACCACAGTTCGGCTTTGTACTGACGCTCCAGCGAATCCGTGCCATCGCAGGCATCCATGGTGATGGGATGGAAGTCGAGATTGTCGGTCGACACGCCATGCGCGACATTCATCCAAGTCGCTTCCAAACCATTTTTGGGATGAATGAAGGGAAGCGCACCTTGGGTAGCCAGCGCCAACTTCCCATCACTGGTCAGCAAGTTGCCGTCATCGGTGGCTTTGAAGGTCGCGCCGGATTTCGCCGCCGCTTCCGTCTGTTCCAACGTCCCCTTGGGCATGAAGTAAGACGTCGTCGGCACGATGACCGCCCGCTTCCAGCCGAACCAGGCCGTATCCTTGAAGCGGCTCATCAGAGCCGGCGTCATGTAGTCCTTGAGCCAAGGCATCGAATCGATATTGCTGGCATCGATCACCAAGCCTGGCTTCAATTGCGCAGGGAGTTGGGCCGTCGATAACATTCCGGGAGCATCGTAACCACGCAAGGCGGACCACCGCTTGGCGAGCGCCAGGGCGTCCGCCGAGCCGATCGCCTCGAGCCATTTGCTCCGGTCCACTTCGGTGTTGCTCGCGGCGAAGGCTTTCCAAGCGGCAACGCCGTCATCAGGATTGGCCATGACCGGCCGGATGGCGGAACTCATTAGCGCCATAAAAGCGAATCCAACGAGCGCAACTTTAGTTTTCATTACAACTTCCTCCCTTTTGCAATTCTGTAACTGCAAC
Organism: uncultured Telmatospirillum sp.; assembly: GCA_903858635.1. Lineage (GTDB taxonomy): Bacteria > Pseudomonadota > Alphaproteobacteria > Rhodospirillales > Magnetospirillaceae > DUZF01. The sequence continues at coordinate 1,286 of CAIOJO010000335.1, read as the reverse complement.
CCCAGTTATTTTCCGTGGCCACTGATGGCTCGCATCAACTTCTGATCCTCCGGAAAGAGGTTATCGGCTTGCTCTTCCACGGGCGATTGCGACTCGGAAGACGGAACCTTCCGGTTCAGCAAAGACTTCGGTTTGAAGATGAGCACCATGCAAGGCACGAAGACCAGCGCGCCGATCATATTGAAAAACAGAACAACGGCGTGCAACACGCCCATTTCGGCCTGAAACTTCAATGCCGAAAAGAACGCCCATGGCAGAACGGGCACGATCATTGTGATCGCCGTAATCATCGTGGCGTTGCCTGCTGTCTTTAGCGAGTGTTCGACCGCATCCGAATAGCTGTGGCCGTCCGCCAGCGCATGCTTGATCCGATGCAGCATGTAGATCCCATAGTCGGCCGCCAAACCGACCCCCAAGGCAGCGAGCGGCAGCGTATTGAGGTTGAGGCCGATGCCCATGAAGTACATGACGCTATCGGTAAGGAACGTCGCGGTAATCAAGCTACCGGCCAGCACCGCGGTCACCCAGAGGGACCGGAAGGCCAAGTAGACCGTCGCCATGATGATGGTCATGATCACCACCAGGACCAGGTCCTTTGTGCTGGCGATCTCGTGATTGATCGCCTCGGCGATGCCGATTTGGCCACCGGCCACCATGAGATGTGCACCATTGGGCAATGGCGGCATGTGAGCGATATATTGCCGCGCCAGGTCCGTCGCCGTCTTGACCGTGGCGCCGGTCTTGTCCTCCAACGGGATCGAAATAAAGCCGATCGATCGCTTTTCATTGGTGTAAGCCTGGAAATCCCCGGGCTCGCCCTTGGAAATGTATAGATAGACGTTGAAGCCAATTTCATCCGCGGTCTGCGGGATGATGCTGTACGAGGGATCGCCCTCAAAAAGGGCTTCCTGCACCGATCGAACCACGGGGACAAGACTTTGGGCGTAGCGGGCCTTTTCCGTATGCTCCCACACGTAGCGGCCGACATCCTCCATGGCGTGGTAGACGGCTGGCTGGTCTAAAGTGCCATCATCGCCCTCGACATAGACCAGCATGATGTCGGTATCGACGCCGGAGAAGCGGCCGTTGATCAGGGCGTTATCCTGATTATAGCGGGAATCCGGCCACAGAATCGGGCTGCCAACGGGTAATTGCTCACCCCTCCCGATCGCGGCGTGAGCGTGCGGGCGCAGTTTTCTCGCAGCCGGCAGTGTGACGATGCCAGGGATCTTGGTCAGCGACAATTGCGATTGCCGGTTACGGGGCGACGGGCAGTGGCATTCCGT
>CAIOJO010000334.1 GCA_903858635.1 uncultured Telmatospirillum sp. | reverse complement strand
GGTGCAAATCCAAACAGATCCGAGATACACTCTGTTGGCATCGGGGAACTCCTCTGCATTGCGTTAAGTCTTTGTTGCAGAAGTATTTTCGCCGATTCAGAGCCCCGATGCACCTAAAGAGTGCGAGAAATGCGGGCTAGCATGTCCCGCCGCTTCGCGGCACAGGCCGGCAGGGACGCCGGCCCCCCTGTAAAGCGGGAGTGACGAGAAGGGTCTCGTATTGTGCCGGCGCCGGGGGTCAGAGAATCTCGGTGAACGCGCCCGCCTTGGCCATGCACACCGGGCATTGGTCGGGAACGCCGCCGACGACGGTGTGACCGCAGATGGCACAGACGTGGATGCTGCCTTCCGGCAGGTCCGACCCGGTCTCCACCGCCTCTAAGGCGCCGGTGAACAGGCCGTGGTGCACCTTCTCCACGTCGAGCGCCCGCTTCATCGACAGCGCCGCCATCCTGGCCCCTTCGTTCTCGGCGGTCTCGACGAAGGCAGGATACATCTCCTCGAATTCGTATTTCTCGCCGGCAATGGCATCCCGCAGGTTCTCGGCGGTTGCCTTGATCCCGCCCATGGCACGGAGATGGGCATGCGCGTGGATGGTCTCCGCCGCGGCCACCGCTCGGAATAACTTGGCCACCTGAGGCAGGCGGTCCTTGGCCGCGGCTTCGCCATAGGCGAGGTATTTGCGGTTGGCTTGGCTTTCTCCCGCGAAGGCCTCTGCAAGGTTTTCGGTGGTCTTCATCGTCATAATCTCCCCTGCCTTCAAAATCGTAAGGCATGGTAGCTCAGGCGAACTCAACCGGAAATGGGGGATTGGGCGCGCCGAACCGGCGATGCGGGTTGACGGGGACGCTGCCACTGACGCAACGTTCGTTCATGGTTCTGCAAATCGAACATCGGCGAACCCATTCAAGACCGGAAACAAGAATGCGGCTCTTATTCGGACGTGTTGTGAACAAACTGCGGCGCTGCTGGGGCGGCCCTCTCATGCCTTCGGTCGTCGACTTTGCGGCAAAGGCCACCGAGGAACTCAGGTCCGTCTATCGTGGGCGCTCGGCTGATATATTTTTCGCGAATCAGGGCAGGACGGTTCATAAGTGGCTACATTACTTTTCTATATATGACCAATTACTGGAGCCCTATGCCGGCTCAAACGTAAGAATGCTCGAGATCGGCGTTTCAAAGGGTGGCTCGTTGAATCTCTGGCGTAAGTTCTTCGGCGATAAAGCCGTGATATTCGGCATCGATATCGATCCGAACTGCGCTGTCTACGATGGTGAGGCGGCGAAGGTGCGCATCGGCTCTCAGGACGACCCGCAATTTCTCACCGGCGTCGTCGCCGAGATGGGCGGGATCGACGTGGTGCTGGACGACGGCTCGCATGTGTCGAGCCATCAGCGCGCCAGCTTCGCTGTGCTGTTCCCCCTTCTCGAGGAAGGCGGGCTTTACATCATCGAGGACATGCACACGGCCTATTGGCCGGCCTACGAAGGCGGGCTGAGGCGAGCGGGAACTGCCGTCGAGTTCCTGAAAGCAAAGATTGACGACATGCATGCCCATTATCAAAAGCATGGAATGAATACGGAAGACGCCATGCCGGATATCGAGAGCATCCAGTTCTTCGATTCCGTGGCCGTCGTCAAAAAGCGCAAACAACGCCCGAGATTTCACCTCCAGGTTCCAGCTCGGGAAGAGCAGATCTGACCAAGGGGTGATGGGCGCGCCCGAGAATCGGTTGGTTGCATTCGCACTGGACTGGCAGGTTTGGTCCGTATTGGCGATGTCAGGTTTGGCTTGAAGCGTTCGAGGTCACTCGCGGAGTATGGCTTCGCCCCGCGACTCTACGCCTTGCCCGAACGATCGACGGCATCGTCAATTTCCTTGGGTTCGATGCCCAGCGCTTTCGCTATCGCGATCTGCAGCGCTTCGTCGATCTGACGTTCGCCCGCGTCGATCTTCGTCATTTCCATTCGGCCAATTCCTACCATGGCCGCCAGTTCGCGCAGCGACAGACCACGCTCGACGCGATACGCGCGGATGTGGGTGCGGTTCCGTATCTTCAATTTGTCCTCACCCTTAGAGCCTCCTCGACCAGCCCCTTGCACCGCTCGGATAGATCGGGTCGTTTTCAGATGCCGGCGATCCGCCGGGAGTCGGTACATTGCTCGGATCCGACTTCGAACTCTCTGCAGTCGTCGGGCCGGTCGGCGTAAATGCTACATCCGCACCTTTCCCCGATGCGGCCGCTGAAGGCGTTGCAGACCGTGTCGGCTGTCAGCGCACTGTCACGGACGCTCGTCGCGCCACTCCCGGCATGGGCACAGCATGCCCCACATTCCTCACAATTCACCGATCAGGGTCCTTCAGTTTGTTTCGTCGTCATGGCTGGCCCGAGGCCTGGCCAAAACGCACCGGCAGGCGATGGGACGGGAACAAAAAAGAAGCCCTGTTGCGCCCCGTTTCTGTCTTGGTGTTACCCATGTGTTGCCCGGAAGCATCAAGGGCCCCGACGCGTCACGCCGAGGCCCTTGCTCTATTTGGCTCCCAGGGAGGGATTCGAACCCCCGACCAAGCGGTTAACAGCCGGTCGCAATGGCAAAACATGGGGTAACATGAAATAACATTTATGCTCCGTAACGATCAGAAAACATTGCAAAAAAGCCATTATTGCTTAATCATGGAATAACATCGAAAAACATGGCGAGACTCGAAAGTTTGTAGCCCCCATGTAGCCCAGAAAAAAGGCACCGCTTGCTCCGCCCCACTGATGAAAATGGCAAAGATCAATCTTACCGACCGATTTATACAATCTCGTAAGGCGGCCGAAAAGGGCAGCCGGGATGATTATGCCGATGCCCTGGTACCAGGCATGGCCCTGCGGGTTTCGGAGACGGGTCATAAAAGCTTTGTCCTTTACACTCGGTATCCGCTAAACCCTACCATTCCTTCTCGACGGGCGCTTGGCGATTATTATCCGCCACCGAAAGATGAAGACCCGCAGCCAGATCTTGAGATCCGGAACGGTGCCCTTACTCTTGCGGAGGCCCGCGCGAAGGCGAGGGGATGGCTTGACCTGATCGCCAGAGGCATTGACCCTAAGACCGACGAGGCGCGCCAGAAGGCAACCGAGCTGCAGAAACAGAACAATTCCTTTTCAGCCATTGCATCGCAATTCCTTGAGCGGCATGTCAAAGGACCGGCCTATGTGGCCCTTGAGTTGAAGGCCGAGGAACTCCGCTCCAAAGATGCGAAGCTCACCAAGGAGCGCGCCCTTGCAATAGCTTTGGCAGATCCCGCCAATCGGCCTCTTGTCGACCAATCCAAGAAAGAGGGTATCGTCAAGAAAGCCGAGGCTGTCCGGATAATCGAAGGTGAATTTGCGAAGCGCTGGGGTGTGCGCCCGATTACAGACATCATGCCTGACGAGGTTTCGGCGGCGATCCGGGCAATTGTAAAGCGGGGGGCGTCCTACCAGGCCCACAACGCTTTCGGATATCTCCGCGGGCTGTTCAATTGGGCGATCGGCACCGGTGAATATGGCTTGACCGCTTCCCCGGTGGAACGCCTGCAGCCGGCGAAGCTGATTGGAAAGAGGGAGGCCCGGAGCCGCATCCTGGCCGCTGATGAATTGTGCGGCGTCTGGAATGCCGCCGACAAGATGGGCTATCCCTATGGCCCGTTAATCCGTCTCCTGATCCTGACGGGTCAGCGCGAACGCGAAGTTGCCGAAATGTCATGGTCGGAAATTGACCTTGATAAGAAGCTCTGGGCCATCCCGGCCGTGAGAATGAAATCCGATCGGGCGCATGAAGTTCCCTTGGCACCGGAAGCGCTCAAGCTGCTTAAGGCCCTCCCGCGGTGGAAGAAGGCGGACTTCGTCTTCACGACCACGGACGGAGAGAAGCCGGTCAACGGATTTTCCAAGGCCAAGACGCGGCTCGATAAGGCGGTTGCCGTAGCGCGGGCCAAGGCGCGCACGGGCAAAGATGACGTGGAGCCCGAAAAGGAAGACTTCTTGCCGGCATGGGTGCTGCACGATCTGCGGAGAACCATGCGAACGCATCTGTCTGCGTTGCCCGTTGAAGATATGGTTCGCGAGTTGGTGATCGCCCATGCGAAGACCGGCCTGCACAAGGTTTATGACCAGCATGTTTATCAGGACGAAAAGCGCCATTGTCTTGATCTATACGAAAAACGCTTGAAAGGGATCGTCGAGGAGGGGCGGCTGGCGTAGCTGACCAAGGGTGTGTCCAATCAGGCAGGGAAAGCGTCCTCGGCTTCTTGGAGCAGTTCCCGCTGTCGGCAACCGCCGGAGGACTCCGATTTTATCGACCTTATCCGGGTTCATGAAGGCATTCGTCCCTGTCAGGCCGTGGCTGGCTTGGAGTCGCTCGCAGGACCCAGGGAGGGTGCCGAGGAGGGATACCGTCGCCGAGCAGATAAACACGATGGCGCTCCGGCCATGTCTGGGCCACAATGTGGCCCATCTTGGAGGAATGACCATGAATGCTGTTGTGCGCGCCCGCATTGACTGAACATGTGAAGGACGAAGCCGCCATAGTGCTGGCGTCCATCGGCCTGACCGTGTCCGATGCCTTTCGGCTCATGATGGTCCGAATCGCCACCGACAAACGCCTTCCCTTCGAGCCGCTCGTGCCGAACGCCGAGACAATCGCCGCCATGCAGGCCGCACGCCGCGGCGACCTGGTCACCGTCGGCGGCATCGACAATCTCCTGGCCGACCTGGACTCCGAGTGAGTGTCGAGGCGGTGTCGGCGGTGTAGCTGACCCAGGGTTTATCCAATCACGCCGGGAAAGCGGGGATTGTCCCGAGCCGTGTTGAAATTCGCTCGGCAGGCGTCACGGTCTGAACAGGCTACGCGGCCTTGGCGTGCTGTTCAAGATCGGGGTTGATGGAATGCTTGGCCTGATGGGCCAGCAGGGCGGCTCGCAGGGT
>CAIOJO010000333.1 GCA_903858635.1 uncultured Telmatospirillum sp. | reverse complement strand
GATCAGCCGCCGCCGTCACGAGGGGGTGAGCAATTACAATCCGGGCGACACGACACTGCGTTTTATCGCCAAATGTTCGAAATTGTCGGTGCCGATGGCCATTGGCAGGGAGAAGTCTGGAACCGACGGAAGAACGGCGAAATCTATCCCGAATGGCTGACGATCAGTTCGGTGCGTGACGGCAACGGAAACGCCACGCACTATATCGGTACGTTCACCGATATCAGCCGGATCAAGGAATCCGAGATACAACTTGAACATCTTGCCCATCATGATCCGCTGACCGATCTGCCCAATCGCCTGTTGTTGTTGTCGCGGTTGCAGCACGCCATCGGTCGCGCCAGGCGCGATGGCACGAAAGGCGCCATACTTTTTCTGGATCTGGATCGTTTCAAGAACGTCAATGATAGTCTCGGGCATTTGGCGGGCGACGAATTGTTGCAATTGGTCGCTCAGCGATATCTGGCGCGCTTGCGCGATACCGATACCCTATGCCGCCACGGCGGCGATGAATTCACCGTTCTTCTGGAGAACCTGAGGGAACCGGAACATGCCGCTGACGTCGCTCGGTCGCTGATCGAGGAATTGCGGGCGCCGTTCGTACTCTCCGACGGCCACGAGGTGTATATCGGAACAAGCATCGGCGTCAGCGTCTTTCCAGACGACAGCGAGAACCCAGTCAGAATAATTTCAAATGCCGATACCGCGATGTACCAGGCGAAGAAATCGGGCAGGAACATATTCCAGTTTTACACCGCCGGCCTGACCGAGGCGGCCAATCAACGTGTTGCACTGGAAGCATCGATCCGCCACGGATTGAGGCGGAACGAATTCGTGCTTCATTATCAGCCCTTGGTATCGATGACCGATTTGCGCATGACCGGAGTCGAGGCCTTGGTGCGGTGGCAGCGGCCTGATGGGGAAATCGTTCCCCCGATGCAGTTCATCCCGTTGGCCGAGGAAACCGGGCTGATCGTACCCTTGGGGGAATTTGTTCTGCAATCCGCCTGCGCCCAAATGAAATTGTGGCTCGACGCCGGAGCGCCGCTTGGGATCATGGCGGTGAACCTGTCGGCCTATCAGTTCAGACAAGCGGATCTCCGCCAACGCATTCAGGCGATCCTGGACGAGACTGGGCTGCCGCCGCACTACCTGGAACTCGAAATCACTGAGAGTGTACTGATGGAATGCAGCGAAGATGTTGAAAGGGCGCTATGGGGGTTGAAGTTTCTCGGCGTGCGCCTGGCCATCGATGACTTCGGCACAGGCTACTCGTCGCTGGCCTACCTGAAGCGCTTCCCGATCGACAAACTTAAGATCGACAAAGGTTTTGTGCAGGACATCCCCAATGACCCCGCCGATATGCAGATCGTCGCGGCGGTTGTCGGCCTGTCAAAAAATCTGAACCTTGAAGTCGTGGCCGAGGGCATCGAAACCGAGGCTCAATTGGCCTTTCTTCGCCAGGAGGGTTGCGATTACGGTCAGGGATATCTGTTCAGTCGGCCAGTTCCATCGGTCGATCTGACCGCGCTGATGAACAGTGATCGCCATCTGTGTGAATTCTGACTTAATGTCGAGGCCGTAGGCGAGAGCCGCCAGCCGCTTGGCGTGACCCGACGCCGACGCTCGGAAAGAAGAACCAGCCCTGCTCAAACTGGAAGCGCTACGTTGTTCGAGGAAAGCGGCGCGCTGCGCCCCAGCGGCCTCGAATTCGCCAAGCAGATGTCGGGGAGAAAATAGGATACGGAGCGACCAGTAGCGCCGGCCTCAGTGCCGGCGCTACCATGTTTACACCAACCTACTCCGGAGGGATCGAATAGGTCCCCGTGACATGGGCGACCAGGTCTTCCTCGCCGATCGAATACAGCGAACACTCGCCCACCGCCAGGCGCTTGCCCAGTTTGAGGATCTTGCCCTCGGCGATGACGTCGGCCGGCCCCGGCTTGCGCAGGAAATTGATCACCAGATTGGTGGTGACGGCCAATTCCTTGCGGCCGATCAGGCCGAGCACGACGGCATAAAGGGTGACGTCGGCCAGCCCCATCAGGGCCGGGCCGGCCACCGTGCCGCCGGGACGGATCAGCGTTTCGTTGAAATGCATGCGCATGGTCGCGGTGCCGCGCCCCATGGCGACGGTGCGGATACCGAACAGCGGCACCAACGGGATCTCATCCTCGATGAACGCCTGGAATTCTTCGACCGAAATTTTCGGCGCCATCGGCGACTCCGCTCAAGCCTTGTAACCCAGGGAAAAGGCTAAGGTCGGCCGGGGTTCGGGGTCAATGACCTTGCACCTAACCAGTCAGTCGACCCCCCGGTCGGCGCCGACCGGGGGCGCCCCGGGATCGAACAACACCACCTGGTCGCGCCCGCCATGTTTGGCCTGGTACATCGCCTGGTCGGCATGCCGCAGCAGCATGTCGGGCTCGCTGGGATCATCGGGAAACACGGTGACGCCGATGCTGGCCGACACCTTCACCACGCAGCCGTCGGACAGGTAATAGGGTTCCCTGACCGCCTGCTGGACCCGATGGACCACGTTTTGCCACTCCGGCGGATCGACCAGGTCGCTCAACAGCAGCACGAACTCGTCGCCGCCGAGCCGGGCGACGGTATCCTGGTGGCGCACCGACAGCAACAGACGCTGGGCCATCCGGACCAGCAACATGTCGCCGCTCTTGTGACCATGCAGATCGTTGACCGGCTTGAATCCGTCGAGATCCAGGTAGCAGATCGCCACCATGGTCTTCTGGCGTTTGGCCCGGGCCAGCGCCTGGCGCATCCGGTCGGCCAAAAGGGTGCGATTGGGCAGGCTGGTCAAGGCGTCGTGATAGGCCAGGTGTTCGATCTGCTGCTGCCGCCGCTTCTGGTCGTTCACGTCGGAGCAAAGACCGATATAGCGGTGCACATTGCCGCCGTCATCCTTGACCGCGGTCACCGTGACCTGCAGGGCGACCAGGGCGCCTTCCTTGCGGCGCAGCCAAACCTGGCCCTTCCAATGCGACTTGGTCACCAGCGCGGCCTGCATCCCCGCCCATAATTGCCCGTCATCATGGCCCGATTGCAGCATGGCGGCGTCGTGACCGATCAATTCCTCCTTGGGGTATCCGGTCAGCTCGCTGAACGACCCGTTGGCGTCGATGATCATCCCGTCGCCATCGGCGATGATGATCCCCTCGCTGGTCTCGGCGAAGACGCTGGCCGCCATCCGGAGGTCGTCGTTGCCTTTGCGCAATGACGCCGTCAGGACGCTGGCGATGCGCGTCGCCTGACCTTGCGTGTTGACCAGGGACCAGGTGACGCCGCACATCAACAGGCTGATCACCCCCACCGCGGACAATTCGACCCAGGGCCGGGAAGGTTCGGCCGCGCCGAAACCGGCCAAGGGGGTGAAGCGGAGGGTCCACCATCGTCCGTCGAGCGCCAGTCCGACGGAGGTTGGGCGCAAGGTTCGGTGATCGGCCGCGGCGGCGCCGCTGTCGTAAAGGAGTGCGCCCGTATCGGAAGAGCCGTCGAATACCTCGAGCCGGAGGTCGTCGCCCAGTTCCCCGTTGAGGACCGCCCGCATCAACTCGCCCATCCGGAACCGCGCATAGACCCAGCCCTGCAACTGCTGGCGCCGCTCGTCGACACCCTGCGGTGTGACGCCGGCGACATAGACGGGCTGAAAGACCAGGATCCCGACCTGCTGGCTGGGATCGACCTCCGGCAGAGCGACTCTTGCCGAATAGGCGATATCGCCGCTGTCGCGGGCCCGCTCCATGGCCATGCGGCGGGTCGGTTCGGCCAGCATGTCATAGCCCAAGGCCCGCAGATTCGCGCCGGCAAAGGGCTCGAGATAGATGATGCAGCTATACTCGGCGCGCAGGCCAGCCGGGCGAATGGCAAAATCGGCAAAGCCCTCGCTGCGTATCCGGTCGATCAGCCCTTCCAGGCCGTCGGGCTGCAGATGGAGGGCAAAGCCCAGTCCCTGCATGCCTTGATAGTGCTGATCGAGCCGCAGGGGCTCGACATAGCGATGCCAGGCGTCACGGGAAACCTTGCCGGATGCGGCGAACAATCCGGCGGCTCCGCGCAGCAGCTGGTCATAGGCGCTCATTCGCGACCTTACCCGCTCGGCCAGTCGCATCGTTTGGCTGAGGAAGTTCTGCTGCAGGGCATCCTGATGCCGGCGGTCGAGTTCTCGCCACACCAGAAGAAGGGCGCCCAGCGACACCAGCAAGACCAACAGGGCCGTCCGGAAGCGGCTTGGCTTGATCGTCCCCTTGTCGGTTCCCGACTGTTGTTGTTTCATGGCCGCCCCCGGGGTCAGCCGGCCATCAGAAGCGCGGCCTGAAATGCTTGGAGGGTGCGTAAAGGCTTTAAGCAATCGATTGTCTAGTTATTAACATATTTGTGGCAATTGCCCCCCAGGGTTTCTCGGGAAGGTTGATTTGCAGTTTTCACATAGCGGGCGGATAGGACGATATTCCCGTTCTTGGCCCACCGGTTGTGCGCCCCTTTCGCGCCAAGGTTGTCGCGCCGCCCCGGCATCGTTAAGATGTGATGAAGGGACTTCCTGCAAGGAATGGTGGATGCCGCAATATCGACGCTGGCCGGGCCGGCCGCATCGGATCTATGCGCGACCGCGGCCGAAACTGCTGCTGTGGTGCACGCTCTATGGAACGGGATTGGCCCTGTTTGCCCTGTCACTGCATCTCGGCCGGTCATTGCAGCAGAACGGCATTCCCATGATCGCCTATCTGGTGGTCGGCTTCGTCCTCAACCGGATGGTCTTTCGCGCCATCAACAATGGCCGCTATCCGCGCCCGTTGGGACGGGCGGCGATCCGTCGGCTGCTGGCCTTTCTTCTTTGGCCCCTGGCCTACGGTTTTGTATTGACCGAATTGTTGATCGTCGAGGTCCTGTGAAACCTTCGAGCCGCGGCATATTACAAAGATATTGAACGGCTCCGACGTCTGGCCCAATCTGGACCGATGGCTGGGATGATGCGCCCGGCTGCGGGAGGATGCCAATGTCGCAAATCGCTTGGTCGGACGAGCTGTCGGTGGGACAACAGCGGCTGGATGCCCAGCACAAGCGGTTGATCCGCTTGATCAATGCGGTCCAGGCGCCGGGCCAGGACGCGGCGGCCCTCGCCGACGTGCTGGAGAAGCTGCTGGCTTACGCCGCCAAGCATTTCGGGGACGAGGAGAACTATATCGTCGCCCATGCGCCGCAACTGATCGAACGCCATTTTCCCCTGCATAGCGCATTCATCGAGAAGGTCTATGGCTTCGTCCATTCCTTCAACGAGGGCTGCACCACCGAGCTGCAGCCTTTGGTGCACGCCTTCCTGTGCGATTGGCTGGCCGCCCATATCAAGGAAGAGGATCAGCTCTACGCCGAAGCCAAGCGCCAGAAAGCGAAGGCCCAGGCCAGCGCGTGAAAGTTAGTGGCACCGGCGTCCCTGCCGGTGGCCGCCGCGGAGCAGCGGAAATGCTGGTCTTCCGGCTCCGCCGGAACACCGGCACGGAGGCCGGTGCCACTAAGACTTTCCGAGGACCCTGACCTCCCACGGCATGATCACCTCGCGGAAGTCACCGGGTCGGTCCAGCCCTCGGGTTACCAGCGACATCTTGGGAAACACGGCAGCAAGCTGGTCGACCGTGCGGTCTTGTCGATCTCGGGCCGGGTGGCGATGTAATCCAGCAGTCTATGTTGTTGTGCAAACGATTGCACTCGATCCTTCCGCTGTCAATTGGGGGGCATTGCCCCTGCCAAAAGGCGGACTACGCCCACGGCCCTGCCATGTTGTATGGTCGAGGTTCGCCCCCGGGCACCCCAGGTCGAGGACCGCCCCATTGTTGCAGACACCCCGCAGTCGCCGCGGCATGGTCAGCGCGCCGCATCATCTGGCCAGCCAGGCCGGAATCAGCGTTCTGCGGGACGGCGGCAATGCGGTGGAGGCCACCATCGCCATGGCGGCAACCCTGTCCGTGGTCTATCCGCATATGTGCGGACTGGGCGGCGACGGCTTCTGGTTGGTGGCCGAACCGGGGAGCGCGCCGCGCGCCATCGACGCCTGCGGCGCCACCGGCCGCGCCGTGACGCCCGAGCTGTACCGTTCCTACACGACGATTCCGCGGCGCGGGGCCTTGGCCGCCAATACGGTGGCGGGGGCGGTCGCCGGCTGGGATGCGGCGCTCGGCTTGGTGCGGGGCCGAGGATCGCCGCTGCCGCTCGAACGGCTGCTCGAAGACGCCATCCATTATGCCGAGGAAGGTTTCGCGGTGAGCGACGGTCAAGCCGCGCTGACCACCGAGAAGCTGGATCAATTGGCCGCCGTCCCGGGCTTCGCCGAGCAATTCCTGGTCGACGGCTGTCCGCCCGCGGCTGGCCAGCCGATGCGGCTGCCGACCCTCGCCGCCACCCTGCGTCGGTTGGGCCAAGCCGGGCTCGACGACTTCTATCGGGGCGAATCCGCCCGCGCCATCGCCGCCGACATGGCCAGGTTCGGCGGTTGTATCGATGCCGCCGACCTGGCCGCCCATCAGGCCGTGCTGTCGCCGCCATTGAGCCTGCGGATCCGGGGCGCCCGGCTGTTCAACCTGCCACCGCCGACCCAAGGCCTGGCTTCGCTGGTCATCCTTGGCCTGTTCGATCGGCTGGAGGTCCGCCACGCCGAGGGCTTCGACCATCTGCATGGGCTGATCGAGGCCACCAAGCAAGCCTTTCTGGTGCGCGACCAGGTGGTGACCGACCCTGCCTTCGGCGGCGACGCGGCCGAGCTCTACCTGCGGCCGGCCAGCCTCGACCGGCTGGCGGCGCGCATCGCCCGCCACAAGGCGATGCCATGGCCGGCGCCGCCGGACGGCGGCGATACCGTCTGGTTGGGAGCCGTCGACGCCAGCGGTCGCGCCGTCAGCATGCTGCAAAGCGTGTTCTTCGAGTTCGGCTCCGGGCTGGTGCTGCCGCAAACCGGAATCGCATGGCACAACCGGGGATGCGGTTTCTCCCTGACCAAGCCGCACAGCAATCCGTTGGCGCCGCGCCGCAAGCCATTCCATACCCTGAATCCGGCAATGGCGATATTCGACGACGGGCGTCGTCTGGTTTACGGGACCATGGGGGGCGAAGGGCAACCGCAAACCCAGGCCGCCATCTTCACCCGTCACGCCATCTTCGGGCAACCCCTGCAGCAGGCGGTGACGGCGCCGCGCTGGCTGCTGGGGCGCACATGGGGCGACGACTACACCGGACTCAGGCTCGAATCGCGCTTCGACCCCCAGTTGGTCGAGGCCCTGCGCCTGGCCGGTCATGCGGTCGAACTGGTGGCGCCATTCACGCCGATGATGGGGCATGCCGGGGCCATCCTGCGTCGATCCGACGGATTCCTCGAAGGAGCGGCCGATCCACGGGGCGACGGCGCCGTGGCAATGTTCTAATCCGACCTGGCACCGTGCCCCAATGGCGTTATGAACCAATTCCTTAAGTTATGTATTGCACCCCATATCCCCAAGGCGTTAGCGTCAATGTTCAGCGAGAGGCGGGAACGCCCGGTGAGATCGGCGGAAACGAAGGCCCGCTGGTCTGGTTTTGAGGGATATTTTCGGGGAATTTTATTGAAGATGGTCGGCACCGGTCGGTCCATTTACCTTGATACTGGCCAGTCGTTCTCGTGGCCTTTGCTGCATTGCGGCAATTGCGCGGAATGTTCCTTTGGCGCGATCCATTCAAACGGGTCGGCGCCCTGGTGAACGTCATGCACCGCAAGCCTGTCGACAAATATCTGGTGGCGATCGTCGATGGCAATCAACGCCATCGCGAACAGGTCTCCGAGGTGCTCTCCTCGGTATATCGGGTGGCCACCTACGGCGACAGCACCAACGCCCTGATGGGATTGAGACTGGTCCAGCCCGGTCTGGTGCTGATCGGCGAACAGGTGCCGCCGTCATCGGGCGTCACTTTTCTGAAGGCGATGCGCCAGGAGCGCGAACTGGTCCAGACCCCGGCGGTATTCCTGTCGGACAACGGCGATCCCACCATCCTGCAGAGCGCCATGCTGGCGGGGGCCAATGATTGTCTGCTCAAACCCTACCGGCGAAGCGCGTTGATCCGGGCCATTTCGGCCCAGCTCAACGCCAAGATCGAACGGGAGTGGAAGGCCCTGCCCCCCTTGCAGCGCGATGCCCTGGAGAGCACCAGCGGGATCTTCAACAGTATCGCCGACGTGCTCGACATGGGCTCGCCGATTCAGTACATGGCGGTTGCCGAAAGCTGTTCGGCCCTGGTCGAGGCGGTCAGCCCTCAGGCGGTCGGTTCCATGCTCGATGCCGTCAAACAGCACCACAACTTCACCTATGCCCATTCCATGCGGGTGGCCACCCTGCTGGTCCTGTTCGGCAGCAGCATCGGCCTGACCAAGAGCCAGCAATCGCTGCTGGCTTGCGGCGGACTGCTGCACGACGTCGGCAAACTGTCGATCAACCACGCCCTGCTCAACAAGATCGAAGACCTGACCGCCGAGGAATGGGATATCGTTCGCGGTCACGTGGCCGCCTCGGTCAGTTTCCTCAAGGCGGCCGAGCATATTCCGAAGGGCATCATCACCATCGCCGCGCACCATCACGAACGCCTCGACGGTTCGGGCTACCCCCTCGGCTTGAAGGGGCCGCAGCTCAACGATCTGGCCCGCATGGCGGCAATCGTCGACGTCTATGCGGCGATGACCGATCATCGCCTCTACAAAGCGACCCTGCAGCCGGAGGCGGCGCTCAAGACGATGACCGACGAGATGGGAGCCATGCTCGACCAAGCGCTGATGGCCAAGTTCCGGGAAGTGGTGCTCGATGCGCTGGTGACAACCGGCCGGCCCAGCTTTCGCGCTTTTCCCTGAATCAGAACTGGCCCGATTTCAATCGCTGGAAATTTCCCCTTTGAAGGTCTAGGCTCTCGCCTATGGACGACCTCGAAAACATCGCATTCCCCGGCGACCGCTTGCGCGCCATGGTGAAGGCCTATGACACCCTGATGCAGGAAGCGGCCAAGCGCGGTCTGGCGGAAGTCATCGAGCAGTGCGAGCAAGGCAAAGCGATGGCCGAGGCGGCCCTGCGCCGCGAGATGACGTAGGGCCAGATCCCACCCTCCGACCGTCGGCAATTTCCCCGCGTCCAAAACCGCCAAGGCGCCAAGACGCCAAGGCGAAGCGGGAATTGGAGCGTCGCCGTTCACCATCCCGTGCCCCAGTTGGTTCAATCCCTTGGCGTCTTGGCGCCTTGGCGGTTCCTAGTCTTAAACAAGGTCGGCACAGGATGAAGGAGCAAACGGTGCCGAAGCCGCCGCAGAAGAGCACCCCTTCGGGTGCGGCCCGCCGATCCATCGCCCTGTTGAGCGCCGCCGCCTTCGTCGCGACCGCCAGCCTGCGGGTTGCCGATCCGCTGCTGCCGCAGTTTGCCCATGAATTCGGAGTCAGCCTGGGCACCGCTTCGACCGTCGTCACCAGTTCGGCCATGGCCTATGCGGTGGCCCAGACCTTCTACGGGCCGGTCGGCGACCGTTTCGGCAAGTATCGGGTGGTCGCCATCACCGCATTCTGCTCCGCCATCAGCGTGGCGGCAGCGGCGCTGTCGCCCGGCCTCGTCAGCCTGGCCCTGCTGCGACTGCTGGCCGGCACCACCGCTGCTGCCATCATTCCCCTGTCGATGGCCTATATCGGCGACGTGGTGCCGTTCGAAAGCCGCCAGCCGGTCCTCGCCCGCTTCATGTCGGGGCAGATCCTCGGCATCCTGTTCGGCCAGGCGGTGGGCGGAATGTTCGCCGACACCCTGGGCTGGCGGGCCATGTTTGCCCTTCTGGGCGCCCTGTTCATGGCCATCGCCCTGTTGCTATGGGGCGAATTGCGCTCGCCCCGCGTACCGCCCAGCCCGCCGGTCAAGGTGTCGTGGCGCGGCCTGCCGCAGCGCTATTTCGGGCTGGTGGGGGTGCCGGGCGTACCGCGGATCTTCCTCACCGTCACCGTCGAGGGTTGCCTGTTCTTTGGCGGCTTTACCTTCCTGGGAGCCTATCTGCGGCACCGCTTCGACCTGCCCTATTCGGCCGTCGGCGGCATTCTGGCCTGCTTCGGCATCGGCGGGCTGGTCTATTCCTTGACCGCTCCGGCGGTCGTCCGCCGCCTGCCGGAGCCGCAGAACGTCTATGTCGGTGGCGCCTTGCTGGCGATCAGCTTCGCCGCCTTTGCCTTGCTGCCGGCGTGGTGGATGCTGCCACCCTTCGTCGCCATCGTCGGTTTCGGTTTCTATGTGGTCCACAACACCTTGCAGAATCACGCCACGCAAATGGCGCCGCACGAGCGGGGAACCGCCCTGTCGGTGTTCGCCGCACTGTTCTACCTGGGCCAGGCGATCGGTGTCGGAGCCTGCGGCCTGATGGTCGACCAGTTGGGCTACCGCCCCATGTTCCTCGGCATCGGCTGCGGCTTGCTGGCGCTTGCCGTCCTCTTCGGGCGGACCGGCCGCTAGAACAAGCCGGCGTTGTAGTCCTGCACCGCCTGGAAGATCTCCTCCTTGGTGTTCATCACGAAGGGACCGTAGCGGGCGACCGGCTCGTGCAGCGGGTGGCCGGCGACCAGCAGCAGCCTTGTGCCCGCCGGCGCCATGACATGGACCCACTCGCCGTCGCCGAGGACGGCGGCATGGTCGGCCGGAACCACGGTGCCGGAGACCTCGGCCTGGCCTTCGTAGACGAAGGCAAACCCGTGATGCGACGCGGGAATAGGCAGATCCAATTCGTCCTCGGCATCGAACAGCAGGTCGAGGATCACCGGTTGCGTCGCCGCCGAGGCGATCGGCCCATCCACCCCGTCCACTCGGCCGGCCAGCAGCTTGATGGTGGCACCGCCGCGGCGCAGTGTGGGGATCGCCGCCGCCGCGATGTCCTGATAGCGTGCCGGTCCCATCTTGTCCTTGGCCGGCAGGTTGAGCCACAGCTGGAAGCCGCGCATCAGGCCCTCCTCCTGCTCGGGCATTTCCGAATGGACGATGCCGCGGGCGGCCGTCATCCATTGCACGTCGCCGGGGCCGAGCAGGCCTTCATGGCCTTTGTTATCGCGATGCCGCAGTCGACCGGCCAGCATATAGGTGATGGTCTCGAAGCCGCGGTGCGGGTGATCGGGGAAGCCGGCGATATAGGCGTCGGGATCGTCCGAATGGAACACGTCGAGCATCAGGATCGGATCGATCATCGATAGGCCGGAGCCGCCGATGACCCGCGTCAACGCCACGCCGGCGCCATCCGAAGTGTGCTGTCCGCGCAGCGTCCTGGTCACCAGGCGCAGCACCGGCAGCGGCGATTGGGGCGATATGTCCATTGCAGTCAGTCTCCATAGCCGTCGCTGCGGGAGATATGGCCCGGGAAGCCCCCGCAACAATACGGAGAAGCCGCGCAACATCGTTGCCGGTGCCGGAACAGTCTGTCCCGGCGCCGCTTTCGCGCTGCGGCCGAACTCAGGAGTGAAAAGCGCTGGCGCCGGCATGGGGAGCGGCGGCCACCCCGACCAGTTGAACCGCGGCCACGCCGTTGGCGAAGCTGGCGTGGAAGATATCGGTGGCCATCAGCCCGTTCGAGTCGAGGGCCAGGACCTCGATGGTCACGGATCCGCTGGCACTGGCGGGGGCCGTCCCGGAGAAGGTTTCCGCCGTCGGATTGTAGCGGAGCCATCCGGTAACCGACGGCCCGGCCACTTGGTAGGCGGCGGTGGTCACGATCACGCCGCCGCTGTCGACGAAGGTGTTGGCCGGCAGGGTGAACGACAGCGCATGGCCGGCGGACCAGGTCTGGTCCGGCGTCGTATGAACCGCGATGCTGCCCCCAAAGGTGGTCACTTTGGGCGGTGCGGCAGGGACAACCGTTACGGCGAAACTGTCGGAGACCGACAATCCGCTGCTATCGGTGGCGGTGACCGTCAGGTTGAAATTGCTGATGCCGGTGGGCACCGTGCCAGAAAAGCTGTCGGTCGCCGCATTGAAGCTCAACCAGCTGGGCAGCGCCTGGCCGTTGCTCTGATGCGCGCTGTAGCTCAAGCTCTGGCCATTGGGATCGAAGAAGGTGCTGCTGGGCAGGGTAAAGGCGATCTTCTGGCCCTGGGTCCAGGTCTGGTTCGCGGTCTGGGTGATCAGCAGCGGCGCCGATGGGGTCGCCGAGACGGCCACATTGAAGGCCTGCCAGTCGCCCCAATAGCTGCCGTTGAAGGCGCGGACCTCGACGGTGTCGGTGCAGGCGGTCGCCCCGGCGACCAGACTGACCGAGGACAGCGACGAGACGGTGACGGCACTGCTGGCCGAATGCGCCGCCTGCATCGCCCCGCTCACCGTCAGGCTGTCGGTGGTGGCGCTGTCGTAAACCTGGAACTGGCTCACCGCCTTGCCCGCCGGGTCCACCGCCGAAAACAGTTGCGCAAGGGTCTGGCTGGCATTCACCAACAGGCTATCTCGGGCCATCAGGGTTGAAACGATCGGTGTGTCCAACTGGTAGATCTTCACCAGGCTGGACAGGACGCCGCTCCATTCCTCGCTGGCCGCATGGGGCGCCGCGACGGTCACATCGTTGCTCGAACCGTCATTGGCGAGATTGAGCACGGCGCCGCGCGAGTTCACGTAAGTGATGTTGTCGACCAGCATCGCCGAACTGCCCGAACCGGACACGCAGGTGGTGATGTGGGCCGTACCGTTGGCCGAGCCGATGACGATCACCTCGCCGGCTTTGACCATGGATTGCCAGTTGCCGGTCTGCTTGGTGCCGTCGAAGGCGACGATCCATTCGCCGTTCGCCGCCCCCGGTGCGCCCACCATCGAGCTGTCCACCGGCAACGAGGTGCCCGCCTCGGCCGCGATGGTGCTGACCAGGGTCCAGCAGCCATCCATGTTCCACGCCTTGCCGACGAAGGACTGGGCGATGGCGGCGATCGAATTGGGGGTCGCCTGGCTGGGCACCGGACCGGTGAAGCCGGGCTGGGTGGCGATGGTCGCGCTGCCCAGGTAGCCGCTGCGGTCGTACTGGATCATGGAATAAGCATTATTCCCGTAGCCATTGGCCACGCCCAGGCTATTGGTGCCGAACAGCGACAGGTTGGCGACGTCGTCGAGGCTGCCCGACACCGTATAGGTCATCTGGTCGAGGTAACCATAGATACTATTGTAATAACGGCCGCTAGACGATTGATAAGTAAAGACCACGCCGACACCGCGGCCGTCGCTGCCGATGCTGGAGAAGGTCGCCGAGGCGCCATTGCCGGTCAGGGTTCCGGTCGCACCGCTGCTTCCCGCCGGGTATTCATTGCGATCGAGACCGGTCAGGACAAGATAAGTCGGATCGCTTGGACTGGCAGTCACAGAAAAGATCGAAGACAGGCTCAGGACCTGTCCCGCGGACACCACAAAAGCGCCTTCGGTGACCGAAACCGCCATGACCGACCCCCCTTGAATGCCAACTTGGGGATTGTAGCCTAGAACCGCTCAAAGTGAAAGCCAGTGACGATCATCACTTTCGCTTTGTTCAATGCGGCTATGTGGTTGGGGGGTGGTCTTCAACTGACAGTAAAAAGGTTAACGTTAACTTGCTGGCAACAATCGGCTTCTCGGGCCGGCCCCCGATCGGCCTAAATGCTTGCACGGACAAGATTAACATCTTTTGTCTCAGTCCGGCAGCGGCGCTCGACGAACCCGGCCTTGACAGGGCGACCTGAGCGGGCTTATCCAGCGATATCCAGTATCCCGGAACACGGTGCAATTCCGTGGCGGACCCGCCGCTGTAATCGGGGACGTCGGCTATGCGGCGAAAAGCCAACCACTGGCGGAGACCACACCGCCGGGAAGGTCTAGTCCGACGGACGATCCGAGAGCCAGAAGACCTGCTGGATGTTTGGTCACGAGGGGCGAGATCCGCTGGAACGGGTTTCGGCGAGGCTGCATGCCTGCCGACGCCCTTCCCTGCGTATCGGAGAACGCCATGACACCAAAGACCGACAGCAAGCCCAGCGCCCCGGCGGCCAAACCACGGCCGGAGGTCATCGCCATCCGCAAGACCTGCGACGCCGAGGGCACCGGCCTGTCGCACTACGTCCTGATGGACAAAGAGGTCAAGCGGTGACGCTGCAGACGCATCCGTCGTCGGAGGGTGGCCTCGCCAGAGGCCTCTCTTCCCCGCTGCAGCCGTTCGACATTGGCCATCCGAGCCATATCGCCGTGGTCGAGCCCGACACCGCCTTCTGGGGGCTGGTCCGCAAGGACAAGTTGAGCGAGGCGCTGGCCGGCGGCCCCCTGCTCGACACCTATCATGCCCAGGCCGACAACTTCCGCCGCGAGATGGAGATGTTGCGGTTCGGCCTCAAACCTTCGGCGGTCTATTTCAATCCGACCGAGCGGTGCAACCTCAACTGCTCCTATTGCTACATTCCCGAACCGATGCGCCGCAGCGGCCAGCAGATGGACCAGGCCACGGTGCTGGACGCGCTGGAACGCCTGCACGGCTATTTTCGCGGCCATATGCCGGAAGGGCGATTGCCGCAGGTGATCTTCCACGGGGCCGAACCGCTGCTCAGCCGCACCGCCATCTTCGCCGGCATCGAGGCCTATGGCGATCGCTTCCGTTTCGGCCTGCAGACCAACGCCACCTTGCTCGACGAATCCGCGTTGTCGTTCCTGACCGAGCGCGGGGTCGGGGTCGGCCTGTCCCTGGACGGTCCGAACCCCGGCGTGGCCGACCGCACGCGACGGCGCTGGAATGGCGATGGGGTGTTCGACCATGTGGTGCGCGCCCTCGACCGGTTGGACGGCTATCCGGGCTACAACGTCATCTGCACGATGACCGAGGCAAATCTGCCCCATCTGACCGAGATGGTGGAATTCCTGCATGCGCGCCGGGTCCCCGCCGGCATGCTCAACGTTACCCGCTGCACCTTGCCCAGGGCGCGCGGTGTCCGCGGCGACGACGACCGGGTGGCGAAGGCCTATATCGCCGCGCTGGAGCGAACCCACCAGCTCTATCGGACGAGCGGGCGCAAGCTGGTGGTGGCCAATTTCGCCAACATCCTGATCGCCATTCTAGCCCCGACCGCCCGCCGGCTGATGTGCGACATCTCGCCCTGCGGCGGCGGCCGCAGCTTCTTCGCCTTGGCACCCGACGGGGATCTCTTTCCCTGCAGCGAATTCATCGGTTTGCCCGCCTTCAGCGGCGGCAACCTGTTTCGCCAGCCGATCGAGGAGATCCTAAACGCTCCGGCCTTCCGCCGGGTCACCGGCCGCCGGGTGGAGGACGTGCCGGGGTGCGACGGTTGCCCGATCCGCCATTTCTGCGGTTCCCCCTGCCCGGCCGAGGCCTATGAAATGAACGGGGGCATGGGGCAGAAGGGCGCCTTCTGCCGGTTCTACGAGGAGCAGGTGCGGTATGCCCTGCGGCTGATCGCCGACGGCCGCCACGAAGACTTCCTGTGGGACGGTTGGGACGACGGCACCGTGCCCAGCTGCGCCATCGGCGCCGCCTGAGAGGTGATGCGGGGCGAGCGTTCGGATTCGGTCTTGGGGCCGGTGGCCGTTACGCTCGCCCCGATTGCCCGCCTAATGTGGCAGCAGGTTATGCCCGTTGTGCGAATGGTGGCGAACCCACCATTCCTTCACTTCGGCCGTTAGCGAAACGCCGAAGACAGTTGCCGCCGCCAAGGCACAAAGAACGCTGAATACGATTATGGCCGCGTATGCAAAGAGGTACGTCATCGCTCCCTCCGTTTGGACTTTTTCTCCCAATTTACATATAGCATGAATTGAATAATATTTCACAGGTATGACGTGTTATGGCGGGCAAGCGGCGCGGCGATTGGCGGAGGCAGCGACGGCAAGGCCCGCGAGGCCCTTGAACGACAACCGGCAAGCGGGTCACCCCGCATGCCATCGCCGTCCACTCCCGGATCCGGCCCGAACTGGCGGCCCGCATCGTTGCTGCCATGCGCGGGTTGGAGGCCGATGCCGATGGCTTGGCGTTGCTGTCGGCGATCGGTTTTCGCGGGATCGAACCCGCCACCGATGCGGATTGGGACGGCTTTCGTGCGCTTGGCATAACCGAGGCCGAAGCGAACGGGCATTAGCCCGCGCGCCCGCCGGCCCGATTTGGATTTCACTGCGTCGCCGAGACGCTCGCCACTGAGGGAAGATGTCGTTCCGCCTCAAGACCGTGCTGGGTATCGCCCTGATCGAGGCCGGCTTGCTCTTCCTGCTCGTGGTGAGCGGGCTCGGCTATCTGCGCAGCAGCAACCAGGAGGCCTTGGCCGCCAAATCGTCCACCACCGCCAGCCTGTTCGCCACCACCATAAAACAGGCGATGATCGCCACCGATCTGGCCTCCCTGGACGACTTCATGAATGAGGTCGCCAAATATCCCGGCCTGCTCTACGCGGTGGTGACCGACGGATCCGGTCGTCGCTTGGCCAGCCGCGGCGCACCGGGCGGCGCCTTGGTCATGGCGAAGGCCGAGATCGTCGAAGGGGGCATCCAGTTCGGCACGGTGGAGATCGGCTTCGACCAGCAGGGTGTGGAACAAACGGTCGGTGAGGCCAAAAGCCGGTGATGGACGGCTATGAGGCGACCCGGCGGATCCACCACGACCTCGGGCTTGCCGGGTTGCCGGTTATCGCCCTCACCGCCGGGGTACTCGAGATCGAGCGCAGCAAGGCCGTCGAGGCGGGGATGGCCGACTTCATCGGCAAGCCGTTCACCGTCGCCGAAATGGTCCGGGTGATCCGCAGTCACCTCGCCGCCCCGCCCCCGATCGCTGCCGAAGAGCCACCGGAACCGCCGGAGACGAATCGCTAGCCCGCATCTTGTCAATGGCGGGCGACGCCCTTAGTCTCCGCAGGCGCCGCGGTGGCGACCAGGAGTTGGAACAAGATGGCGGCGGAAACCATGGCGATTGCGCCGTTCGAGCGCCACGAGATCCGGTCGGTGTTCCTCGGCATCATGCTGTGCATCTTCCTGTCCACCCTCGACCAGACCATCGTCGCCACCGCCCTGCCCACCATCGGCCGTGACCTCGGCGATCTCCGCCACACCTCGTGGCTGGTCTCGGCCTATCTGCTGACCAGCACCGCTTCGGCGCCGCTCTACGGCAAACTCAGCGATCTTTACGGGCGCCGGGCCATGATGCTGGTCTCCATCACGGTCTTCGTCGGCACCTCGGTGCTGTGCGCCGTCGCCTGGTCGATGGGCAGCCTGATTGCCGCCCGCGCCCTGCAAGGGATCGGCGGCGGCGGACTGCTCTCCATGTCGCATGCCACCGTCGCCGATGTCGTCTCGCCGCGCGAGCGCGGCCGCTATATGGGCTATCTCAGCACCGCCTTCGCGTCCGGCAACGTGGCCGGGCCGGTCCTGGGCGGCATCCTGGTGCAACACCTGTCCTGGCCGGCGATCTTCTGGATCAACCTGCCGTTCGGACTGCTGGCCTTCCTGGTGGCGCGGCGGGCGTTGCGCAAGCTTCCGGTCCGCCGCATCCGGCATGCGGTCGACTATCCGGGCGCCGCCCTGTTCGTGGCGGCCGTCAGCTGTGCCCTGGGGGCCATTGTCTCGGGGGGCAACGACCTGGCGTGGGACGACCCGCGGCTGGCCGCTCTCGGCGCGGCCGCGGTGGTCCTGGGCGGTGCCTTCCTGTGGCGCCAGACCATGGCGGCGGAACCGATCCTGCCGCTCCGGTTGTTCCGCAATCACGCCTACGCCACCGCCATCGCCATGGCCTTCCTGTCGTTGATGGTCTTCATCGGGGCCATCATCTTGTTGCCCATGTACATGCAGGCGGTGGCCGGGCTGTCGCCGTCGGCGGCCGCTCTGCTGATGATCCCGGTGACCTTCGGCGCGGTGTTCAGTTCCGGCGTCACCGGCCATCTGATGAGCCGTTGGGGGCGCTACAAGATCTATCCGGTCGGCGGCTTGCTGGTAGCCGCCGCCGCCCTGACCATTCTCGCCCTGGTGGCGGCCAGCGCCCCCGGAGAGGGCCTGTTGGTGACGCTCCTATCCGTGTTCGGACTGGGCATCGGCGCCTCGATGACGGTGACCATCGTGGTGGTGCAGAACGCGGTGGATGCCCGCGACATCGGCGTCGCCACCGGTAGCGTCGCCTTCTTCCGTTCGTTCGGCGGGGCGATCGGCGTTTCCGTCTTCAGCGCGGTGCTGGCGCACAGCCTGCCGCCCGACCTGGCGGCCGGCCCGTCGACCGGTCTGGAGGGCCTGCGCGTCATGTTGTCGCTGGCCCATGGCATCGGCGCCGCGCAGCGGGCGGCCACCGGCCATGCCTTCTTCGTCACCTTCCTGGCCCAGGCCATCGTCGCCGTGGCAGCCTTCATGGTCATCTGCCGCCTGCGCGAAACGCCGCTGCGGGAAGGCCCGCCCCCGCCGCAAGGACGTTAGTCGGTGTCGCTCACTGATAGACGGCGAGGTTCGTATAAATAATCCCGTTGATCGTAATCATTTGCCCCTCCACCGGAATGCCCAGATTTGGCCTTAAAGCAGGGCCCAAGGGCATCTCTTTATTGCCGGCTATTCCGAATAGACAATCCCCCAGGACCACGAGCACCAGACCTGGCGCAATCGGCAGACTTGTATTTGTCGTCATATTTCTTGGATCTATCATGAATGTTATTTGCACGACGGTATTCTCATCGGTGTAAACCCGATCAGACAGGCCGAGTTCGACTCCGACCTGAGCGCGATACCAAGGGCCGATGCTGGCCCGCTGATAGCCGGCCCCGACCGGGGTCGACGGCACCACCCAAATCCTGGTGATTCTGGCCAAGGGATGAGCGCATTTCGGACCGGTCGCCCAAGTGGGATGCTTCGGTTTTGCCGGAGGCGCCATTCTGTCGGTCCTTATTTGCCTGTTTCTGGAGTGGGTATTCAGTCCCAAGAAACACCGTCGGACACGGACGTCCACGGATGAACACGGACGAGTAACTCTCCTTTGTCCGTGTCGTCCGTACGCCGCGCAGCGGCATCTGCCTTGGTCCGTGTTGTTTTGATCGCTTCCGTCATTTCGACCGGGCCATGCAGCACCCTGCCTCAAGCCGATTGCACATCCGACAGGAAGGCGACGACCTCCTGGTGCAGGCCCTTGATCTCGGCGGCCATGCCGTCCACCGATTGCAACACCGCCTTGGCCGAGACCCCGGTCTTTTGGCTGGACTGGGCGACGGTGCCGATGGTCTCGCTGACTTCTTCGGTGCCTTGCGCCGCCAAGGTGACATTGCGGGAGATCTCTTGCGTGGCCGCGCCTTGTTGTTCGACCGCAGCGGCAATGGCGGCGGCGCCTTGGCTGATCCCGCCGATGGCCTCGGTGACGGCGCGGATGGCCTGCACCACATTGCCGGTGGTGGCCTGGATGTCGGCAACCTGGCGCGAGATGTCGCCGGTGGCCCGCCCCGTCTGGTTGGCCAAATTCTTGACTTCGTTGGCCACCACCGCAAAGCCCTTGCCGGCATCGCCGGCGCGCGGCGCCTCGATGGTGGCGTTGAGGGCCAATAGATTGGTCTGCCCGGCGATGTCGTTGATCAGGCTGACCACTTCGCCGATGCGCTGGGCGGCGGCGCTCAACTCCTCGATGACCAGGTTGGTCTTCGCCGCCTGACTGGCCGCCTGCTGGGCATCGGTGGCGCTGGCCTGGACGCGCTGCGAGATCTCGCGGATCGAGGCCGACAGCTGTTCGGCGGCCGTGGCCACGGTCTGCACATTGCCGGTGGCCCGGTTGGCGGCGGCGGCCACCAAGCCGGCGCGGTCGGAGGAATCGGTGGCCAGCGACTGCATCTCGACGGTGACGCCGGAGAGTTGGCTGGCCGACTGGCCGAGACCGGCCAAGACCCGTTCGGCGATGGTGTCGAAGTTACGGCACAGCGCCTCGATCCGGTTGGCCCGCGACAGCTCGGCCTGGCGCCGCGTTTCCTGCTCCGCGGACAGGTTTTCCGCGGTTGCCGCGCTGTCGCGCAAGGTCTCGAGGGCGGCCGCCATCTGCCCGAACTCGTCACCATGGCGCAGCTGTTGCACCGGGGTGGTGAAGTCCCGCCGGCTCAAGCGATTGATCGCCACCATCAGCGCCGCCACCGGCAGACCGAATCGGCGGCGGATGATGATGCCGCCGGCGACCGCAATGCCCAACGCCACCGCGAACGCCACCACGCTGACCACCAGGTCGCGCAGAGCCTCCCGATTGACCTCTTCGAGGTGGTGCGTGCCGGCCTGCAGGGCGGAGCGGCTGACGTCGAGAATGGGAAGGAACGGTTCTTCGCACAGATCGATCCAGGCGCCGCCGGTCAACCCCGACGGTTCGCCGCGATCGAGGGTGGCGATGACCGCATCCATCTTGCGTTGCGTCGAATCAACGATCTGCCTGGCGGCCTGGGCCGACTTCGCCACCTCGGCGCTCGCCTCCGGACGGGCCAAGAGATCGGTCAGCGCGGTCAAGTTGGTCTTGATGACGGCTCGGGCCCCGGCCATGGTCGCCCGCTCGGCGTCGTTGAGGGGCCGCCCGGCCAGCACGCCGGTGCGGACGGTCGGGCATTGCGTACCATAGAGATCGCGCGTGCTCCATGCCAGTTGGCGGGCCTGCACCAGCTCCGCCACCGTCGAATCGATCATCCGGGTCTGGTTGGCGATGGCGGTGGCGGCGATCGTGGCCGACCGCACGGCCGCGGTGATGCCGTCATACCAGCCATTGAGGTGGCTCAGGTCGCGTTCGCTTTTCGGCTTTGCCGCCTCGGTGAAGACCAGGGCGGTATCGGCGCGGATGGAGTCGCAGAGACGCTGCATCTCGTCCTTCACCTTGGCGGCTTCGGCATTGCCGGCCTGGGCGACGGCGGCGACGATCTCGACGCAACCCTTGTTGGTGGCGGCTTGGCCCGCCTCCAGCTTGGCCCGCGGGTCGTCACGGGTGACCAACGCCGTCCGCATGGTGCCGCGTTCGCCGCGCACCGCCACCAGGCCGTCGAAGATCCTCTGGTCGGCTTCCGCCAGCTGCCGGGCCTGGGTGGTAACTTGATAGGCCGTAAAAGTGGCGTGGATCCGCAAGGCCGCACTAATCAAAAGAGCCCCGACGAGAACACCGAGAATAGTGAACATCAGGGCGCTAATCGATCGTTTCGTCACGGCCAATCCTCCATTCAACCCGTTTGCAATCTCGCCTCAGATAACTAAAACCATAAGGATATGCCGTTAGCCCAGCAAAAAATGCCAAGCTTGTGCGCGAAGGCAAGCCTTTCTCCGCATCCTCGACCAAGGAACGGTCAAGAAGGCCTGGAAAGAAGAGTTGCATCATGATTGGAATTGGTCAGAAGATCGCCTGGCGACGCAGATGGAGCTTAAATGGGACGGGTCATTCCAATCGGTGCGGCGGTGATTTGCATTGGCGTAGCGCTCTTGGTCTATCGCCACCAGCTTGTCCCGCCCGGCTGCGCGGATCGAGCGACCATCGGCCTGGCGACCAAGCGTTTGGTCGACCAGTTCAAATTTCCCTCCGACATCACCATCGCCAACATCCGGACCCGTCGAGGCGGCCTATTCTCAAGACATCTGGAATGCGATGGGACGATCGAAGGCGACATCGCTCAGAGGTCGGAGGAGCCGGTCCATTTCACCAGTGAATACACAGAGGACAAGCATCAGCACTACGTCACGGCACAGCCGATGTTTTCCATCACTGGCCCGGTGCCAACGGTCTCCTGCGACTCGGATGGGCAAGTCGGATTCCGCCCGGGCCCTGAGGATCGCAAGCCGCGCCTGGAGATCTCCCCGTGGGCTGCGCGTTACCTCGCCGACTACGAGTCGGCCGACCTGGGCGTTCTGGGCCCGCGTGGTTGGCATTGCGTAGGCCTGTATGGATCCAGCGGCTCGATCCTGATTGTCACCCCGGAGCAGCACAGCGCCGACGATATCTTCAAATCGAACGATCGCTTGATCACCGGACCGGCCGTCGTGCTCGCGAAATCCATCGCCGACACCTCGGGCCGGTTTACCGTGGCCAAGGTCTCGGCCCGCTTGTTTCCGAGCATGGCGGGGTTCGTAAGACAGGTGGTGGCCGAAGGCATCGAACCCGAGAGCGATTTCCCCGCCGGCCCCTACCCCGGTGACAGAATCACCCGCCAGAACGAGTCCATGCTGTCTTACGAGACGCCATCCGACAGCGACGGCATGGGAACGGAAGTGTTGGCCAAGGATGGCAACCCGATAAATGGAACGGCCATCCTGGTCAAAGCCGGGCTGCTGCAACTGAACACCAAGCTGCCCGGCGCCCTCAGCTTCCTTACGTCCGAGATCATCACCGACAGCCAATGGCGTGCGAAGGACCAGTTGCTTCTCGAAAGCGAGAAGCCGTGACGCCGTCAATGAAGGTCGACAAGGCGTGGGGGAAATCGGGATCGAGTTGTCCAGGAATCCGGAGAAACAAGGCAATCCATGGAAGGACATAGTCAGCTGTAATTACCGAAATATTCTCTCCATATCGCCCACATCGATGTAGCGCCATTCCCCTGGAGGCAACTCTCCCAGATCCATCCCGCCAACGCGCAGCCGATGCAGGGCAACGACACGGTTATCAACAGCGGCAAACATCCTCCGCACTTGGTGGTATCGCCCCTCTGTTATGGTAAGCAGGGCCGCAAGCGCATCGATCGACTCCAGCTGTGCCGCCAGAAGCGGCTTGGTTTCAGAGCGCAACATCAGGGTTCCGCTGGCAAACAACGCGGCTTCGTCGCCACGCAGGGGTTTGGCCAGATCCACCTTGTAGGTCTTGGTGACGACGCTGCGCGGCGAGATGATGCGATGGAGCAGATCGCCATCATCCGTCAGAAGAAGCAGGCCGGATGTCTCGCGGTCGAGCCGCCCGACCGGGGAAATGATCGGTTTGCGCCGGGCGAAACGCGGTGGGAGCAGCTCATAGACGATCCGGCCCGGGTCCGCGGTCGAACAGGTGAAGCCGACCGGCTTGTTCATCATCAGCGCCACGCCGGTCGGCGGATCAAGTGGAACGCCGTCGAACAAGATGTCCGAATGATCCGCCTGACAGTCGATGCCGAGTGCGCAACCGGCAACGGACGTCACCCGTCCGGCCTTGATCATGGCGCGGACATCTCGCTGGCTGCCGTAGCCAAGGTTGGACAACAATTTCACCAGCCGCATCAGCGGGTCTACCCCTCCAGATAATCAAGAAACCATACTGACAGGATGGCGTGAAGTCGAGGCGGGGCGATTTTGCCTTTGTCTTGCTGTCCGACCCCACATGCGCCAATTTGACCCATGTCCGACGCAGCCAAGGCTCTTTTCCACTTTCTTGACCAGGAGGCGATCCCGCGTCCCCAACCCGGACGAGGCTTCTTTCTGCGCGCCGAAGCGCCGCCCGCATTGGCGCGGCAGTGGCAACAAGCCTTGATCTGCGAGCAAAGCTTCAAGCCGGCCTATGACCGGCTTCGCCAGGCGGGCTATGCGGTGGAACGGGAGATCGGCGGAGAAGGCTTCGACCTTGGCCTGTGCCTGCTGACCAAACACCGGGCCGAGAATCTGGCCAATATAGGACGCGCCTGGAGGGCCCTCAGGCCCGGCGGCGTCGTGGTCTGCGCCGGCGGGAATGATGTCGGCATCGCTTCCGTCGAGCGGGCGTTCAGATCGGTGACCGCGGAGGTGTCTTCCCTTTCCAAATACCACTGCAGAGTATTTTGGAGCATCCGGCGGGAGGAGGTTCCACCAACGGTCTTCGGCTGGATCGAGTCCGGCCGCCTGCAGCTTGCCCCGGAAACCGGCTGCTGGTCCCGCCCCGGAGTCTATAACTGGAACAAGGTCGATGCGGGATCGTCTTTGCTGGCCGAACACCTGCCCGGCGATCTGCAAGGGCGCGTCGCCGACCTGGGAGCCGGCTGGGGATACCTGTCGTTGCAATTGCTTGAGCGCTGCGCCGGCGTTACCTCTCTCGACTCGTTCGAAGCCGAATGGCAGGCCCTCGAGGCGGCGAAAATCAACCTGGAGCGCGCCGCGACGTCGATCAAGCTTGGTTTCCATTGGCATGATGTCGCCGCCGGCCTCCCCGAGGCCAGCTTCGATGCCGTGGTGATGAACCCGCCCTTTCACGAAGGAAAGGCCGTGGATATCGACCTGGGTCGGGCCTTCGTTGTGGCGGCCGCCAAGTCGTTGGTTCCTTGCCTATCCGCCTTTTACCCACACCTACCACCTATAGTGTGTTGCCATTCCCCGGAATAGAGCTCGCCGAAGGTAGGGGCGACCGCATCGCCAGCGAGTCCGAGGAGACTCCGGAAGGCGTTGAATGGGTAAAAG
>CAIOJO010000332.1 GCA_903858635.1 uncultured Telmatospirillum sp. | reverse complement strand
GCTTTTACCCATTCAACGCCTTCCGGAGTCTCCTCGGACTCGCTGGCGATGCGGTCGCCCCTACCTTCGGCGAGCTCTATTCCGGGGAATGGCAACACACTATAGGTGGTAGGTGTGGGTAAAAGGCGGATAGGCAAGGTTGATTTCCTTGAAATGGTCGAGATCGAGGAACAGGACGGCGATGTTCAGCTGGTAGCGCTGGGCGCGCAACAGCGCATGTTCCAGGCGTTCCTTGAACAGGGCGCGGTTGGGAAGGCCGGTCAGGGCGTCGTGGTTGGCCCGGTGCTGCAGTTCGTCCTCGGTTTCCTTGCGCGCGGTGATGTCGCTGAACACGACCAGATAATGGCAGACCTCGCCCGCCGGATTCTTGACCGCGCCGACGTTTAGCCATAGGGCAAGCGGTTCACCATCCTTGCGGCGGTCCCAGACCTCGCCGCCCCAGTGGCCGTCTTCATCGATGCTGCGCCACATCGCCTCGTAGAAATCGCGGCTATGCCGCCCGGAGGCAAAGACGGTCGGGGGTGCGGCCGATCACCTCGCTGGCGGCGAATCCGGTCAGACGGCAGAACGAGGGATTGACGTGCAGGATCCGCTGCTGGGCGTCGGTGAAGAATACGCCCTGGCCGGTGGTCTCCATGAGCCGAGCCGCTTCACGGATCTGCCCGGCGAGGGTGGGGTCGGTTCGCGCTCCTGCCATGGCGGTTACCCGAGGTTCTCCGCCAGGCTGTAGACGTCGTCCGGCGTGTGCATCAGTTCGAACAGCAGCCTGCCGCAAACCGCCAGGACCAGCAGCGCCAGCAGCATGCGCGTATGTTCGGCCCGCAGCCGCGAGGCGAAACGAGCCCCCAACTGGGCACCGATGACGCCGCCGATGAGCAGGGTCAGCATCAACACCACGTCGACGGTCTGGGTATGGACGGCCTGCAGGAAGGTTACATTGGCGGTGACGAAGACCACCTGGAACAACGACGTGCCGATCACCACCGAGGTCGGCATCTCGAGCAGATAGATCATCATCGGGACCATGATGAACCCGCCGCCCACCCCCATGATCGCCGACAGCACGCCGGCGATGGCGCCGACCGACAGTGGCAGCAGGGCGCTGATATAGAGCCCCGAGCGGGGAAAGCGCATCTTGAATGGCAGGTTGGCCCAACGATGGCGATGACGCTTGCGTCGCAGCACCGGGCGGTGGGCCATGAACAGGGCCCGGGCGCTTTCGATCAACATGGTACCGCCGACGAAGCCGAGGAACAGCACGTAGCAGAGGTTGATCAACAGATCGACTTGGCCGAGGGCGCGCAGCCGGCCAAACACCCAGACGCCGGCCAGCGAGCCGAGCATCCCGCCGCACACCAGCACCAGCCCCATCTTGAGGTCGACGTTGCTGCGCCGCCAATGGGCGATCACCCCCGACACCGAGGCGCCCACCACCTGGTTGGCGCCCGAGGCGACGGCCACCGGCGAGGGGATGCCCAGGAAGATCAGCAAGGGCGTCAGCAGGAATCCCCCACCCACTCCGAACAATCCGGATAGGAAACCGACCCCCCCACCCAGCAGCAACAGGGCCAATATATTGACCGACAGGCCGGCGATGGGGAGGTAGATCGACACGCGGGCGGTCGGCTCGTCAGGACGAGCCGCTCTCCACCGGGGCACCCGCCGCCACCCAGGCCAGCATGCCACCGGCGAGACGGTTGATTTCACCCTTGTAGCCGCTTTGCACCAGATGTTGCGCGGCGACACCACAACGATTGGCCGACCGGCAATGCAGCAGCAGATGTTGCCCTTCGGTCACCGGGGGCACTTGCGCCGGATCGAATTCCGAGAGGGGAACCAGATGAGCCCCCGGAATATGCTCGGCGTCATATTCGTGGCGTTCGCGCACGTCGACGATGACGGTCTTGCCGGTGCGCAGCCACTCGACCACCGTGTCCACGTCGACCATCCTGATCTGTTCGCTCATCCTTGTCCTTTCCGTCACCGGAGCAGGGGATCCCCGTCGCCGCCGCAGGCGACCGCCGCGTCCGGCGCGGCAGCCGGCGATCCATTCAACCTCAATTAATGATGGCGGGCGGGAAGCCTTTCCGCAATAGCGCGGCGCGTGCCTGCTGCGGCTGAGGGCGCGCCAGGTTAGCCAGGCAGCCGCTTGTGGATGCGTTCGCGGTGGTGCAGCCGCTTCATTTTCTTCGCATGGCCCTTCAGGGCGGCGTGTTTTTTGGCGTGGGCTGGTTTTCGCGCCGCGGCATGCGGCTTGGCGTGGCCGTGCCCGCTGGGGGGCTTGTCTGCCGTCTGCTGCGGATGGGCTTCTTTGGCCACGGCATGCAATGGCGACGACAGCACCAGGGTGGCGAGGACGATAGCGAACAGAGAACGGTGCAACATAATCCGGCGATTGCCCCCCTGGATGGCCCCAACATGGGATTGTCCCGAGCCGTGTTGAAATTCGCTCGGCAGGCGTCACGGTCTGAACAGGCTACGCGGCCTTGGCGTGCTGTTCAAGATCGGGGTTGATGGAATGCTTGGCCTGATGGGCCAGCAGGGCGGCTCGCAGGGTT
>CAIOJO010000331.1 GCA_903858635.1 uncultured Telmatospirillum sp. | reverse complement strand
GCTTTTACCCATTCAACGCCTTCCGGAGTCTCCTCGGACTCGCTGGCGATGCGGTCGCCCCTACCTTCGGCGAGCTCTATTCCGGGGAATGGCAACACACTATAGGTGGTAGGTGTGGGTAAAAGGCGGATAGGCAAGGTTTGAAGGCCTGGAAATGACCTATCCAAAAGTGACCACCGAACGCGAGCGGGAGTTGTTGTCAATCCGTAAGCAGCTCTCGAAGTGAACCTCTGGGCAATGGCTCATGCACGGCGATAAACCACGCGACCGTCGCCGCCGTCATGGCGCTCAAAAAACTATATCAGGTTGACATGAGGGCTGCGTCAGCGATCCGACGGCAGGTTATTGGCGAGTCGGTTAGGCTTCCCAGCCGGCGCGAACAACCCAGTCAGCCAGCGCCTCACGGCTGGTCGGGCGGCTCGCCGACATACTGCCGATAGGCGGCGACCCAATCGTTGGCAATGGCCTCCTGGGCGTCTCTCATGGGCAACTCGCCGCGGCACACCAGGCGGTGCAGTTCTTCTTCCAGCTTGCGCTTGAAATGAACGTTCCATTCGCCGTCGTTGGGTGCCGGCCACAGATTGGCCGGCTGGTCGGAGCCGCCGAGCGCGGCCGCAATGAGATGATCGATCACGCAGCCGTGTGGCGCCTCGCAATAGCCGCTGTGCGTGTCGGCCAAGCCGTAGGCAGCCAATACCTGGGCTTCCGCCTCGCGGGCGATAGGCGGCGTGGCGGCGGTATAGCCCGGCCGGCAGACCTCGGTGGTGGTCACGCCTGGACGGACTGCCCCGGGCGTGAGATTGGGGTCAGGCAGGTGGTCGGCCCAGGCGATTGCCGGCGTCAGTAGAAGCAGCAAGGCGGGAATGAGACGACGACGCGTCATTTCAGACCGCAGGCGCGGCCGATCTCGGCATAGGCTTTGGCAAAGCCATCCAGCGAATAGGTATCGACGCTGTGCCCGCCATTGGGCGGCGTGCCGTAGACCAGCATCGTCCTGCCCTTCAGCATCGCCTGCACCACGGCCTTGTCGTCATGTGTCCAGGCCCTGCCATCCGCGGTAAAGAGGCTGAACTTGTCGCCATCGATGTCGATCTCAACCGGTGCCCCCGTCCCGTAGGCGAAGCCTTCGGCGATGCTCACCACGCCGATGCTTCTGTCGGCGGTGCGGTCGGTGACCGAAACATGGGCGTCGCCGCGGTGTTTCGGCGCGTTCAGACTGCGCTTGGGCAGGTCGGCAGTGTAGCATACTGTTCCCGCCTTATTCGCGTAGATGTAGCTTCTCCACGCGCCTGATTTATCCAAGATCTTCGCGCTGTCGGCCAAGGCCGGAACGGCGAGCCCCATCGCAAGGGACGAGACGACGGCAAAGCTCAATACGGTGGTTGAAACAAAATGACCGCATTTCATGGCTAATCTCGCAGCAAGTCGATTGCAAAAGTCTTCCGCGGAATTGCGGCAATCGAATGGCACCTCCCGGTCGCCCTGCCGGTCGCCGAGACCGGCTGTCATATGACGGCGCTAGCCCGATCAGCCGACGGGCTCGCCGACAAGATCCCCCCGTTTCGGGAAATCAAACAATGCGGGGGACCGAATTCGCGGAATTGGAGCCGCCTTCCGCGGTCGCGATGCGCGGCCGCTTCGCCCAGGGTGGCCGCCAGCCTGGGCATCCCGACGCCGATGCTCAGCCAACCGACCTATCAACTCGTATCGTAGTACGATATCTTGGAGCCGCGTTGGTGCAAGGGAGCGAGATGGTCGCCGAACCTTTGAGTGATTCGGACTACCAGGCGCTGGCGGCATTTCGCTATGCCTTGCGGCGCTTTCTCAATTTCAGCACAGAGGCGGCCGTCGCGGTCGGTCTGGAAGCCCAGCAATACCAGGCTCTGCTGGCGCTCCGCGGCCGGGTTGCCCGCCAACTGTTGACGGTAGGTGAACTCGCCGAAGAACTGCAGATTCGCCACCACAGCGCGGTCGGCCTCATCACCCGCCTGGCGGCGCGCGGGCTGGTGGAACGGCGCAAGGGCGCCACCGACCGGCGCCAGGTGTTCATTGCCCTGACGCCGCGCGGCCGCGCCCTGTTGGCGCGGCTGGCTGCCGCCCACAAGGCAGAACTGAAAAAGGCGGCACCCGCCTTCGATATTTTGATTCGGCAGATCGGTCACACCGTGAGCGAAATCGCCGCGCCGGCAGTCCCGTCAATGAAACAGCTTCGTCACGTTGGCCAGCGTCTGAAGCACTCCCCAGACAAACGGAATGCCGACGAAACCCCAGGCCAGGGCTAGTTGCCAAGGTCGGGTGCCTTCGTGACTGTCCAAAGGTTTCATGATTGCCTCCACTATTCGGCCGGCGCCATGGCGCCGTAATCATCGCGCTCCATGTAGTGCCGCTCATGAACCGGCCGGATGAAGATATTGCAGAAAAAGCCGATCAACAGGAACCCCGCCATCAGGTACATGGTGATGTTGTAGGCGTCGGCATTGGGCACGCCGTGCTCGACGTTGTATTGGCGAATGTAGTTGACCAGCACGGGCCCGAGATGCCCGCCATCGACCAAGCGGTCAGCAGCATACCGTGGATGGCACCGACGTAACGCATACCGAACATGTCGCGGAGATAGGCCGGAACCGTGGCGAAGCCACCGCCATACATGCTGATGATTACCGCGTAGAAAGTGACGAACAGCACGATATTGCTGGTCCGCCCTATGGAGGGCACCAGGGCATAAAGAACCATGCCGAGAACGAAGAACACGGAGTAAGTATTCTTGCGTCCGATATAGTCGGAGATCGATGCCCAGATGAAACGCCCGCCCATGTTGAACAGGCTTAGCAGACCTACGAAACCGGCCGCGGCGATCGCCGTGACCCGTCCGGGGAACATCTCCTGACTCATCGCCGAAGCCTGGCCCAGGACGCCGATGCCAGCCGTCACATTCAGACACAGCACGCACCAGATCAGCCAGAATTGCGGCGTCCGCAGGGCTTCGTAAACGAAAACGTTCTTCGTCGTGATCAGCTTCTTCGGTTTGACGGGGGCGACGTAACCGGCCGGGCTCCAATCCGGAGCCGGAATGCGCACGATCAGCGAGCCGACCATCATGAAGCAGAAGTAGACACAGCCAAGAACAACGAACGTCTCGGCGACACCGATATGGCTCGGCGAGGAGAACTGGCCCATCAGCCAGACCGACAGCGGCGAAGCGATGAAGGCGCCGCCGCCAAAGCCCATGATGGCCATACCCGTCGCCATGCCGGGGCGATCGGGAAACCATTTGATGAGCGTCGAAACCGGCGAAATATAGGCGATTCCGATCCCCAGCCCGCCGAGCACACCGTAGCCGAGGTAGAGGAGCCAAATGGAGTGAAGATAGACGCCGGCGGCCGATACGATAAACCCGCCGCCCCAACACAGCGCCGCCGTGGCCATGGCCAGGCGCGGCCCCCGCTCCTCGACCCAGCGGCCCAAAGCCGCCGAGGAGACACCGAGGACGAAGATGGCCAGGCTGAAAATCCACCCGAGTTCGGTGAGTTTCCAATCACCGGGCGCCGACTGGGTAATGCCGATCAGCTTGGTCATCGGCAAATTGAAGACGCTGAAGGCGTACACTTGGCCTATGCACAGATGAACGCACAGGGCTGCCGGCGGCACCATCCAGCGGCTGAACCCGGAACCTGCGACGATGCGGTCTTTGTCGAAAAAGGACAGGCGGATCATGACGTCACCTCCACCATTGCCGTACAGCGGGCCCGGCCCATTCGGGCGAGACACCGTGGACTCGCGATGTCGCTTTGGAATCGCGATGTCATTTTTGTCGGGCAGAGTATCTCGTGCGCGTCCGCGTCGTATCCTGCACAAAGCGCTCGGTTGTCGTCGGACTTCGGGCAGGTCTCTCGACCGGTCTGGACGCGTCCCAGACACCTCGCGACACGATATAATTTGCCTCGTAACGCGATATAATGGCCAGAATGAGGCACGCTACCGAAGGGGGACAGGGGTATCCGCCCAGGAGGCCATCGCCACCGATTGGGTCGCGGCCTGCCGGCAGTATCTCGGCGACCCTCCGGACCAACCGGAAAGCACAGGCTGAAGCGGCACAAACCCGCCGGCCGAGGCCATCACCTTATCGGAATTACAGGCCGCCCGTAGTCGGGCCCCCGAGGATTACGATGCGGCACTCGATCCATGGCCTGCCATTGTCAAAATATCAAGGGCTCGGACTCTGGTGCCCTGGGTGTCTCATGGTATCGTCGTTGACTCGGCATTGGGGGTAATCGGTTGAGCGTCGCATCGACCCTGCAGGTTCGGAACAATATGTGGCGCCACCCCATCTTGCAGCGTTTGATCGGGCCGGTCGTCGGGTTGGCGGTGTGCGGACTCATTCTGGCCGTAGCGCATAAGCTGTCCCGCGATATCGACTACCATGCCCTGGTCCATGCCCTGCGGCAGACGCGCCGGAGTCTGCTGTGGGAATCGCTGGCAGCAACGGCCGTGAGCTACGTCGCCCTGATTGGCCGCGACGTTGCGGCGCTGCGCTATGTGGGGGCCAGGGTCCCCTTGCGGGCCACGCTGTTGGCGTCCTTCTGCGGCTCGGCGCTGGGCAACGCCGTCGGGTTTGGTGCACTGACCGGCGGGGCGATGCGGTACCGGATCTATGGGGCTGCGGGGATCACACCCGAGCAGGTGGCGCGGCTGATGGTGTTCATCACGGTCAGCTTCGCCGTTGGACTGGCCTTTGTTGCGGCGGTTGGCACGGTGCTGGCGGAAGGCGCGGTGGGCCGGTTGCTTGGGCTCCCCCCGCTGTTGGTGCGGGGCGGCGGAGTTGTCACCTTGCTGGCTGTCGCCGCGCTTGTGGCGGTCTGCGCCCGCCGCCGCGCGCCGCTGCGGTTCGGGCGCTGGACGTTCGCCCTTCCGGATGGTCGTCTGGCCCTGGGGCAGCTTGTTCTGACCGCCCTCGACCTGGTCGTCGCCGGTGCGGCCCTGTGGGTCCTTCTGCCCGGCCAGCGAATGGATTTCGCGACGTTTTCGGCGGTCTTTGCGGTGGCCACCGCCCTCGGGGTGATCAGTCACGTGCCGGGCGGCATCGGCGTGTTCGAGGCGGTTGTCGTCTTTGCGCTGGGCCGCCATGTGTCGCCGACGCTGGTCGCCGCGGCGCTGCTGGCCTATCGCGGCATTTATTTCGGCCTGCCTCTGTTGCTCGCCGCGGCCCTTCTCGCCCTGTTGGAGGTCCGGCGTTTCGCCCGCGGGAGCATCTCCGGGACCGGCGAACGGGTCTTGGACGATGCGACGCAGCTGGCGCCCATCTTCCTCAGTGTGATCACCTTTGCCATCGGCGTCATGTTGCTGGTCTCCGGTGCCACGCCGGCGTTTGCCACCCGGCTCGATGTTTTGCACCACAGCTTGCCGCTATGGGCCATCGAAACCTCCAACTTCGTTGCCAGCCTGACCGGCGTGGTCCTGCTGTTCGTCGCCCGCGGCTTGTTTCATCGCCTTGACGGTGCGTGGTGGCTGGCCGTGGTCATTGCGGCGGCCAATTTAGCCTTGTCGCTGGCCAAGGGATTGGCCTATGGCGAGAGCGTGGTGATCGGTTGTCTGATCCTGCTGCTGTTGGCGACCCGTCACCAGTTCAGGCGGCCGACCTCGTTTCTGCGTCAGCCGTTCACCGTGGACTGGTTCGCCGCGATTGGGATCGTCATTGTCGCTGTCGGGTGGATTCTGGTCTTCGCCTTCCGCGACGTGCAATACACCCATGAGCTTTGGTGGCAGTTCGAATTGGACGCGCAGGCGCCGCGGGCCTTTCGTGCCATCCTCGGCGCGACCGTCATGGCGCTGGCCGGGGCCCTATGGCAACTGTTGCGGCCGGCGAGCGGCCAGGCGGCGCTGCCGACTCAGGTCGAAATGGCGCAGGCCAAACAAATCATCGCCGGGCAGAAATGCAGCGAGGCGATGCTCGCCCTGATGGGTGACAAGAGCTTTTTGTTTTCCGCATCCGGACGGTCGATGTTGATGTATGCCAAGCATGGCCGAAGCTGGGTCGCCCTCTACGATCCGGTCGGCCCGCGGGAGGAATGGCCGGAACTGATCTGGAATTTCGTCGAGTTGGCCGACGCCCATGGCGGCCGGGTGGCCTTTTATGAGGTCAGACCAGACAATTTGCCGCTCTATCTGGACGCCGGCCTCAAAGTGATGAAGCTGGGGGAAGAAGCCCGGATCGTCCTCGCCGAATTCACCACCGACGGCCCGACGGGCGGTCCCCTGCGGCAGGTTCTCAAGCGTGGCGAGCGCGAGGGGTTCGAGCTCGAAATCCTGGCGCCCGGCGACTCGGAGCGGGTGCTTGACCAGCTCGTTTCCATCTCCGACGGCTGGCTCGCCTCG
This sequence comes from uncultured Telmatospirillum sp., assembly GCA_903858635.1. Classification (GTDB taxonomy): domain Bacteria; phylum Pseudomonadota; class Alphaproteobacteria; order Rhodospirillales; family Magnetospirillaceae; genus DUZF01. Next base: position 19,059 of record CAIOJO010000331.1, on the reverse strand, counting down.
CGCAAGATCCATGAAAAAGCCTTCTCGGTTGCCGCCTTCGGTCGGGATTTCGTCGCCAGCCAGTTCGTTGCGTTGCTCCGCCAAGCCGGAACGCCGGTGGCGTTCGTTACCGTAATGACCTCCGGCCTACGCCACGAGGCGACTGCCGGCCTGATGCGGCACACGCCCGAGGCCTCGCGTTACGCCATGGAATACATTTTCATCCGCCTGGGGCTTTATCTGAAGGAGGCCGGGTTCGAGGTGTTCAGCCTGGGCATGGCGCCCCTCGCCGGGCTTGGCCGCACCCCGCTTTCTTCGTCATGGCATCGTTTCGGCGGCCTGCTGTGGGAGCATGGCGGGCGGCTGTATCGGTTCCAAGGATTGCGGGCCTTCAAGAACAAGTTTCATCCGCTGTGGGAGCCGCGTTACCTGGCCGCTTCGGGCTCGATCGGGCCGTTGCTGTCGCTGACCGACGTGATGGCGCTGGCCAGGGGGAGTCGCGGCGCGCGCCGTGTCGGAGGGCGGAAAGAGTGAGCGCCCGGTGGCTTCTGACCTTATGGCTCGCTGTGGCAGGACTGTTTGTCGCGCCGACCGCCCATGCCATCGACGGCGGACGCTTTGGCGAGGTCAAACTGGCCGAGCCGCAAGGCGAGGTTCGCGGTTTCGTCATCCTGTTCGCCGACCGGGGCGGCTGGACCGCCACCGATGATGCGGTGGCCCGAGCCCTGGCCGAGGAAGGTGCATTGGTCGTCGAGGTCGACACCGACGCCTATCTCAACCGGTTGGACAGGTTCGACGAAGCCTGCCACTGGCCGGAAGGGGATGCGGAAACCCTTAGCCGTCGGCTCCAGCGAGAGCGCAATTACGCCAATTACCTGACGCCGATCCTGGTCGGCCTGGGCCAAGGCGGCACCCTGGCTCGGGTCGCCCTGGCCGAGGCCCTGCCGGCCACCATTGCCGGTGCGGTATCCCTGGATCCAACGCCTTCGATCTCCAGCCGCCGGCCCCTTTGCTCGACGATTCCGGCGACGGCCACCAAGGATGGTTTCCGCTACGGGCCGACCAAGACCCTGCCCGGCTTCTGGACTGTCGGTTGGTCTGACGGCGCTTCGACGGCCGGGCGCCAGGATGTCGAAGACCTGCGGGCTGCGGGAATGCCGGTCGCCGTGCATACGGTGGTCGGCCCGGCGGCGCCGGCATTGGCCGCGCTGGTAAGGCCCCACCTTGCGGTGGCAGGCGCGGCCACCGGCACGATCTCCGCCTTGCCGCTGGTCGAATTGCCCGTCGATCACCCGTCAAACCTCATGGCGGTCCTCTTGTCGGGGGACGGAGGTTGGCGCGACCTCGACAAGACGATCGCCGAACAACTGCGCCTGGATGGGCTGCCGGTCGTCGGCTGGGATAGCCTGCGCTATTTCTGGAGCAAGAGGACGCCGGAGCAGACCGCCGCCGACCTTGAGGCGGTCTTGCAGACTTATATGGCCAAGTGGCACGCGACCAAGGTGGCACTGATCGGTTATTCGTTCGGCGCCGGCGTGCTGCCCTTCGCCTACAACCGTTTGCCGGTTGGGTTGCGTTCACAGGTTCGATTATTGGCCCTTCTTGGCTTGGACAAGCGCGCGGACTTCGAGATTTCCCCCAGCGGGTGGCTGGGGGCTCCGCCCAGCGCCGAAGCTTTGGCGGTGTTGCCCGCAATAGACCAGGTTCCGGCGACGCTCGTTCAATGCTTCTATGGCCAAGACGAGGACGATTCCGTTTGTCCGGCCCTTGTATCCCGCAGAGCTGAAGTCATCCGCACCACCGGTGGTCACCATTTCGATGGCGACTATGCGTTGCTTGCCCGGCGCATCCTGGACGGGTTCAAGCGCCGCGCCGAATGAGTGCGGCCGCCGATATGCGGAAATCCTCCGAACCATCGCGACTTGGCCAGAATTGGCCTGGAGATCGGTCGACTTAGGCTCCGTATTGAGTCGTCCCTGCCGTGCTCCCATCTGATCTACAGGCATCGCCGGCTTGAAAACCATCGATCCGGCAAATCGCCGCGATCGCCAATCGAGCGTTCGTCTGAGAAATGTCGAATAAGGGCGAGGAGGAACAAATGGCCGAGAGCGTTTACAAGATTATTACTCTTGTCGGCACCAGCACTGAATCATGGGAGAAGGCGGCAAAGGCTGCGGTTGAGCACGCCGCCAAAACTCTTCGGGATATTCGCATCGCCGAAGTTGCCGAACTCGATATGCAAGTGAAAGACGGAAAAGTGGAAGCTTACCGGGCCAAGGTAAAGGTGTCCTTCAAATACGAGGGCCAAGCAGACGGAAATATCCGTCTCCCTGATGGGTTGGCGTGATTGAACTCGGGAGAGGGACATGATTGAATTTCTCGAAGGGTTCCCGCCGAATGTCATCGCGCTCGTCGCCAAAGGTCGGGTGACCAAGAGCGACTATGACCACGTCCTGACACCCAAAGTGGCGGACGTTATCGGCCGCGGCGGAAAAGTCCGCTGCTATTACGAGCTCGACCAGCAATTCTCGGGATTCGATGCCGGTGCCGTGTTGGAGGATTTCAAACTCGGTGTCAGTCACCTCTTTTCGTGGGAACGCGTAGCGGTGGTGACCGATGTCGAATGGATTCGGATGACGGTGGCCGTCTTCCGGTTTTTGATTCCGGGAGAAATCCGGATCTTTGGGATCGCCGAGGCTGCTGCCGCCCGGACATGGATCGTTGCCTCCTGAGAGGCATGAGTACCTCCTGTACAGGCGGTAAATCCAAACATTCCCAAATGGGCGATTCTGGAGCTTGGAATTTGAACAAGAAGATTCTGCCTTTTCTGTGGCGATCTTGACGAGCCAACGGCCGGCAAACGCAGGACAGGACCAAGCTCGGCTTCTTTCTCAACTATTGTTAATCCGCCGCCCAGCCTCCGAAGAGCCGCCCTGGATCATGGTCCCGACATGAGATTGCAATCGGTTGCCGCGCTTTTTCCCGGGCAACCTCGAAACGGAAAAGGAATTCTCCCCATGACCCGATTCAGCAACTGCTTTGGACGGCGGCGCAGCCGCGCGTTCGCGGTGGCCCTGCTCGCCAGCACCATTCTCGGCGGCGGATTGGCCTATGCCGAAGACGAAACGGCACCGGCATCCGGACCACTCCAACTTGCTCCCGTGGTCAATCAGGCCGGTTTCTCCGACCTAGTGACCAAAGTGAAGCCGGCGGTCGTCAACATCGCCACCTCTGAAATGCCAAAGCCAATGCAGGAAACGCCGGAGACGCCGGAGACGCCGCCGAATATGCAATTGCCCGACATGTTCCGCCACTTCTTCGACCACCAGGGCGCGACCCCCGAACATGCCCTGGGCTCCGGCTTCGTCATCGATCCGGCCGGCTATATCGTCACCAACAACCACGTGGTCGACGGCGCGCATAAGATCACCGTCACCTTGGATGACGGCAGCAGCCATCCGGCCAAGGTGGTCGGCCGCGATGCCAAGACCGACCTGGCGCTGTTGAAGATCGAGGCGCCCAAGCCCTTGCCCTACGTCGCCTTCGGCCCATCTGCCAAGGAACATGTCGGCGACTGGGTGGTCGCCGTCGGCAATCCGTTTGGTCTCGGCGGGACGGTGACCGCCGGAATCGTCTCGGCCCATGGCCGCAACATCAATGAGGGACCCTACGACGACTTCCTGCAGATCGATGCGCCGATCAATCCGGGGAATTCCGGCGGGCCCCTGTTCAACCAATCGGGCCAGGTGATCGGTATCGACACCGCCATCTATTCACCCAATGGCGGCAGTGTCGGCATCGGCTTCGCCATTCCGTCCGACCTCGCCTCACAGGTCGTCGCGCAATTGCGCGAGCATGGCAAAGTCGAGCGCGGCTGGCTCGGGGTGCAGATGCAGACCATGACACCGGCATTGGCAAAAGCCGTCGGACTGCCGAACAACGAAGGGGTGCTGGTCAATGAGGTGCTGGGCGAATCCCCGGCGGCACAAGCCAAGCTCCAGCAAGGCGATGTGATCACCGCGTTCGACGGCACCACGATCAAGACCCCGCGCGACCTTGCTCTGGCGGTGGCCACAGCGCATGCGGGTGACACTGCGAAGCTCGCAGTGTGGCGCGATGGTCACGAACGCACTGTCGAGGTGAGCATTGCCGCTCAGTCGAAAGAGCAGACCGAGGCCCGACTGGAGGGCCAGGACGGTGGCCCCCTCGGCATGGCGCTGGCGCCGCTCACGGGCGACGCACGGGCCGAACTCGGGCTCGGTCCGTCGGTCAAGGGCGTCGTCGTCGCCCAGGTGACGGAGGGCGGACGTGCCGATGAAAGCGGCATCCAATCCGGCGACGTCATCGTGCGGGTCGGCGAGACACCCGTCGGCACGCCGAACCAGGCCATTGCCAAGATCCATGAGGCCGAAAAGTCGAAAAAGGAGGCCGTGCCGTTGCTGGTCACGCGTAACGGGACGACCTATTATGTCGCTCTCCAGCTTACCCAAGGCTGAAGCGCTTAGAGTCAGGGTGGTCGGCAGCCTTGCCGATCACCCTGATCTCCTTCTGCGAGGCGTCATGAAGATCCTGGTCGTCGAGGACAATGACCGTGTCGCCCAGTTCGTGCGCAACGGCTTGCATGAAGGCGGTCACGCCGTCGATCACGCCGACAACGGGCGCGACGGACTGTTCATGGCGTCGACCGAGGTCTATGACGCCATCGTTCTCGACCGCATGCTGCCCGGCGGCATCGACGGGCTGGCGATCATCGAAGCCTTGCGCAAGACCGGCAACAAGACCCCGATCCTGATCTTGAGCGCCCTGGCCGAGGTCGACGACCGGATCCGCGGCCTGCGGGCCGGCGGCGACGACTATCTGAGCAAGCCGTTCGCCTTCGGCGAGTTGGCGGCGCGTCTCGAGGCTCTGGTGCGGCGCTCGCAGGGGAGCGAAGCCCAGACCGCGCTGGTGGTCGCCGACTTGCGCATGGACCTGCTGGCCAGGAAGGTGACGCGCGCCGGCAAGACGATCTCGCTCCAGCCGCGCGAATTTTCCCTGCTGGAACTCCTGATGCGTCACGCCGGCCAAGTGGTGACGCGCACCATGCTGCTGGAGAACGTCTGGGAATATCACTTCGACCCGCAGACCAACGTGATCGATGTGCATATCAGCAAACTGCGCCAGAAGATCGACGCACAGTTCCATCCGCCGCTCCTCCACACCGTGCGGGGCGTCGGCTACCGTCTTGACGCGGATGATTAGGCTGTGGCGCTCCATCTCGGTCCGACTGGCCCTTGCCTACGCAACCATCTTTATCCTGTCGTCTTTGCTCCTGGTCGGCGTTCTGTGGTGGCGCACGGCCGGCTATCTCGACCGTGAAGTCGATGCGGTGATCCTTGCCGATGCCCAGGCGGTCGGTGACCGGTTGCACGATTTCGGCCTGACGGGTGCCATCGAGACGATCAACCAGCGGGTTGGCAGGGCCGGCGACGAACATGCCATCTATCTGCTTACCGATCCGACTCTGACGCCGGTCGCCGGCAATCTGGATGCCTGGCCATTGGGCATTGGACACCAGCAGGGTTGGCACCAAATCGAACTTGCCTCGCACGGCACACTGCACGCGACCCGCGTCCTCTACGTCGTGCTCTCGTCCGGATTCCATTTGCTGGTGGGACGCGATGTCGAGGACCGCGCGGCCATCCAGCAAGCGATTCTTGACGGTTTTAGCTGGACCGCGGCGGCGGCGATCCTGCTCGCCATCGGCGGGGGGCTGCTGGTACGGCGCGCCATCCTGCGGCGGGTCGACGTTATCAACCGAACTGCCACCGCCATCATTCACGGGGATCTGTCGAGCCGATTGCCGACCGGTGACTCCTCCGACGAGTTCGATCGGCTCGCCCAGACGATCAATGGCATGCTGCAACAGATCGAAGTGTTGGTCGACGGTGTCCGCAGCGCCTCCAACGCGGTGGCCCACGATTTGCGCACACCGCTGGCTGAATTGCGTGGCCGCCTCGAGGAATTGTTGCGGACCCAGCCCTCGGCGGAAGCGACGCTGCAGGAAGTCGGGGAAGCAGTGGCCGACCTCGATCGGGTCATCGCCGTCTTCAATGCCCTGTTGCGGCTTGCCGAAATCGATTCGGGGGCGCGCCTGTCCGGATTCCGCGAATTCGATTTGCACGAGATCGCCGCGGAAGTCGTGGATCTGTACGGGCCGGTTGCCGAGGAGAAGAGCGTTTCCTTGCGGCTCGAGGCATCGCCCGGACTGCTGGTCGTCGGGGACCCATTCCTGCTGGCGCAAGCGCTCGGCAATCTGGTCGACAACGCCGTCAAATATAGTTCCGCCCAGGGCGCCGTCGTGCTGACGGCGGCCCGCTGCGCCAACGGCCGCATCGAGATCCTCGTGTCGGACAATGGTCCCGGCATTCCGGATGTGGAAAGGCCACACGTCACCGAGCGTTTCTTTCGCGGCGAGGCGAGCCGCGGCACCGCCGGCTTCGGCCTCGGATTGAGCCTGGTGGCGGCGGTCGCCCGACTGCATGGCGGCAGTCTTGTTCTTGCCGCTGCCGATCCCGGTTTGATCGCCACAGTGACTCTGCCGGGGCCGGGGCAATCGACGACGGCAAATCAGTGAGCCGAAGCGGTGCGGGTTGATACCTGCAGGTTCTGGATTTGCCAAGCAGCGCGGACTGTCGTGGGGCTGTGCCCCAGATTTAACGGACTGCGCCATCCGGCAACGGCCGGGCCTCTGCCTCCACTGGGGCATCCCTGTTCTTCAGGAAATCGAGAAATAGGCGCAAAGGCACCGGAACGTGCTTGTTCTGCGCATGATACAGATAATAGCTTGAGGGGGCAGGTGACCAGTCTTCGAGAAGCGGCACCAGGCGTCCCGCCTTGACCTGAGACTCGGCATAGTCTTCGGTAAGATAGATCAAGCCGACTCCGTCGAGGGCGGCCCGTACCATCAGGTCGGCAGTGTTGACGATCAGCGGACCGTTGACGGCAATCTCGAGCTTCATTCCCGTCTTCTCGAACAGCCAGCGAAAGAAGGTTCCATCCGCCATACGGAAACGGACGCAACTATGCTTCTCCAAATCTTGTGGAACGCGAGGCTGTCCGCACCTGGCCAGATAGTCCGGCGATGCCAGCACCGTCATGCGGGACTTCCTGGTAACCTCGACCGCGGTCATCTCCAAGCCGATCCGCCAGCCGTGGCGGATGCCGGCATCGAAGCGACCGCTGAGGATATCGCTGAGGCTATCGTCGACCGTGATTTCGAGGGTGATGCCGGGATGCTGGTCGAGAAAAGGCGCCATTACCGGCGCCACCACCATGGTCGCCGGGACGTTGGACACACTGAGGCGCAGCGTTCCCAGCGGTTTGTCGCGCATGGCCTGGAAGGACCGCGTGGCTGAGCGGAGCTCGTCGATAGCCGGCCGCACCTGAACCAAGAGCCGCTCTCCGGCATCGGTCAGCGCTACGCTTCGCGTTGTGCGAGTGAATAGGGATAGACCAAGGCGCGCTTCAAGCGAACGAATTGTCTGGCTCAGCGTCGGCGCCGAAATGCCGAGGATGGCTGCTGCCTTCACGAAGCTTCCCTGCATGGCAACAGCCGAGAAAGCCTCCAATTCCGCGAATTCTGTTCCGCGCATTCTTTGAGCCCATCACATAATCCCTTCGCATAATTCTATCTTATCGCAGAGCAGTAGATCGATCAGAATCATGCGCCCCGATAATCCTCCCCTCGCCCCATTGCGGCATGAGTGGCCAAACAAGAGAACGCATGCACCAAGCCTCGTCCCGGTCCGTGAACAACCGGCCAACCAAGCAGACGCTCGAGACTCGGTTCGCCAAGCTCATTCTGCTGACGGGCAAGGCTGGGGCGCTCGAATTGGCCCAATTTCTCAAGCTCCAGCAGCCGACCCTGGAGGTCTTTCATGTGGCGACGCGGGGGGAACTCGAAGCATTTCCGCAGGAATTGTTTGCTGAGGCCAGGCTGATCGGCTTCGGAACCGATGTCGTGGTGCCCGCACGGATCCTCCGTCGTCTCGGATACGGAGCTTACAATTTCCATCCCGGCCCACCGAGCTATCCCGGCTGGGCGCCCGCTTCCTTCGCCATCTATGACGGTGCCCCGATCTTCGGGGCGACGGCGCACGAAATGATCAAAGAGGTCGATGCGGGCCCGATTGTCGGCACCGAGCTATTTCCTCTGCTGCCCGACGTTACCCCTGATCAGTTGGAACGCGAGGCGCTCAGAGCGATGCTGCGGCTCTTTCGACGCCTTGGCCCGTGGCTGGCGTGCAACCCCAATCCGCATCCAACGCTGCCGCTCACCTGGAGCGGGCCGGCGAGGACGCGTGCCGAGTTCAGAAGGATTTGCGAGCTTCCGGCGACGCTCGACGAGGAGGAAGGGATCCGTCGAAGGCGCGCCTTCATCGACAGGTCCCCCATCGGCAACCCTTCAATCTAGAATTTGATGACCGCTCAGGCGAGTCGACGGTTGGCCGTCGTCGCCTGCGGCAAAGGATGAGTGTGCAATGCAAGGGGACCTAGGCGCGGACGCGACCCGAAAACAGGCTGCTGCGGCCGGCAGCATAATGGAACGGGAGCAATCCCATCGTATCGGGCGGCTGCAATTGTCGCTGCTGGGATTGGTGGTCGGAATCATCACCGGCGGCGGCGCCATCCTGTTTCGCCTGCTGATCGGGCTGATTCATAACCTGCTTTTCCTTGGCCAGTTATCCCCCGTTTACGACGCCAACCAGTTTACGCCGGCCAGCCCTTGGGGAGCCTTCGTCATCCTGGTGCCGGTGATCGGCGGGCTGGGCGTGACCTTTCTCGTCGCACATTTCGCCCCGGAGGCCAAAGGGCACGGCGTTCCCGAGGTAATCGACGCGGTCTACTACAAAGGCGGCGTGATCCGCCCGGTGGTGGCGGTGGTGAAATCGCTGGCGTCGGCGCTGGCCATCGGCAGCGGTTCGGCGGTCGGCCGGGAGGGCCCGATCATCCAAATCGGCTCCGCTCTTGGCTCCACCTTTGGGCAGATCGTCCGCATGACCGCCGGGCAACGAATCACTCTGGTGGCGGCAGGAGCCGGAGCCGGCATCGCCGCCACCTTCAACACGCCGATCGGCGGCGTCATGTTTGCCATCGAGCTGATTCTCCCGGAAATCAGCGTCGACAGCTTTCTGCCGGTAGCCATCGCTACCGGCGCCGCGACCTTCCTCGGCCGCTTCTTCCTCGGCGACCAACCGGCCTTCGCTGTACCGAGCCTGGCTCCGCTCCAGAACACGCCCGCCGGCCTGATCACGCTCGCCCTTTATGCCCTGTTGGGCGTCGCCAGCGGCGCCGCGGCGGCGCTGTTCATTCGCAGCCTGCATTGGAGCGAGGACCTCTTCGACAAGATGAAGGGCCGCTACAGCCGGCATGCCCTCGGAATGCTTCTGGTCGGTGTCTTGATCTATGCCCTGCAGCGGAGTTATGGCCAGTATTTCGTCGATGGCGTCGGCTATGCCACGGTGCAAGGGATTCTGCAGGATCAATTCCCGTTGGCCGGCCTTCTGGCCCTGTTGTTCGTCTGCAAACTTCTGGCGACGACGCTCAGCCTGGGCTCAGGGTCGTCGGGAGGAATCTTCTCGCCGTCGCTGTTCCTCGGCGCAACATTGGGGGGCAGTTTCGCCGCCGCGGTTCTCGAAATTGCTCCGACGGCGCCGGTGAGCATCCCGGCCTTCGCCATGGTCGGCATGGGCGCCGTCGTCGGCGGTGGGACGGGCGCCGCGATGGCTGCCGTTACCATGGTCTTCGAGATGACCCGCGATTACAGCATCATCATGCCGATGATCGTGGCGGTGGCGCTCAGCCTGGGCGTCCGCCGACTGTTGTCGGAAGAAAGCGTGTACACGCTGAAACTGGTCCGGCGGGGTCACCCGGTACCCCAGGTTCGGCATGCCAATATGTTCCTGGTCCATCGCGCCAAGGAAGTGATGGAACGCAATGTCGTTATCCTCCCTGCCGATACCGGCTTCGCCGATTTCCTGCGGCGGCCTGAATATCAGGGGGCAATGGTGCATGTCCTGGCGACCCGTGGCGATCGCATCGTCGGCGCCGTCCGCGTCAATGTCGCCTTGCGTCGTGGCTTGGAGGACCTCCATAGCGGGATCACCCTGGGTGAGGTCGCCAATTGGCCATTCAACGTGGCGAGGGAGGAAGACATCATGTTTGACGTCATCGCCCGCCTTCGCCGCAAGCGAGCCGCGATGACGATCGTCGTACATGGCGGAGGCCGGCCACGGCCTGGCAATATCGCAGGTGTCATCACCAAGGAACACGTGGCCGAAGCCGTATTCAACACCGTCAAGGACTATCGATAACGGCAGAATGGCATTGCCGTGGAACATTATTGCATTCGGAGTAATTACTTTACGGGTGACTCGGCGGTCAGGAACGAGCCGGACGGATGGTCATCCATGGCGCACCACGCTTCTTGCCAACAGCCTTGCAGCCGGCGGCGGCCAGGACGGCGCGCCGCCTTGCCAGGTTATGGTCGCGCGTCTTCAGGCTGCGGGTCAAATGCGTCCCCAGGATTGGGTGGAACGCCGAAGGGATACGGATCCGGAGGGACCAGCCCGCCCGTCGCTTGATCAGGAATGGCGCCGCCATTTGGCGTCCCCACGTGTATCACAGGCGTGCGTCACAGGGCCGCTATGGCATTGAAAAATGCCACTTTATTCAGGCGGTTGGGCGATTTGACGCGCCGGAGGGGACGGAGATGGGCACTGGAGCGTTGCGGCTACGCTGCCGATAAAGCCTCCGTCACCGCATCAGGATTGCGGGCAATGACGATCAAATAGGCCCGCGCCGCGCGATCCGGGCGCCGCCGCCCCTGTTCCCAGTCTTGCACCGCCCGAGGGTCGAGAGCGAACCGCTCGGCAAATTTTACGCGACTCAGGCCCGTGCCCTCCCGTATTGCGCGGACATCGATTTCGGGAAGAACCGGCACATGATGAACGGCCGCAGGTTGAGTCTCCCCCTTGGCGGAGACACTCTCTGGCCGAACGCCACGAAGATGCGAGACCCAAGTGCCCAGCCCCATCCGCACTTTGGGCAGAGGAACTCTATTTGGCACCAAAAATGCCGAAGACGGAGGCAAGCTCAATTTGCGCAGGAGCACCCAAATTTGCGTCCGGTCGCCGTGGCGCGGTGCGGCAGACCAGCGGCAGCCGGCTTAACGCTGGTGCTCATTCGGACCGTGGCAACCCTTCCGCTTCGAAAATCGCCGCCGCTTTCGCTGCGCCGACGCTGTCGGCGGTGCCGCTGGTGATCAGGTCGGGCAATGCTCTCCTGGGCCTCAGGCGATGGCCGACAGGCCCCTCGCGGCGACGATGGACAACAGCTTGGCCGCCGGACCGGCGGGCCGCTTGTCGCCCCGCTCCCATTGGCTCACCGAATCCTTGGTGACGTTGAGATACATGGCGAATACGGTCTGACTGACCTGTTCGCGCTCGCGCAAGGCGCGGATCTCGTCGGCCGTGAATTTCCGGACCTGCGTCAGGCAGGATTCGTCGAACCGGCGCATCGTCTGCTTGTCGATGAGTCTGGCCTCGTGCAGGTCCAGCGCCGTCTCGTGAATTGCCGCTTTCACGTCGCTCTTGTAAGCCCTAGTCCTGGCCATCGTACCGAACCTCCTGATATTTCCCGCTCTCCACCAGATCCACCAACTGCTCGTCCGAGGCGTTCAACAGCACGGCGGCCAATTCCTTGAAATCGCGTTCGTCGCTCTTATCGATGTTGTCCTGGTCGCTCTTCGCAAAGCCGTAGATGAAAAACGACCGTTCCCTTCCGGAACAGGATGATCGACCGGTACCCGGCCGATTTACCCTCGCCCGGCCGGGCAATGCGCTGCTTAATCAAGCCGTCGCCGTAATCCGCGTCGATCAGGCCCTTCTCGGCGTTCTCGATGGCCTCGCACAGCTTGGCGTCGGCGATACGCTCTTTCTTGGCAAACCGCACAAACCACTTGCTCTTGTAGATCCTCACCGCCGGCCGCCCCCCTTGCTCGTCCCGCAGATCCAATATGTAGCACCTAGTTATACATTTCAAGAGGCGCCGACGCAGCGCAACCTCCTATATCGTGCGACAGCAGTGGGCCGATTACAGAATGGCGGTTCATCGCGCAGTCCGAGGGTGCCAACCGCAGGCGGCGACGGCTGGTCAGGCGTAGCCGGTGGCGCCGGCCTTGCCGCCAAGGCCGCAAGAGCCTCCTGCATTCCTTCCAATTTCCCCTTGAGGCGCGCTTCGGAGAGCGTTGCTTCCCGGCTCTCGGCTGCGAGTCCCTCGTATTGACCGGGTGTGACGGCGTCCTCGATGCGGCCTGACAGGCATGCCCGGACGGCCGCGGAGAGCGACAGGAGGTTGGCGCGAACCCGCTGTCGGTCGGCCCGGATGAAATCCTCGGCGGTCAGGAACGAGCCGGGCGGATGGTCATCCATGGCGCACCACGCTTCTTGCCAACAGCCTTGCAGCCGGGCGGCGGCGAGGACGGCGCGCCGCCTTGCCAGGTTATAGTCGCGCGTCTTCAGGCTGCGGGTCAAATGCGTCCCGAGGATTGGGCGGAACGCCGAAGGGATACGGATCCGGAGGGACCAGCCGGCCCGCCGTTTGACCAGGAATGGCGCCGCCATTTGGCGTCCCCGCGTGTAGCACAGGCGTGCGTCACAGGACCGCTATGGCATTGAAAAATGCCACTTTATTCAGGCGGTTAGGTGATTTGGCGTCCCCAGCGGGATTCGAACCCGCGTCGCCGCCGTGAAAGGGCGGTGTCCTAGGCCTCTAGACGATGGGGACATCCGAGAGGAGCGCCTTGATAGCCTCGGTCAGCGGCAAAATCAATGGCTTTGTGGGCAATGCGGTCAACCGGCCGGCGCCGCGTCCTCGATGAACATTTGCACCTTCACATTGCCCTGCCAATTGTCGATGCGCAGCGTGCCGGCCAGATGCATCGGCGTGCCGTCGGCGGCCAGCAGGGCCTGGCCCATTTCGGAATCGGCCGCCCTGAAGGCGATCGCCTTCAGGCGGGTGCCGCTGCGGCCGGCCAGGCTGCAGGAGACATGGCCGGTGCCCACCACCCGGGGCGCCACCACGCGGGCGGCGGTGATGGCGAAGCGCGGCTCGTTGTTGCCGGAACCGAACGGTCCCAGCAAGCGCAGGCTTTCCACCAGTTCGAGGGTCGCCCCGCCGGCGTCCAGGGCGCTGTCGAGCTCGAGGACCGGACGCAGCGGCCCGGCCATCTGGGCCACCAGACGCTCGCCGAGGAAGGCGCGGAACGCGTCCAGGCGGTCGCGGGCCACGGTGAAGCCGGCGGCCATGGCATGGCCGCCGCCCCTCACCAGCAACCCCGCCTGGCGCGCCGCGATGATCGCCGAGCCGAGGTCGAGGGACGGCACCGAGCGGCCCGATCCCTTGCCTTCGGCGCCATCGAAGGCGATGACGCAGGCCGGCCGGTTGTAGCGCTCCTTGAGGCGGCCGGCGATGATGCCGATGACGCCGGGGTGCCACCCCTCGCCCGCCACCAGCAGCAATGGCAGGCCATCGTCGGGCCGGCTTTCCACCTGGGCCATGGCGTCTTGCAGGACCGCCGCCTCGATGGTCTGGCGGTCCTTATTGTAGCCGTCTAGCGTCTGGGCCAGCCGCGCCGCTTCCGCCGCATCGTCGGTGGTCAGCAGGCGGACGCCGAGATCGGCCTGGCCGACCCGGCCGCCGGCATTGACCCGCGGCCCCAGCAAGTAGCCCAGGTGAAAGGCGTCCATCCGTTCCCGCACCCCAGCCACGTCGGCCAAGGCGGCGATGCCGGCATTGCCGCGCTTGGCCAGGACCTTCAGGCCCTGCGCCACCAGGGCGCGATTGACCCCGACCAGCGGCACCACGTCGCAGACGGTGCCCAGGGCCACGATGTCCAGCCATTGCATCAGGTCCGGCACGGCTCGCCCGCTGTACCAGTCGCGGTCGCGCAAGGCCTTGTGCACCGCCACCACCAGCAGGAAGGCCACCCCCACCGCGGCCAATTGACCGTGCGGACTGGTCTCGTCGAGGCGATTCGGGTTGACCACGGCAAGAGCCCGCGGCAGCGCCGCCTCGGCCTCGTGATGGTCGACGACGATGATGTCGAGACCGGCCGCCGCCGCCGCTTGCAGCGGCTCGAATGCGGTGATGCCGCAATCCACCGTCACCACCACGCCGACGCCGGCGGACTGCAACTTCAAGAGCGCCGGCGCGTTCGGCCCATAGCCCTCGCGCATGCGGTCGGGAATATGCACCGCCACCCGCGCCCCGGCGGCGCTGAAATAGCGCAGCAGCAGGGCCGCCGAGGTGGCGCCGTCGACGTCGTAATCACCGAACACGCCGATCGTCTCGCCGCCTTCGATGGCGCCGACCAGGCGCGCGACGGCCAGGTCCATGTCCTTCAGGTGAAAGGGATCGGGCAGCAGCTCGCGGAGGGTCGGGTTGAGGAAAGCGTCGGCCTGGTCGAGGGCTACGCCGCGGCCGGCCAGGACCCGCCCGACCAGCTCGGGCAAGCCATGCCGCTGGCTCATTGCCATGGCCAGGCGGTGGTCGGCCGGCGTCGCCTGCCAACGGCGGCCGGTCAGCGACCGTTCGACGCCGAGGAAGGCCTCGCCCGCCGCGGTCGTGACGGGATCGGCGAGATCGATGCTCATGCCTGCTTGCCGCGCCTCTTCTATCCTTGAGTGCGGCAGCTTACCACTTCAGTGGTTAGCGGCCCTAGTGCACTGACACAAATGTGTCAGTGCACTAGCAATCGAGGCCGCCCTTGCGCAGCGAATCATGCCGGGCCTCGATGAAGCGGACGGTGCCGGTCTTCGAGCGGATGACCATGGAATGGGTGGTCGCCCCGCCCGGATAGCGGTGCACGCCCTGCAAGACGACGCCATCGGTGACCCCGGTAGCGGCGAACAGGACATTGCCGTTGGCCATCTCGGTCAGGGTGAATTTATGCGCCGCATCGGTGATGCCGCAGCGTGCGGCGCGGCTGCGTTCGCTGTCGCCGCGCACCACCAGCCGCCCCTGCATCTGCCCGCCGACGCAATAGAGCGCCGCCGCCGCCAACACGCCTTCCGGCGCGCCGCCGATGCCGAGATACATGTCGACCCCGGTCTTTGCCAGGGTGGTGGCGATGACCCCGGCGACGTCGCCGTCGGCAATCAGCATGACCCGCGCCCCGGCATCGCGCACCTTGGCGATCAGGTCGTCATGGCGCGGCCGATCCAGCATGCAGACCAGCAGGTCGGCGACCTCGATCTGCTTGGCCCGCGCCAGGTTCTTCAGGTTTTCGACCGGTGGAGCGTCGAGATCGACCACGCCTTCGGGCAGGTTAGGGCCGACCGCAATCTTGTCCATGTAGATTGCGGGCACCTTCAAGAAGGCGCCGCGCTCCGCCATGGCCACCACGGCGAGCGCGTTGTAGCCCCCCTTGGCGCAGATGGTGCTGCCCTCCAGCGGATCGAGCACGATGTCGATCTGCGGGCTTCCCTGGCCGATGCCGACCTTCTCGCCGGTGTAGAGCACGGTGGTGTCGTCGGCCTCGCCTTCGCCGATGACCACGGTTCCGTCGATCGGCAGCCGGTTGAGCGCGGTCTGCATTGCCTGCATCGCCGCCAGATCGGCGGCCCGCTCGTCGCCGCGGCCCATCAGCCGGGATGCCGCCAAAGCAGTGGCTTCGGTGACGCGCACCGCCTCCATCGCCAGGTTGCGGTCCATGGCGGCAATCATTTTCTCGGACATTCGCACCTCCCCGAGGGCGTCATTTCTCGTTCCCCGCCCTGGCGGGGTTTAGCACCAAGCTCAGAATGCCTCGATCCGAATCAGCCGCGGCGGCTCGACCATGGCGTCGATCGCCCCGATCCGCCGGATCGCCCGGTTCATCGCCGCTTCCCTGGTGTCGTGGATGGTCATCACCACCGACACCGTCTCTCCGGGCGCCCGGCCATGCTGCAGAATCGATTCCATCGACACCTGCTCGTCGCGCAGCGCGGTGGCGATCTCGGCGAACACGCCCGGCCGGTCGACCACCATCAAGCGGATGTAGTAGGCCCCGCGATGGTCGTCCATGGCGGCGCACCGCAATGGTTCGAGCCGGCCGGCCGGCACCCCGAAGGTCGGCCGGCGGCGGCCGGCGGCGATGTCCACCAGGTCGGCCACCACCGCCGAGGCGGTCGGACCGGCACCGGCACCACGCCCTTCGAACACCGTGCGGCCGACGAAGTCTCCCTCGGCCACCACTGCATTGAACACCCCATCGACCCGCCCGATCGACGAATTGATCGGTACCATGCAGGGATGGACCCGCTGTTCGATGCCGGTCTCGGTGCGCCGGGCGATGCCCAACAGCTTGATCCGGTAGCCGAGTTCCTCGGCGAAGCGGATGTCCAGGGCCGAGACATGGCGGATGCCCTCGATATGCACCTGGCCGAAATCCACCGCGGTGCCGAAGGCCAGACTGGTCAGGATCGACAGCTTATGCGCCGCATCGATGCCGTCGATGTCGAACGACGGGTCGGCCTCGGCATAACCCAGCGCCTGCGCTTCCGCCAGCACCTCGGCGAACTCGCGGCCGGTTTCGCGCATGGTGGTGAGGATGTAATTGCAGGTGCCGTTGAGGATCCCGTAAATCTGCTGGATGCGATTTCCGGCCAACCCCTCGCGCAGGGCCTTGATGATCGGGATGCCGCCCGCCACCGCCGCCTCGAAGCCGAAGGTGACGCCGGCCCGCTCGGCCTGCAGGGCCAGGGCGAGCCCGTGATGGGCGATCATCGCCTTATTGGCGGTCACCACATGGCAGCCGCGGCCGAGGGCGGCGGTGACCACGTCGAGAGCCACGCCACCGGAGCCGCCGATCAGTTCGACCAGGACGTCGTAGTCGCAGTCGGCGACCATGCGGCGTGCGTCGGCGAAGAAGGGAACGCCGACCAGCGGCAGTTCCGGCGGCTTGTCGAGAGCGGCGCAGGCAACGATGGCGAGCGGCCGGCCGGCCCGCAGGGCCAGCAACTCGGCATGCTCGGTCAGCAGCCGGACGGTTCCGCCGCCGACCGTCCCCAGGCCGGCGATGGCAATCTTCAGCACGTCACTCACAATCCGACCGCCCTCTGTTTCTCGTCGGCTTCCAGGGCTTTGTCGTAGGTGCCGAGGAAGGCCTTGATGTTGCGCACAGCTTGGCGGATGCGATGCCGGTTCTCAACCAGGCCGAACCGGACATGGCCGTCGCCATATTCGCCAAAGCCGATACCCGGCGCCACCGCCACCTTGGCTTCGCTCAGCAGGAGCTTGGAGAACTCCAGCGAACCCAGATGGGCAAAGGCCGGCGGGATCGGCGCCCAGGCGAACATGGTGGCAGGCGGACTGGGAACCGCCCAGCCGGCGGCATCCAGCCCATCGATCAGAACATCGCGGCGCGCCTTGTACAACTGGCGGATCTCCTCGACGCAATCCTGCGGCCCGTTGAGCGCCGCCGCCGATGCCACCTGGATCGGCGTGAAGGCGCCATAGTCGAGATAGGACTTGATGCGCGACAGGGCCTGGATCAGCGTCTTGTTGCCGGCGGCGAAGCCGATGCGCCAGCCCGGCATGCTGTAGGTCTTCGACATCGAGGTGAACTCGATGGCGACGTCCTTGGCGCCCGGCACCTGGAGAATCGAGGGGGGCGGCACGTCGTTGAAATAGATCTCGGCATAAGCCAGGTCGGACAGCACATAGATGCCGTGATAGCGGCAGAAATCCACCACTTGGCCGTAGAAGTCGAGATCGGCCACCAGCGCCGTCGGGTTGGACGGATAGTTGATCACCAGGGCCACCGGCTTCGGCACCGAATGCTTGACGGCCCGCTCGAGGGCGGTCAGCAGGCTGGCATCGGGCTCCACCGGCACATGGCGGACCGAACCACCGGCGATGATGAAGCCATAGGGATGGATCGGATAGCTCGGGTTGGGCACCAGCAGGATGTCACCCGGGCTGGTGATGGCCGAAGCCAGATTGGCCAGCCCTTCCTTCGACCCAAGGGTGACGATGCATTCGCTTTCCGGGTCGATGTCGACCTGGAAGCGCCGCTGGTAGTAGCCGGACAAAGCCTTGCGCAGG
Source organism: uncultured Telmatospirillum sp. (assembly GCA_903858635.1). GTDB lineage: Bacteria > Pseudomonadota > Alphaproteobacteria > Rhodospirillales > Magnetospirillaceae > DUZF01. Next base: position 951 of record CAIOJO010000331.1, on the reverse strand, counting down.
CCGGGAATGCCGCGCGACATCGAATAGCGGTGGGCTTTCGGATTGCGGGCCGCCTCGACCAGCTTCTCGACGATATGGGCCGGGGTCGGCTGGTCGGGGTTGCCCATACCGAAATCGATGATGTCCTCGCCGGCGGCGCGCGCCCGCGCCTTCATCGCATTAACTTCGGCGAAGACATACGGAGGAAGCCGCTTGATCCGGTGAAAATCCGTTTCCATTGTTCCAGACGCCTGTGACTCAGGGCGCCGCCCGGCCAACCGCGCGGCAGCTTGAAATGGGTGAATATCTAGCCCGCCGGGCCTTAATAGTCGATATAGATCTCGGTCGCATCGCCGGCCGAGACGGCTCCGACCGGCTGCTGCGTCCCCAGATCGAGGGCGGCACCGGCATAGAGCTTGTGCCCCGGCACGCCGAGACGAACCAGCTGCTGCGCCACCACGTCGGCCCGTCGATCGGCCAACTGGCGATTGGCCTCGCGGTTGGCGGCCGGATCGACATCCAGGCGCGGGCTGGCCGAACGGCCGAGAATGCGGACGGTGCCGCCCTTCTGCCGGACCAGTTGCGCCACGTCCTTCAGATGCTGATCTTCGCCCGGCACCAGTTCGGCGGTCCCCTCGCCGAAGCCGATGGTGCCCACCTGGAACGACGACACGTTCTTGGCCGCCTTGTAGGCGTCGAGCGCCTGCACGCCGCTGGCGGCATGCGGCGCCTTGGCCAACTGGACCGGCCTGGTCAGCGTCACTTTCTGTTGGGGCAGGCCCGGCGCCGTCCCCGCCACCAGGTTCGGAGCGTCGGTCGAAGCGGTGATGGCCGGCGTCGATTCGGCCAGACGGTGGCGATACACCTGATCGACCGAAGGCGGCGGCGGCGGCGCGGCTGAGACCGGCACCGGCGGCGGCACGGCGGCCTGCGCCGCGGGCGGCGGCACTGCGGCCTGCGCCGCGGGCGGCG
>CAIOJO010000330.1 GCA_903858635.1 uncultured Telmatospirillum sp. | reverse complement strand
GACCATTTCGACGATCTGGACACCATTGGCTTCGTCTACCACCAGGAGATCGCCGCCGAGCCGCAGCTCGAGCGCAATACCGACAACATGTTCAAGCGCATCCCCGGCTCCCGCATGTACGAAATGCTGGATTCCCGACCGCTCGTCACAGACCGGATTGACATTAGCGGCGGCTGGCACTGCGGCGGCTACAAGAAGGGCACCGAGGACTTCTTCGACAATAACGACAACGGCTTCGGCCTATCCCTGTCGCCTCTGACGAAGTGGCACCACCTCAAGCTCAAGGTCATCGAGCATTATTGGCTTCACGACCGGACCATCGGCAGCGACCACCTGACCCACCGGGACGGCGTGCTGGATCAAGCCAATCCCATGGTGGAGGACGTCGTCTCCGACAGCGGACAGCTTTATGGTCGGCGGGTCAAGGTGACGGCGCCCGAGCCGACTCTGCATTCGCTCATCCTCAGGGGCCTGATATGGGAAATCGGGTTCCACGGTTCGCCCGACGAAACCGCCGAGGTCTCCGCCGACATCGGCGACCGGGTGCATGAATGCGACGACGATCGGGCTCTGCGCGACAGCCTTCTGGGGGAAGATGGCGAGGTCGACCCTGCCGCCCTGGCTCGGGCCGAGGCCGAGATCGAAGCCGAATTGGCTGCGGAGGAGGCCCGTGAAGCGGCCGAGCATAAAGCGAATCCTTTCGAGGAGAAGGACATCAAGACCTTGGAAATCGCCCGAGCCTTAATGGACAAGAACCCCGATCTGATTCGCGCGCCCAAGGGATTGCCGGAAGTGCCAGACGCCGACTGCCGCCAGTCTGAAGGATGACACGGAGTGATGGCGGAGAATTCGGCCCCCTGGGTCATCTCGCTCAACGGCTTTTCCGGCGTTGGCAAGATGACGGTCGCCAGGGCACTGGTGCGTTCTCTGGTTAATGCCCGGCTGATTGACAACCATACCTATATGGATGCGGCCTTCGCCTTATTCCCAGTCGGCTCTCCGGAATGGCGAACGCTGACAGCGACGTTGCGGGAAAAGGTCTACGATGCCGCCGAGCAGGCCGAGCCAGGAGCGACGCTGGTGTTCACTAACGTTCTCTATGATGGCCGCGACGACAGGGACATCTTCGAGCAGATCGCACGGGTTGCTCAAAGACGGGGATGTCCGTTGCTTGCCGTGACCCTGACCTGCAGTCGGGAGGCCCATCGCCGCAGGTTGACCCGGCGGCGCACGCCCAACAAGCTGACCCGTTGGCGCCGGATGGAGGCAATTCTAGACGTCTTCGATTTGCTGCGGCTCGATTGTGGTGATGTCGCTGACCTTGAAATCGACACCACAGAAATGACTGCAGACGAAACCGCCGCCAGGATTGCAGCAGCACTGCCGTATTCCGCTTCGACTGTGGAGGGCTGAGCATGCGTCTCGCCGTCATGAGCGACCTGCACCTGGAGTTCGAGCGAGGCCATGGCCCGGCCCGTCCGAGCAGTGCTTGGTTCGAACTGCGCCGCCAGCGTCGCGCAATCCAGGGGCACCCGGATGTCGGCCCCCTGCTGACGCCGCTGCAGGGCCTGGGCGTTGAATTGGTCATCATGGCCGGAGATATCGACCTTGAGTGCCATGGCGTCGACTATGCCGACCAAGCGGCCCGGTTCGTGGGAGCGCCAGTCGTCTACGTCATGGGCAACCACGAAGCTTACTCTGGCCGCGACCTGGACCTGCTGTTGCCAGAGCTGCGCGCCACCGCGGCCAAGACCGATGGCCGGGTGCGTTTCCTGGAGAACGAGGCGGCGGTCTTCGATCTCCATGGTGGCCGCCTGCATGTCCTGGGCTGCACCCTGTGGACGAACTATCGGCTCAACGGCAACTCCGATGTCGATATCGCTCATGCCATGCGGGATGCCGCCAGCGGCCTGAACGACCATGCCCGCATTTTCCTCCGCGGCAGCCAGTTCACACCGGAACATGCCAAGCAGATCCACGACACCAGCAGGCATTGGCTGGGGCAGCAGGTCACCCGCATCCGCGAGCAGGACGGTGACGACGCCAACATCGTCATCGTCACCCATCACGCCCCGATCCCCGACGCCAATCCGCCTCAATTCCGCGGCGGCGCCCTCAGCCCGGCCTTTGCCAGCGATCTGCGGGCTGAGATTGGCGATTGGCGGCCCCTGGCCTGGATTTGGGGCCATACCCACCACTCGATGACCGAGAGCCAGGACTCCACCATGCTGCTCGCCAGCCAGCGCGGCTATGTCTGCGGGGAACCCGGAGCTGACGAATATCAGCCGCTCTTCACCGACATAGGAGACAGATGAGGGTTCCGCCCGACGAAGGGGCATCCTCACGCCACATCAAGCCGTACAATTAACTTGTTCAAATCTTGCTTATCCGCCTTTCACCCACACATACCATGGGTAGCGTTTAGGGGTGGAGCGTTGCGGACTGATGTTGTGCAATAATTTCGGCCACACGCTCCTGTAAAGCGTTTTTCGGCACCGTTTCGTGGTGCATATCATGATGATATGCTTCACGGAGGATGCGATATGCTCCAGCAAGCTCGGAAAACACGGAAAATTCTTCATCGGTCATGATTGCCTCATTAGGGGCAAGACCACAACATGTTGTGGGTGTGGGTGAAAAGCGGATAGGCAAGGTTCAAATCAGTTCCAACATAGGCATCGATGTGCAACATGAGAAGAACGCCGGAGGGTCCCCGTGCCGAGAAAGCAGCGACGATGGCGGGCATCTGACCCGTCATTCCGAGGCCGTCAAACCAAGCTGTTGACCGCCCGATTCGGCCCCAGACTCCCGCCCGCGCCTATAAAAACAGCGGAAAGGTAACCAGCTTTTCGTCGCGCATCCCATTGAAATTCCACGATCTTCAAATCCCGTACTTCCCCTCCAAAGAGGGGGGTCAGTTTTCATGTCGCCAGAGGGTCAGTTTCTGATGTCGCCTGACACCTGCCTCGGCCCAGACGTGCCGGACGGACTGATCGGGCCATAGGATCCGGTAG
>CAIOJO010000329.1 GCA_903858635.1 uncultured Telmatospirillum sp. | reverse complement strand
TGGACTGTTGCGATCCGCCACAACCGCTTCAAGGCGGGTCCGGTCGGCGACATTCACTTCGACGATGATACCTTCGCGCATTCCGAAGATTCGCACATTCGGAGCGATGAAGGAATCCACTACGGGAATCTTCTGTTAGATTTTCTCCACTAGAACGGTATCTTGACCGACTCAAACGCGCGCATCATGTCAACGATATGCGTCATATAGGCCACCACATTGGCCTCGGTTGCGCCCGCTTCCATGGCCTTGGTGGCGGCCTCCTCCACCGCTTCCCACAGGGTGGACCGCCAACCGCCGTAGATTGACTCGGCCAAAGTACGGGCCTGGTCAAGGCTGGGCTCAATGAAAACCTTGCCGTCATCGCGCACCATCCATTTGCCGTCCTCGACGCGCTCGACGATACCGACGATGGGGGTTTTCTCGGTCGCCCGTCCATACCAGACCGCCTGATCGGCTGATTCCCACCGCAGTGTCTTGGCCATTACCCCTCCTCGTGTCGCTCCATTGCCACCAACATTGTGGATATTTTTAACCGTCGTGACCATTGGTCCGATGGGTAGTACCCATCGAGGGCGAAACGATTCGGAGGAAAGACCGCATAAACATGGAGGTGAACATTGAGGTGAACCCTTATTCAGAAAGGCGTATGATGTGTCATGGAGAACGATGAATGCCCGAGTGCGGGCTTGCTTATATGGCCGGAGGAGCTGTCGGTCGGGAACAGCGTTCTCGACGATGACCACAAGGCATTTATCGATCTCGCCAATTTGATTATGGAATGGCGGGATGACGGGGTTATCGCGAGTGCCGTTTCAATGCTTGAGGAGTACGTGCAGGGCCATTTCTTCCGTGAAGAAAAAGCCATGCGGGCGGTTGGGTATCGGCGCCTTGCCGAACATCAACTGAAGCACGAACGGTTCAAAGCAAGAATTAAGGCGATTACCCAGATGTATCAAGATGGCATGAAATCCGCCGTCGAAGGGTTGCCCAAACTTGTTCTGGACTGGTTCGCCGATCACGTTCTCAAGGACGATCTGCAATACAAGAATTGGATCAACGACGGCGTGGTGGACGGACGGCCCTTGGCCTTTCTGGCGCTTGAGGCGGACGCGAAACAATCGTCGTAGAGGTGAAATGGCATTGGAGTTGTCCACTTCTGGCAAGACCTGCCTGGTAGCGACCGGGGATGCTCAACTTCGCCAATTGATCACGACTTCGCTGCAACAAATCGGCCTTTCCGAGGTCGCCAAGGCGACCAGCATCGAAGAGGCAAGCGAGGCATTTTCTCAGTCCACCTACGATCTCGTCATTTGCGGAGAAATCGATATCGACGCCCTCGCTCGGTTGGTGCGAGGCTTCCGAAGGGATGCGCCCTGGGGGGCCGCTGAGGTGCCGCTGATCTGCCTGACCAGTCGCGTTGACAGCAGTCGATTCTCGGAGCTGTTGGAATGCAAACCGAATTGCGTCATGACGCTGCCGATCAACTTGCGCAGCATGTTGAAGAACGTTGATCGCGCCCTCAATGGCCAAGGGCCACGCAACAAGGCGCCCAGGAGCGGTCGCCACCATATTGGTGGCCCGGTCCATGAGCCGGCGGCGCCGCTTGGCGGTTTGTCCGATGGCCCGGATTCCGCGCCGCGTCACGATCGTGTTTCTCCTTCGACCGGAGGGGCGGCCAACAGCAAGGACGACGGCGTGTCGGGGCGGGACGCAACGATCCTCAATGGCGTCAATCTCATCGCAGCGACCATCGATCGCCTGCGGCAGGCGATGACCGCGGCTGACGACGCCCCGACCCGTTCTTTAATTCGGGAACAACTGGCGGAGGCGGCGCAAAGACTCGTCAACCTGTTGTCTCTGGAAAACCTGGAAGATGGCCAGCACGGTCGATTGCAAAATTATTTGCGTCATAAGCTCGATGTCGTGAGGGCGGCATTCTTCGACATCTTGACAGATATTGCTGTATCGAGACTGGCGATGGCTACTGTGGATATCGACGAATACATTCGCAGAAAAGAAATAATAGTTGGACATGCGAGCGCATTTGCGGACAGGCTTGCTGGGGTTGAGGAGATATTCTCTGTGATGGGTGCGACCCGAGGGCCGGATGCGGGGGTGAGGCAGACCCTTGCGACGGCTTGGGGCGAAGTCGCGCGGATTCAGGACGCCGAGGTGGCGACAATTCAGCTGGCCGAATTCTCGGACAAAAAGCAAGCCAGGCGCCCCCTTGCCAGGAGCGAGTTTGCCGCCGAAGGTGAGGAATTGGTGGGGAGCCAGAGCGCCGTTATGACGTCACTAAAGACCAAGGCCGAGCGTCGTTCGAAATGACCGTCATTCCGTCGGTCTCAAGGTCAGATGTGGAGTTACCTGTGCGGGCAGACGCGCTAGGATTGTCTTCATTGCGACGAGGTCCGCTTCAATCAATCTCAGTTCGCGACGCAGGGCCGCAGCTTCGGTCTGGAGAGTGATTGCTTGCTGGCGGTACTGGTCAGCCTGCTGAAGGCACATTTCCAGGACAATGCGGAGGCGCCGCGCATCGTTCTCCGCAGAAGACGGCCGGGTCGATAACGTCGCCTCGGCCAGCGCCTGGCTGGCGACGAAATCGCTGCCACCGCGTTCGGCGGCGCGAATGATGGCTTTGGTCGCCTGCGCCAGTCGCGTGACGGCCACAACCATTTCCTGGTCGGAAGTCGTGCCGGGGGCGCTGGGAAGCTTGTCGCAGGCGTCGAGCAGCTTCATTAGGAAATCATGTGACTTGTTAAGATTTGCGACCGCCACGGACAGTATCGAGGACTGCGCCATGTCTTACGTTCCGGAATTGCCGTCGCTCGGTTCCGTCTCTCCATGCCCGAGTTGTCGTGCCGCCGCCGCCAGGATCAGGGCGGCCTTGTGACGGCGGTCATCCTCTGTTGTGGCGGTGATGGGGATGCTCGGGTGAGCATCCCTTGCGCCATCGATGGCCCCGTCAGCTTCGCCTTTGACCAGCACGGTCAGTGCCGCCGAAGGCTGGATTGCGCGTGCCAGCCGGATCGCCAAGTCGATGCCTTGGTGGACCGGCTCGGGCCCGGTCGTCGGGTCGTGCGGGGCGGCGGCGGCAATGCGAACGTCCAAAATGATGCCGATTCCATTGCCTTGGGAGGTTCGCGACGTGCCGACCACCGCCGTTACGTGCACAGGAAGCACCACTGCACCCCACTGGCCGACAGCGGCGGAGATGCTCGCCTGCCAAGGCGGCGAGGCCGCATCAGTGCTCGTGCCCGAGTTTCCACGACGTAGAATATCCGCCTCGGCCCGTGCCTGCGCGGCGGAACTTTCGGCGGCGGTGGCACGCTGCTCGGCCATGTTTCTGACCTCGGTCAGAATGCCGACCCGGTCGTTTGCCTCGGCCAGTGCGCGTCGTTCGGTCTCGATCTGGGCGTTTAGCCGACGGACCTGCTCGAGGGCGACCGAAAGCTGGCGCATCGCCTCGTCGCTATCGGTATGCAGATTGGAAAGCGCCGCTTCCGACTGAGCTTCCATTTCGGTCAGCCGGCTCTGCCAGATCTTGGCCTGCTTGTCGAGTTGCTGTTCGGCGCGCGCGCGTTCGCTCTCCCGCACCGACTCGATTGCAGCCAGGATCACCTGGTTATGGCTTTCCAGGGCGGCCACTATCCGTCCCGGCGCCTCTTGCTGCGGCGGTGTTTCGAGTTCGGCGATGTTATCGCTGCGGCCGGCCGATCCAAAGGACACCACCGCGCCAATTTCGGCCGGAAGGGCGTCAGCTTTCTCGACCGCGACGTCGTCGGCTTCCGCGTCCGGGATGTCGGCGGCCTCCGAATCCGGGATGTCATCGAGTTCCATGATCGGGGTGCCGACAGTCTCCTCGATAAGTTCCTCGGCTTCGAAAGCCACAGGTTTGGTACGAGACTTGGCCATGAACTTCCCGTTAAGAATGAAATATTCGCTCAGTGTCCCATATTTTGACGATGCCGGAAAGAGAGACCCAAGCCGCAGAACCGGGGTCGCCATGGATTGCCGTCTGGAAGAAGCCGCAAGGCCCGACCCTGATGACCGTCATCCATCCCCAATCAGGCTCGACAACCCCTGCGATCCGAACAATGGTGGGGGAGGAGGAGACTGCATGCTAACCATCCCGACCTACATCCTGGCGGCGTTTGCCGAGATCGGCGGCTGCTTCGCCTTCTGGGCTTGGCTACGGCTCGATAAATCGCCGCTCTGGCTGGTGCCGGGCCTGGCGAGTCTTGCCTTGTTCGCCTGGGCGCTCACCCGCATCGACGCCGACTTGGCCGGACGAGCCTATGCGGCCTACGGCGGTATCTACATCCTGGCGTCGTTGTGCTGGATGTGGGTCGTTGAAACTTCCCGGCCAGACCGCTGGGACAGCATTGGGGCGGTCATCTGCATCGTCGGTGCCATGGTTATTGTTTTCGGGCCGCGCAGCGGCCAATGAGTTAGCCCCTAGATTCGGCCCTCGCGGCCCGTCAGGGCTGACTGGACCGGGTGGAGCGGCCGTCCAGCCCGGCACCGGGGGAGATCCCCCGCATCGATCGACTTGGTTAGCAGCAGTTGGGCGTCGGGACCGAAGATGGCAGGCAGCCCTGAATGCCTTCGGCGATCGCACGACAATTGGCCAGGACGCCGTCAAGCCGTTGTCGGTTGATCGACGAACCGTCCCGCAGAACGGCATCTGCGCCACCAACCAGCTCGTCGATAAGACCTGTCATCCGCATATCGAGGTCGCCGCGCAGGCGGGCCGGGAGATCTTCAGCAATCTGCTTCATGCGCCTGGCGGCGGCTGCCAGCTTGGCGTGGTCGACCTCGCTCTGCTTGAACAGGGTGTTGACCGCACGGTCGAGCCAGCGAAACTGCACGGCGTAGCGCTCCAGTTTGAGAGTGTTCAGTTGGATCTTGGCCGTATCGATCTCGGATTGCAGGAGATGTGCGGGAGCACGCCTGGTGCGAGCCCTCACCGGGTTGGGCACCTCCAGGAGAGGGATCTGCTCAGTTCCTGGCCGCGCCTCCTTGCGGCGATCCGGACCGATGTAATCCTGCGTCACCACGAACGGCTTGCGATGAGCGGCAAAGCTGTCGATCCGATCCAGCAGCGATCCCGGAGCCACCGGCAGGAGAAATATGGCATCGGGCCCACAATCGATGACCTTGCCGATGTAGCCCTTTTGGCTCTCTGCCAGAAGCATTATCACGATGGGAAACGGGTGATGCCTGATGCGGTCGGCTCGCATTTCGGCAATCATGGGAGCGAGAAAGAATCCGCCGATTTCCGGGTTCATGATGATCAGGTCGAACGACGATTCGTCGATCGCATTCTGGAAGGTCACCTGGTCTAAGGACTCGGTGCATCGATTAAATCCAGCGTGTTGGAACGCATCGTTAAGACCCCTGCGGACGACCGGATTGTCCACAGCGAGCAATATCTGGACGGTGCTGTAATCAATCTTCCCCGATTGACCCGTCCTCGAAATTGCGTTGACCATCTCGGGAGCCTTTCTGAAAGTGTCACCACTTAGACTGGTAAGATAACCTCACAAATAGTGAAGCGCAGAGCAAGCCCCGAATTGGATAAATAATATTCGACTATGGGTTGGCTTAATGTGGCGATGTTTACAAATTTGTGCGTGCCGCAGGCGACGAGTGCCCGCAAAGAGTGCAGGTGTCACTGCAAAATAACGTCATCGGCTTAGCCATACTTGTGTGTAGGACTATCTCAGTCTTTTGAATGTGGCGTTCGTCAGAGCTGGCCGGGTTTGTTCGGACAGGAATCGACGCTGGATAAGTGGATCCTCTGCCGGTTGTCCTCGCACAGTGTCGATTTTTCAGCGTCATGTCGGGAGGGCGTAGCCCGACCAGAGTGA
>CAIOJO010000328.1 GCA_903858635.1 uncultured Telmatospirillum sp. | reverse complement strand
TCTTCATGGCGTTGCTCTCCTTTGCGGATTCGACACCCCGAGCCTACAGGCTCAAGGTGAGCAACGCCTGCCCTCCAATTTCAACATCGACCGGGACATCCCCATCGTCGGTCATGGCGGGTGTGGCGCTTTCGGCTGCCGCAGAGATGCTGTCTAGACAACAAAATCTTATGCTATTTCAGCCTGTTACGCTACATCCGCCTGCCAAAATCCCTACCGTCATGAATAAGAGCGGCTAGCGATCCATCTCGCTAATATTGGGGCCCTGCTGGCCTGCATGGCCGTGATCATTGTAAGCTCGGCAAGACCAGGGTAGCATATAAAACTCTACGGTTTGGTCTCGGGGAGCTTCCGTGCATAAGCGTATCCTGGTCCCGGTCGCAGTCCTGGTTGCCGGGATCGTTGCGGCGGGACTGATCATTGGCGACACGGTCATTCAGTTGCAGCGCGACCGCCAGGCCTTCGTCGCGGCCACCGAGACCCGGATGCAAAGCGTCGCCAAGGCGGTCGAGGAACATGTCGAACGGACAATCGCCGGGATCGACGTGTCGCTGCTCTATATGCGCGACATCTGGCAGCACGACCGCCCGCATTTTGCCGCCGTTGCCGCACAGGTTCAGAAGTCGGCGGTGCCCGGGTTGATCATGAACATGTCGGTATCCGACGCGGAAGGCGCGATCCTATGGTCCACCGTGGAACCGGACGCGCCGACCATCAACGTCAAGGACCGGGAATATTTCCGCTTCCACCAGGAATCGGCCGCCGACGTGGTGTACATCAGCAAACCGGTTCCCGGGCGCGCCGTGCAGCGTCCGATTCTCAGCGTCTCGCGGCGCTTCGTGGATCCGGCCGGCCGCCTGCAAGGGGTCATCCTGGTGGTCATTTCGCCCGATGACCTGGTCCGCATCTACGATCACCTGGATATCGGCCCGCATGGGGTTATCGGCGTGATCGGCACCGACCGCTATCTGCGAACCCGCCAATCGCGCAGCCCGCTTCCGCCCGAGGTCCTGGCGCCCCAGGCACCGGCCACCCGGCCGTATTTCCAGCCTGACGCGCCGGCCGCCGGGGTCACTCGTCTGGTCGATACGCGCGACCAGGTGGTCCGGATGTCCGCCTTCCGCCGTCTCCCCAACTATCCGCTGATCGTTACCGTCTCGGAGGCCGAGAGCGACATCTTCGCCAAAGTGAACGAGCGGGAGCACGGCCTGATCCTGTTCAGCGCCAGCGAGGCCGGCGCCATCCTCATCTTCACCGGATTGCTGGCCTGGCTGCTGCGTCGGCTGTATCGCAACCAGGCCGCCCTGCTGGTCGCCAAGGCGGTGGCCGACGCCAGCGAAGAACGTTACCGGTCGGTGGTCACCGCGATGACCGAAGGCGTCATCCTGCGGGATCGACGGGGCCGCATCGTCATGGCCAATGACGCGGCTTTGCACATCCTACGGACCGATCGTCAGACGATCGAAACGCAAGCTTCGGCGGATCCCCGCTGGCATATCATCCGGGCCGACGGCACGCCGTTCCCCGCCGACGAACATCCGGCCATGGTGACGCTGCGAACCGGCCTGGCGCAATCGAATGTCGAATTGGGTCTGGTGCGGTCGGACCAGGAGACCACCTGGCTTGCCGTCAATACCCAGCCGCTGTTCGAGCAGGGGGGCAGTGGCGGCCCCTATGCTGCGCTGTCGACCTTTGCCGACGTCACCGAGCGCCGGCGCCTGGAAGAACGTCTCAGACGCATGGCGCTCTACGACCCGCTGACCAATCTGCCCAACCGGGCCCTGTTCCATGATCACCTGGTGCGTCAGTCGACCATCGCCGACCGTCGTGGCGAGGCGCTAGCCCTGCTATACATCGACCTGGACGGCTTCAAGCCGGTCAACGACCGGGCTGGGCCACGAAGCCGGCGATGCGTTGCTGGTGGAGGTGGCGGAACGATTGCGGCGCTGTCATCGGGCCGGCGACCTGTCGGCCCGCCTGGGCGGCGACGAATTCGTCATGTTGCTCAACCTCACCCAGGCGGACCCCAAGGGTGAGGCCGAACTGGTGGCCAGCCGCATCCTGCAGGCCATTGCCCAGCCGGTCGCATTGCCGCAAGGGATAGTGCAGATCCAGGCCAGCATCGGCATCGCTCTTTATCCAAGTTGTGCGGCGACCATCGACCAATGCCTGCGCGTTGCCGACATGGCGATGTACCGGGCGAAGCAGAGCGGCAAAGGCTGCTATGTGACGGCACCCGAGGCGTCGATCGTCCCCGATGAACGGGCGGTGGCCGAAGCTTAGCCGGTCCCTCAGGCCCAGTTTACGCCGCGGCTGGCCAAGCGTTTGCCGAGGACGGCGATGATCTTGGCCTTGAGATCGGTCGGCGAAACCGGTTTGACCAAATAGCCGTCGATATCACCCTCGATGGCCGCCTTGACCGTCTCGCGGTCCGAGGCGCTGGTCAGGAAGATGATCGGCAGTTCCGGGTCGGGGCCGCCCAAGCCGCCCCGCACGTCGCGCAGGAACTGCAAGCCATCGACTGGTTTCATCTTGATATCGCAAAGGATCAGGTCGGGGGTGGTCTTTTCCAGGATTTCCAGGGCCTCGGCCCCATCGGAGGACTGCAGGACGCGGCCAACGCCCAGCTTCCTCAGAATCTGCACGACGATCGTACGGACATAGTCCTGGTCATCGACGACCAGGACGGTGAGTTTGGGAAGTTCGACTTCTACTTTCGCCATCACTGCTGTCCGGTTAAAACGCGAATAGATTCAATTGGTTAGTTATTTGCGAAGTATCGGGTTTGTATTCGTTGATGGTAAGCGCTTGTTTCATATCGATTTTCTCGAAGAGGGTGACAGAAAAAATCTGTAGCAAT
>CAIOJO010000327.1 GCA_903858635.1 uncultured Telmatospirillum sp. | reverse complement strand
TGTCGCCGGAACGACGGCGGCCAATGTGGTAGATTTCTTCATGGCGTTGCTCTCCTTTGCGGATTCGACACCCCGAGCCTACAGGCTCAAGGTGAGCAACGCCTGCCCTCCAATTTCAACATCGACCGGGACATCCCCTGGATGCGGCGGCCGCCAAGACAGTCGATGCGCCGGTGAACCTGGGCGAGGTGATCGCCCGGGTTCTCGCCGACATCGCGTATGAATCCCCCGATCGCGCCGCGGACCTGGTGTTCCGCAAACCCGACAGCGACGTCATCGTCCTTGGCGATGCGGCGCTGCTGGGTCGGGCGATCGAGAATGTCCTGCGCAATGCGGTATTCTACACCACCCCGGCGGCGTCGATCGAAATAGGCTTGGACAGCCCCGACCGTGATCGTGTCTGCATCACCATCCTCGATCACGGCCCCGGCGTGCCCGCTCAGGCCCTGGCCCATCTGTTCGATCCGTTCTACCGGGTGGACGACGCGCGGACCCGCCAGACCGGGGGGGCCGGCATCGGCCTGGCCATCTGTCGGCGTGCGGTGGAACTTCACAACGGAAGCGTTCGGGCGCGGAATGTCGATCCGCATGGACTGGCGGTTGTGATAGATTTGCCACAGGTGATGCCAAAGACCGCATGATGACGCGACTGCACACAACTCCATGATCGACTGGGCTAATGTTGAGCTCGGCAAACGGCCACAGGCCAATCTCGGCCGCCCGTAAAATGGAAGAGCAATGACCTCGAGGTCCGTTGGCGTGATAGGGATTGCCCTGGTGGCGATGGTTGTCTGCAGCCGGGCCCAGGCCTTTCCCGACGATTCCGACAATGGCGGCTCTGCCCCCGCTTGGCAGCAGGATCGGCCGCCCGAGCAGCCGCCCGCCGACTACCGGTATTCCGGCAATGGGTTCAATTTTTCGATGAGCCGGAATCTGACGCAGCCGAATGGCGCACCTCCCGCCCAGGGTTCGGACGCCGACCAGCCCCAGCCTTCGCGATCGAAGCCCGGCTTCTTCCGGCGGACGCTGCACAGTATATTCGGCGACTGACCAATCCCCTGCGGTTCTGCCACGAATATCCGCAGGACCCCAAGCATCTCCACACAACTCCATAAGGCCGCTCGCTAAGTTGAGGGCCATTGGAATTGAAGTGGAGATATCCGATGTCTGCGCAGATTGTCCTGGTCCGTTCCCTGTCGGCCCTGATGCTTGGCCTGCTGCCTCTGGTCGCGCTGGCGGCCGGCCCGGCGGCCGAGACGCATCTTGACTTCACGGTTCTGAAGAACGGCGACCCCATCGGCCATCATCAGATCGACCTGATCCGCAATGGCGAGAACGAGGCGGTGTCGATCAAGACCAATATCCTGGTTCGGGTCGCCTATGTGCCGGTCTACCGGTTCGAGCATATCGGCAGCGAAATTTGGCAGAATGGCCGCCTGGTTTCGCTGCGCTCGCAGACCAATGACGACGGCGACAAGCACAGTTTGGTCGTCGGGGCCACTGCCGACCATGTCGAGGTCGACGGCGACGGAGTCCATAGCCAGGCCGACCCGGGCATCGTCACGGCCAGTCTGTGGAATCCCGATCTGGTCAAACGGATGGTCCTGCTGAACACCTTGACCGGCAAACAAATGGCGGTGTCGGTGGCCGATCTTGGCGAGGACCTCATTCGCTCACGCGGCAGCGAAACCCGGGCGCATCATTACAAGGTCGCCGGCGAGCTGCAGCGCGAAGTTTGGTACGACCAGTCCGGCACCCTGGTTCAGGTCAGGTTCAAGGCCAAGGACGACTCCGATATCCTCTACGTTCTCGGGTGACGCGCCATGTTCGAGGTCGTCGCGCAAGGACACCGGCTGCGTCCGCAGGTGGAAGCGACCATACGCGCTACCTTCCGGCGCGATCACGGCGCGCAGCTTGCCAGTCTACCCCGGTGGCTGGTCGCCAGTACCGACGAGGTCGGGGTGATCTGTGCCGCGTCACTGCGTTTCGCCGCGGATGGCTTCTTTTCCGAACACTACCTGGACCAGCCGATCGAGCAGCTGATCACCGAGCGCACCGGTGCCCATCCCGATCGCAGCGCTCTGGCCGAAGTGGGAAGCCTGTCGGCGGGCCGGCCTGGTGAGATCGGCGAACTGGTCCGCGGCATCATCAATTTCCTGCAAGCGCGTGGCACCCGTTGGGCGTTCTTCACCGCGACGGCCCGGCTGCGAACATTCCTGGGCCGGGCCGGCATCCCCCTGCTCGAATTGGCCCCCGCCGATCCGGCGCGGATCGCTACGGCCGAGGCCTGGGGGAACTACTACCAGAAGGATCCAAGGGTCATGCTGGTCGGCGACGGCATGCTGGCCGACCGACGGCGCCAGGCCGCCAGCTTGGTTGAAAGCTGCCATCATGCGTGAGGTTCTGACCGCGCTCGCCGGCCATGCCCGAAGCGAGCCGCATCGCCCCGCCATCCTCGACGGCTGCGGATGCATGACCTACGGCGAATTGTCCGATGCGGTCCGCCGCACCGCCGCCTGGGCCCAGTCCGTGCCGGACATGGTGGGTTTGCTGGCGCCCAAGGATCGGTGGGCGATCATTTGGCATCTGGGCTTGGCCTGGGCGGGAAAAACCATCGTGCCGCTGCCCGAGTTCTTTTCGCCGGCGCAGCTGACCCACCTGGTTCGCGACGCGGCGATCGAAGCGGTGGTGTCGGCTCCGGAGATGCTGGACGTCGCCCATTCGATCTGCTCGTCCGTGCTGATCCCCGAGCTGGGACCGATCGCCGCGGCCGAACCGGCAGCGGGCGCCCGTTTGATCATCTACACCTCGGGCACCACAGGTCGGCCCAAGGGGGTGGTGCTGGGGGAACGCCAATTGGGCGCCAGCGTGCGGGCCATGGTCGAGGCGGTGGGCGCCACCGCCGAGGATCGGATGCTGTCGGTCCTTCCCTTCGCCCTGCTGCTCGAACAGGTAGCGAGCATGGCGGTGCCGCTGTCGGTCGGCGCCGCGATCGCGCTCTGCCCGGTCCCCCAATCGTTTCCGGTCGTTGCCGAAGCCTTCGCCCCGAGCGCCACCGTACTGGTTCCGGAAATGCTCGCGGCCTGGGTGGAGTGGCTGGAGCGACAGGGCAAGCGGGCTCCGGCCAGCCTGCGTTTCGTCGCCGTCGGCGGCGCACCGGTGCCGCCCAAACTGGCCGAGCGGGCCTGGGCCTTGGGGCTGCCGGTGCATGAGGGATATGGCCTGTCGGAATGCTGTTCGGTGGTGGCGGTCAACCGTCCCGGCGACCGCGCGGCGGGGACCGTCGGCCGGCCATTGAGCGGCGTAACCGTGACCATCGACCACGGCGAGATCGTCGTCAGCGGGCCGACGGTGATGGCGGGCTATCTCGGCGGGCCACCCTCAGGGGGCATTCGCCACACCGGTGATGCCGGCCATTTCGATGCCGACGGCCGGCTGGTGGTCGAAGGCCGGATCGATGACGTGATCGTGACCACCACCGGTCGCAACATCCATCCGGAATGGATCGAGCCGATGATTCTAAGCGATCCCAGGATCAGCCGCTGCGCCGTAATCGATGGCGGCAGCCATCCCCGGGCCGTCCTGGTTCCGGCCAAGGGCCGGTTTGCCGGGGTCAGCCAGAGCGACATCGACGCCCTGGTCGACCAGCTTTGTGCCGAAGCCCCCGATTACGCCCGTCCCCGCGCCAATCTGCTGATGCCCGAGACACTCCTCCAGCAGGAGGGACTGATCACCTCCAACGGCCGGCTTCGCCGTCCGGCCATCGCCGCCTACCTCAAGGAGCACCGATGAGCCTGTCGTTTTACGAGCAAGTCGTCTGCGCGACTGCGGTCGAGCAGGCGCGATTCCGCGCCATTCCGCTGATCCTGCGGGCTGTCACGCTGGGGGTCGACCGCGACCTTTACCTCGGTTTCCTCGCCAGCGCCTATCACCATGTCCGCCACACCTGTCCGCTCCTGGGATTGGCCCTGTCACGCTGCGGCGAGGCCGACGCGCCGCTGCGCGCCGGGCTGCTGACCTATCTCGACGAGGAAAAGGGCCACGAGGCGTGGATCCTGGACGACATCCGGGCCTTGGGGGGCGACGCCGAAGCGGTGCGACAGGCCGCGGCGCCCTTTCCGGTGCGAATGATGGTGGCCTATGCCACCTATGCCATCGAACATATCAGCCCCTATGCCCTGCTCGGCATGGTGCATGTGCTGGAAGGGATGTCGGTCGCCCTGGCGCGCACCGCCGCCGGCGCCATCCGCAGCGGTCTTGCGGTGGATCCGGCCGTGGGGGGCTTCCGCTATCTGACCTCGCATGGCGACCTGGACGAAAGCCACGTCGCCCTGTTCGCCCAGTTGCTCGACCAGATCGACCAGCCCGACCGCCGCGCCGTCGTCATTCGGGCAGCCTGTGATTTCTATCGACTGTACGGCGACGTGTTTCGCGCCCTGGCGCCAGGGGCGGAGACTCGTCGTGCGGCTTGACGGCAGGATCGCCTTGGTTACCGGCGCCGGTTCGGGGATCGGCCGCGCCCTGTCGGTCGAATTGGTGCGGCACGGCGCCGAGGTGCTGCTGGTCGGTCGCCGTCAGGCGGCCTTGGAGGAAACCCGGGCGGCGTTGCCCGACCCTTCCCGGGGAACCGTGCTGGTCGCCGATGTTACCGACCCGGCGGCGATCTCGCGTCTGGTCGAACGAACCGGCGACCTGGGGCAGCTCGATTTGTTGATCAACAACGCCGGAACGGTCCTGTCGGGGCCGCTGAGCGGAGCCGATCCCGACGGGCGCCGTCGCCTGATCGAAATCAATCTGCTCGCCCCGATGGAACTGACTGTGGCCTTCCTGCCGTTGCTGCGCCTCGCCAAGCCGTCCCGCATCGTCAATGTCGGTTCCGTGTTCGGCGATATCGGCTTTCCCTATTTCAGCGCCTATTCGGCCAGCAAGTTCGGGCTGCGCGGCTGGTCCGAGGCGCTGCGGCGGGAACTGGCGCCGTCGGGGGTGGCGGTGACCTACGCCGCTCCGCGCGGCACCCGGACACCGGCCTCCGACGGGTTCGCCGCCCTGGTCGACGCCTTCGAGATGCCTCTCGACCCGCCGGAAAAGGTGGCGCGCCTGATCGTCGGCGGCATCCTGCGTGGCGCCCGCGACATCTACCCGCCTGGGCCGGAACGGCTGTTCGTCCTGCTGCAACGGCTGATGCCGCGCTTGATCGACCGGGCTGTGATCACCCAGACCGCCAAAGCGGTCGCCAAATTGTCGGCCAAATAGCGAGGAGGGGCGGATGTCCAACGCGTCATACCGGATTGCCGTCAATGTCGAATGGACCAGCAAATGCAATGCCCGCTGTGCCATGTGTCCGCGTTCGATGATCACGGATCCCCAGGTCATGGATCTGTCGACGTTCCAGCAGGTCCTTTCGCGGTTGTCGTCCGACCGGGCCTTCCGCGTCATCGTCGCCGGATATGGAGAGCCGACCACCCACCCGCAGTTCGATGACTTCGTCGAGGCGACACGAGGCCATCGCTTGCGCTTCGACATGGCGACCAACGGCAGCCGCCTGGACGAAGGGCGGTTGCGCCGGATGGACGGCCTTTTCACCACCCTGATGATCTCTTTCTCGAGCACGGACCCCGATGTCTACCGGGCCGTCCATGCCAATCTCGACCAGAGCCAGGTGATGGAGAACATCCTGCTGGCACGCCATACGCTGGAGGCGACCAAGCTCGTCATCAACCTGTCGCCGACGGCGGAATGCTTGGCCACGCTGCCCGATACGATCGATTGGTTCCATCGCCATGGAATCCGCGATCTCCACATGTCGCCGACTTACTATGACCGGGCCGGCGCCATGAACACCGGCGACGCGCCGTCGGAACGCGATCTCAGGGCGAAAATCCGCGCCTATGGTCTCAGCAGCCAAGAGATGGGATTCATCCCCAGTGTGGGCGATATCGCCCGCCAATGGTGGCTCAACCGTTTCAAATGCATCCCGCGCAATACTAATATGCTGATCAACGCTCAGGGCAATTACACATACTGTTTCAACGACATCCGCCACAGCCATGTCATCGGTCATGTCGCGGCGATGACCCTTGGTCAAGCCTTGATTGCCCGGCAATCGACGGGGCCGGATCCCGCCTTCTGCAACAATTGCAACCTGCGCCACCGCTATCGGCCGCGGGAGTTGACCCGCATCGCGCTGGGCTATGCGAAGGCCCGCTTGTCCGCCGCGTGAGCCCTTCGTGGATATCGGGCTGCAGGGTCGGCGAAGCTGACCGGGTCGAACCGGGCGAGGGTGCTCTTTCTTGGAGCCCTCGCCCCCGTTAGGAGGGGAGGGTGGCGTGAGGGCGCGCTCCCACTTCACGCATCCTGTTCCACGGCAATCAGGCCTGCTTCAGATCGTGATGCATCAGCGGCACCGAACGGATGCGCTTGCCGGTCGCCCGGAAAATGGCGTTCAGCACGGCCGGCGCCGCCACCCCGATGGTCGGCTCGCCGACTCCGCCCCAGAACTCGCCGGTGGGCAGGATCAGCACCTCGACCTCGGGCATCTCGTCCATCCGCAGCACGTTATAGCTGTCGAAATTGGTCTGCTCGATGGCCCCGTCCTTGACCGTGCATTCGCCGTAGAGCAGGGCCGACAGGCCGTAGACGAAGGAGCCGGCGACCTGGCGCTCGATCTGCGCCGGATTGACCGCGATACCGGGATTGGTCGCAGCGACGATCTTGTGGATCTTCAGCTTGCCTTCGGGGCTCACCGACACCTCGGCGCAGCCCGCCACATAGGAGCCGAACGCCATGATCTGGGCCAGGCCCTGATGGCGTCCCGGCGGCGGCTTGCCCCAGCCGGCCCGTTCCGCCACCGCGTCCAGCACCGCCCGGTGCTTCGGCTTCAACATCTTGCGGCGGAATTCCAGGGGATCCTGGCCGGCCGCATCGGCCAGCTCGTCCATGAAGCATTCCACATAGATGGCGTTGTGGTTGATGTTGACGCCGCGCCAGAACCCCGGGGTGAGGTGGGTGTTGCGCATGGCGTGGTCGATCAGCAGGTTGGGGATGTCGTAGCCGAAGGCGCCTTCCGCGCCGCCGGCGGCCAGGGGATGTCCCGGTCGATGTTGAAATTGGAGGGCAGGCGTTGCTCACCTTGAGCCTGTAGGCTCGGGGTGTCGAATCCGCAAAGGAGAGCAACGCCATGAAGA
>CAIOJO010000326.1 GCA_903858635.1 uncultured Telmatospirillum sp. | reverse complement strand
TACATGGCCGTCTCCGCAGGAAAATCTGCGAGACTGCGCCCACAACCAGTTCAAGTCGACACCGACCATTTTCGGCCGGAAACCCGCGCAATCCGTGGCTTTCAGAGCTTTGTTCCTTCAGTTAACCGGACAGCAGTGATGTGACAGCGACGATCCGTAACACTCCGGACCTTGGTCAAAGCAGACAGCGGTGTTACCCTGTCAACATCAGTGGTATTCCGGCGACGACCCGGCAAGATGGGCATTTCGACGCACTCGAATACCAGGAAATGATGGCTTTGGCATTATAAGACATGCGATCACCTGGGCGCATACAGGACAAGCATCTTCTGGCCATCGTCGATGGCAATGCCAAGCACCGGGCCGAGGTCTCGGCGGCGCTGCTGTCGTTCTACCGGGTGACCGAGTACGCCGACAGCGAAACGGCCTTCGCCTCACTGCGCATCGACAAACCGGATATTCTATTGGTCGGGGAAGAGGTCGCGCCGCTGGACGGCTTCGAGCTGGTTCACCGGCTCCGCCAGATGCCATCGGGCCGAAGACTGCCGACCATCATGGTCCTGAACCGCGATGGCGGATCCAACCCGGACGCCGTCAAGCATTGCGGGGCCGACAGTCATCTGGTCAAACCCTATCGCCGGAGCACGCTGCTGAAGACCATTTCATCCCTGGTCAATGCCGCGATCGAGGGCAAATGGGAGGCTCTGCCGGCGACCCAGCGCCAAGCCCTGCGGGGAACGGTCGAGGTGTTCAACAGCATCTCCGACGTCATCGACAAGGGTGAGCCGATTACCTACCATTCGATCAGCGAGGCCTGCGGCCCCCTGGTCGAGGCGGTCAACAAGAACGACTACCGCAGCATCCTCAATGGGGTGAAGGACCACGACAACTATTCCTATGTCCACTGCCTGCGGGTCGCCACCCTGTTGTCGCTGTTCGGCCGCACGGTCGGACTGGGGAACAAGGAGCAGAACCTGCTGGCCAGCGCCGGCCTGCTGCACGACGTGGGCAAGATGGCCATCCCTTACCAGGTGCTGAACAAACCGGGACGGCTGACCGAAGACGAGTTCACGGTGATGAAGGGCCATGTCGATGCCAGCGTTCACTACCTGCGCAACGGCCACGACATTCCCAAGGGGGTCGTCACCATCGCCGAACAGCACCACGAGAAGCTGGATGGAACCGGCTATCCCCATGGCCTCAAGGGCGCGCAACTGAACGACTTGGCCCGCATGGCGGCCATCGTCGACGTGTTCGGTGCGCTGACCGACCGCCGCGTCTACAAACCGCCGATCGACGCCGAGGTCGCACTGAAGACCATGGCCGAAGAGATGTCCACGCATCTCGACCTGCGCTTGCTGAACCTGTTCCGCGAGATGCTGCTGGACGCCGCCGACAATCGGGCGGCTTGAGGTTTTTCGTAGTCCCTCAGGCGCCGGGCGGGGCCATCCGGCCCCTTGGCTCGCTCCGCTAAAGCTCCGCGGGCCCTCAACGGGCCAGTCACCAGGCGATGGCCTGGTTCCCGTCATTGTCGTTGCGAGGAGCGACAGCGACGCGGCAATCCAGGTTCGGCGGGAAAGATGCAGATAGGGGTAGGGAAGGCCTTAGCCTCCCCTCCCTCCGAACCGTACGTGCGGTTT
>CAIOJO010000325.1 GCA_903858635.1 uncultured Telmatospirillum sp. | reverse complement strand
CTGCTGGCCCATCAGGCCAAGCATTCCATCAACCCCGATCTTGAACAGCACGCCAAGGCCGCGTAGCCTGTTCAGACCGTGACGCCTGCCGAGCGAATTTCAACACGGCTCGGGACAATCCCACCACGAAAGTCACCACGGAGACACGGAGAACACGGAGAAGGCCTTTGACCGCAAAGCACCAGGATTGTATTGCCTGCGCGTACCTCAGAGGCTCATTCGAACCCGGGAGATGAATGTATCTCCGTGACCTCCGTGTCTCCGTGGTGCACCTCTTGTCGCCGGCACGGATCGGCGGTCCTCAGATCAAAGTCAGGCCTGTTCCTCGTCGCTGCGGGTCAGCAGCTTCAGCAATTGGCTATAGAAGCGGCCGGGACCCACCTTCGAGCGCAACGGGCGGGCGACCTTGCGGCGGTCGGCGATGAGGATCAGGCCATCGGGGGCGCGCACCAGGACCAGCTTTCGCTGGTGGTAGGCCTCCAGCGCCGTGTGGTAGCCGACGGTCAGCACCGTCGCCTCGGGAAATTCCGCCAGGACGAGGCGCATCATGTCTTCTTCGCTGACCGGGTCGAGGGCATCGGTCGCTTCCTGGATGAAGATCCAGTTCGGCCGGTGCAGTAGCAGGCGGGCGAAGCCCAATTTTTGCTGATCGCCGGCGGTCAGCACCTTTTCCCAGCTCTGTTTTTCGTCGAGCCGTTCCAGCAGGTGCTCCAGGCCGACCGACTTCAGGGCGGCGTTGACTTCGCGTTCGTCGAAGGCATCCGGGGCGGCGGGATAGCTGATGGCGCTACGCAACGAGCCGATCGGCAGGTAGGGGCGTTGCGGCATGAAGAAGATCATCGCGTCGCTGGGCAGGTCGACCCGGCCATGGCCCCACGGCCACAATTCGGCGACCACCTTGAACAGCTTTACGGCGGCGCCCGGATCGCCGGAAATCATCACCCGCTCGCCTTGTTTGACCTCGGCCGAGAAGTCGCTGATCACCACCTTGTCGTCCGGGTCATGCACCGACAGGTTGTCGAATGCCAGGACGGGACGATCACCCCGGCCGACCAGGATGCGGTACTCGTCGCTATGCGACACCTCTTCCTCGATCTCCACCAAGGCGTGGTGAAGCCCCAGCACCCGCTCCACCGAAGCCTTCCATTCGGCGCCCAGGCCGAGGTTGTCGATCGGCCAGGACAGGGCCCCCTCCATCTGCTGGAAGGCCTGGGCGGTCTGCATCAGGATGCCCAGCGTAATGGTCCCGGCAATGTAGCGGGGGGCGGCCACCAGGATGGGAAAGGCGGTCGACAGCACCGACCAGCTGGCGGTGAACATGGTGATGCGGACCAACGCCCTGGTTTGCCTGCCCCAGCCCATTGCCACATCGGCGAACAGGTCGATGAAGCGACGCCGTTCGTCCTCCTCGCCGCGGATCAGGGCGATCGCTTCGGAGTTCTCGCGCGCATGGACCAGGCCGAAACGGAAATTGGCCTCGTAGGTCTGCCGCTTGTTGACGGCACGGACCAAGGGCCGGCCAAGCCACAGGGCAACTGAACTGCCGATGGCGGCGTAGAGCAGTGCGATCCACACCAGATGGCCGGGCAGGTAAAGCTCGATGCTGCCCAGCCTGACCAACGACGGGCCCGACAGGGACCACAGAATTTCCGTGAAGCTGATCAGCAACAACAGGCAATAGAACAGCGAATGCGCCAAGTTGAGGGCGTATTCGGTGCCGATGCGGATATCTTCGGCGATGCGACCGTCGGGATTGTCGTGATCGCCGATCAGATGGGTCACCTGGTAATGACGCCCTTGGGTCATCCATTGGTCGACCACGGTATGGGTCAACCATTTCCGCCAGCCGATCTGCAGCTGCCGCTTGACCGCCATATGCGTGGTGGTCACCACCAGGTTGCCGAGGATGATCAGTCCGAGCATCCCGACCCAGAAGAGGAAGCGGTCCATCAGCCTCTCCTCCAGCGAGTCGAACAGCTTCTGGCTCCACAAATTGAGCAGGACCGGCGAGACCACCTGACAAACGGTGAGGAGCACCAAGGCGGCCGTCAGGGCGCCCGCCTTCCATTTCTCTTCGGACTGCCAATAAGGTCCGGCGAGGCGCAGAAAGCGGAAGAAAAAGCCTGCCGTCCCGCCCGTGGGTGGACGCATGTTCCCGGAGCTGTGCTGCAATCCCGCTTCCACGCCTGTCCCCAAACCTGCCCCCTCTGCCAATCCATGCAACGCCGGCGCGAGGCCGACGGAACCGCTGCGCCGCAGCCTCTTATCAAATATAGACGGGTACGGCTGGCTTGTCTTCCCCTTGTAACAAAGGTGGCAAATAAGAATCGGAAGCGCGTTGCTAATAGGACTGCGGGGCTCTATGAATAACAGGTGATATTTCATGGAGCCTTCGTTGACTCAGAACTTCCGCAGCGCAACAATGCCCGGCGGTGGCTGGCCAAGGGAGGCGCCACCAGTGAACTTGCGCAACAACATTTGCCAAGACGTATGCGGTGATCAGTACTCTGCTGGTTGGTGCGCCTTTCCTATGTAGAAAGAGAGTACGTTTACTCCGGCCGGAAGTATGCCTATTATCCTAAAAGCTCTAACCCGAATTCAGGGGTTCGCATGTTCGCTGCAGGTGAGCGGCAGCAGGCTGGTCACAAAATGTCGACGGCAAAGGGCGCTGAGTATTTTCTGTGTGGGATTGTTATCCTAATATGCCTTATCCTTGGTTCCGCCTCTTCTAAGGCGGAGGAAGGCCCTCTGGTCTTGCGGCTGGCCCATATTTATCCACAGACCAGTTTCTGGGGGGCGGCGGCGCAAGACTTCGCCTTGGGCGTCAGGAACGCAGCCATGGCCGGGTACAGGTCGAGGTCAAGGGCGGCGAGACGACCAGCGGCTGGCCGGCGGCCCACGAAGGATTGATTACCCATTCCAACGATATTCTGTTGGAAGGGCTGGGCACGCTCGAACCCTATGCCCCGATCGCCGGCGTCTTGCTCTATCCATTCATTTTCCGCGACAGCGGTCATTTCCAGCGGGTCTTCCAGGGGCCGGTGGGGCGCGCCTTGCTGACCGAGATCGGCACCGAAAGCCACCGCCACATCGTCGGCGTCGGCTATCGCGGAGAGCGATATCTGACAAGCAACAAGAAGATCCATGGCCTGGCCGATCTGCGGGGCATGAAGACCAGGGTGCCGCCATTGAAGATGTCGATTCGCACCTGGGAGATGCTGGGTGCCAAGCCGGTGCCGATGGGAGCGCCCGAGCTGTACTTCGCCCTTCGTCAAGGCGTCCTGGAAGGGGCCGAGGTCCCGTTCAACTACATTGAGGACTTCAAACTGTTCGAGGTCCAGAAATACGTCGTCGAGGGCGGCCTGTCCTACGGCGCAATGGGATTCATGTTCGAAGAGGAGCGCTTCCGGGCGTTGCCCGCGGCGGTCCAGTCCCTGCTGACCGAGGAAGGCGAAAGGGTCATGGATGCGGCGACCACGCGCATGAAGCTGCAGGAAGTCCAGTATATGGAGGTCCTGCGTCAGAAGGGCATCGTCGTCCTTACCTTCGATCGCAATGCCTTCGCCGCCCGGTTGGCTCCATTGATCAACGAGTTTCCCGAGATGGCGCGCTGGGTCAAAGCCATCGAGACGGTCCATTAGCCGATGTCGGCATCCCGACTATCCGCATTGCGGACGCGCCTGCTCGGCGAGCGAAGCCTTCCCTGGATCGTCGCGGCGGTGGTGATTGCCATTGGTCTGGCCGGGCTGGCCGCCATCGACGGGGTGGTGCGCGACAACGACCGGCAGTCGGCCCGCCTGCTCATTCTCGATCGCCTGACAGCCGTCCGCGCCCGCCTCGAAGGGACGTTGAATTCGACGCTGCTGTTGAGCCATGGCCTGGCTTCGGTGATTGCCACCAATCCTGAGGTGAGCCGCCAGGAGCTGGCCTCGATCGGGCGGGAACTGCTGGCCGGCCAGCCGCAGATCGAGAACATCTCGATCGCTCGCGATCTGGTCGTTACGCAGTCGATCGCCCGCGACGGCGCCGAGCACCGGCTGGGCCAGAAGATTCTCGAGATTGTCGATTTCCGTGAAGCGATCCAACGCGCCATCGGTCGACGCCAGGATGTCCTGGCTGGTCCGTTCGCCGAGCCGAATGGCCATCTGGTGCTGGCCGGACGGACGCCGGTGTTTCTCGCGGCGGCCGCGGCCGATCGCTCGCTGTCGCCACTGTGGGGGGTGATCACCCTGGTCATCGACGCCGAGCGCCTGTTCGCCGACGCCGGCCTGAACGACCCCAACCTGCCCATCCAGATCGCCATCCGGGGCAAGGACGGATTGGGCCCCTTCGGCGCGGTCTTCCTGGGCGACGAAAATGTCTTCGCCGGCGACGGGGTGCAACTCGACGTGGTGTTGCCCGGGGGGCGCTGGCAGGTGGCGGCGATCCGCAAGCCGGGGGCGGGGTTGGTGGCCACCCATGAGGGCCCGCTGCGGATCCTCGGCCTGCTGGTGACTCTGCTGAGTGCGGCTTTGAGTTTCGCCATGACGCGCTCGGTCGTTACCCAGCGCCACGCCCGCGAGCGACTGCATGCCATCGTCGCGGCGACTCCCTTCGCCGGCGGCATTTGCCGCAGCAGCGACGGCAAGATCCTTTACGCCAATGCATCCATAGGGGATTATTTCGGCCTGCCGCAGCGAGACATTCTGGGGCGCGGTCTGGTCGAATTCCTGGCCGATCCCGCGGATGGCCGCATGCTGATCGATGGCGCCTCGCAGCTGGGCGGCGTGCGTGGCCGCGAGGTTCGCCTGCGGCGCAGCGGCGGCGGTTGGGCGCTGGCCGCCGCCTCGCCCATGACCTATGACGGCGAGCAAGCCGTGTTCGTCGCCTTTTCCGACCTTACCGCGTTCAGGGCCCAGCAATCCCGCATCGAACAGCTGGTGGCCCATGAGCGGACTCTCGCCGCCGTCCTTCACCTGGCTCTCCAGTCCGGATCCCTCGATGAGTTCCTCAGCCAGGCGTTGGACCATGTGAGCGGCTTCATCTCCCGCTTGCCTGGTGCGCGCTGCTGCGGTTTCGAGCTGCTGCCGGCCGGTGAAGAGACACCCACTTTGTTGACGCGCGTGGTGGGCTCGCCGCTGTCGTCCGACCAGGCGGCGGCCTGTTGCGTTGCGTTGGCCGGGGCTCTCCCCGCGGGGCTGACTTCCCTCCCGAGCAGCACCGGTTGCGGAAAATTTTCCTGTCATCGGTTTCCGGTGTCCTTGGGTGAAGTGGCGCTGGGCGCCGTGGCCGTCGGCGTCGAGCCGGGAAGCCGGCTGGAGGGCGAGGATCTCACCTTCCTCGAGCGGATTGCCGAGGCGCTCGCCATCGGGCTGGTCCATCGGCGGGCGGAACGCGAAATCGCCAATCTCGCCTTTCGCGATCCTCTGACCAACCTGCCCAATCGGCGCATGCTGATGGGCCGATTGCAGCACGAGATATCGGTGGCGGCCCGTCTGGGGATATTCGGGGCGGTGCTCTATATCGATCTCGATCGATTCAAGAACCTCAACGACGCGCTTGGCCATTCCTTTGGCGACAGCTTGTTGCTGCAGGTCGGTCAGCGCCTGTGCGAGAATCTTCGCGAGAGCGACACGGTATCGCGGGTCGGCGGCGACGAGTTCGTGGTTCTGCTGCCGGGCCTGAGCCATAGCCTGCCGTCGGCGGCCACCGGGGCGTACAATACCGCGGAGAAATTGCGCCACGCCCTGTCGGCGCCCTATGACCTGAACGGCCCTATTCACCATTTGACGCCCAGCATCGGTCTGGCCCTGTTCCCGCACGACGCCTCGGACGTCGAAGGGCTGCTCAAACATGCCGACACGGCGATGTACCATTCCAAGTTGGAGGGGCGGAACACCATCCGTTTCTTCGAACCCAGCATGCAGGCCGCCGCCGAACGGCGGCTGGCACTGGAGAACGAGCTGCGGCAAGCCTTGGGCAACGGCGAGTTCTCGCTGGCCTATCAGCCGCTGGTGTTGGCCGACAAGCGGGTCGCCGGGGCCGAGGCGCTGCTGCGCTGGCGTCATCCGGTGCGCGGCAATGTGCCGCCCAACGAGTTCATCCCGGTGGCCGAGGAAACCGGTCTCATCGTCGAGATCGGGCGTTGGGTGCTGGAAACGGCGGTGGCGCAGGTCAAGACGTGGGAGGATGCGGGGATCCTCGAACCGGGCCAGCATGTGGCGGTCAACATCAGCCCGCGGCAATTTCATCAGCAGGACTTCTCGGCGATGGTGGGGGAAATCATCAGGGACAGGAAGGTCGACCCCGCCCGCATCGTTCTCGAAATCACCGAGGGCGTGCTGATCAAGGATCCGGTATCGGTGGTCTCGAAGATGGAGGAACTGCACGGAACAGGGGTTCGCTTCTATATCGACGACTTTGGCACCGGCTATTCTTCGATGTCCTATCTTAAGCGCCTGCCGGTGCATGGACTGAAGATCGATCAGTCCTTTGTTCGCGACCTCGGGGTCGACCCCAGCGACGGGGTGATCATCGAAGCCATCATCGGCTTGGCCCGTCGCTTCAATCTCGTCGTGGTGGCCGAGGGGGTGGAAACCGAGGCGCAACTGGCCTTTCTCAATTTCCGGGGCTGCACGACCTTCCAAGGCTATCATTTCAGCCGGCCGATCCCCCCCGAGTCCTTTGCCGAGCTCTATCTGCAGGGGGTGGGTGCCACCGCTTAACTTTGGTCACCACCCCACTTCCTGCCTTTTCCGCGGACTTATTCTTCTCGTCATTGCCGGGCTTGACCCGGCAATCCATGGATCCCCGGATCAAGTCCGGGGATGACGAGAAAAGAATGTGATGCAACGCAAACGCACACCGTTATAGGCGCGGGGCCCCAAACTCAGTCGCATTTTATTTAAATTCGCAAGAAATAATACCAATAATAAAATTGTGTATTAATGAAAATATTGACTATTTGACCTGGCGGCCACAATATAAATAAAGCCCTCTTAGGAGGCTCATTATGGTCGCCAAGACTTTCTCGGCTTGCAGCCATCCGGAACATGGTCACGGTCCTTCCGTAACCCCGGGCAAACCTGTTCCGCCCGTACCTTCCCGCCGCGCCGGCGGCCGACGCAAAGTGGTCCCCCGCCATTGGACCTGGGAATGGGCGTTGGTGTTGCTGATCATCAGCGGCGGTGCGACATGGCTGGTGGGCATGGCCGGGCAGGCCAAGCCGGCCATTTCCCCGGATCTCCTGGTCAAGCAAATCGAGCAGGCGGCACAGCGGACGGCACCCGACCATAATATCTATGGGGGGGCGCTGCGGGTGGACCGGAACGGGCAAATCGCGAGCGTCACGGTGACGGAGATCCCGCCCAGGGCCTGCGTCCTGGCCGGCTGGGATTTGTCGCGCAAGGGCCTGTTGTCGGTCAACGGAGTCACCCCGCTCAGGATCTCGGCCGGAAAACTGGCCGAAATCTGCAACGACGATGACACCGCCACCTTAACTTGGATACCGCGACACGACAGTTGACGCGGTCGGGAAGGAGCGCCGGCGAGGCCGGCGCTCTCTCGTCGACCGATCTCGGCGTCCTACATGGCTGCCTTGCTCAAGGCGGCCTGAATCTCGCCGGCTTCTTGCTTCGCCTTGGCCACGTCGCTCTGGCCGAGGCCGGTCTTGGCCATGCCGACGGCGGCCTGCAGCTCCTTTTGCTTGGCCGGCGGTGCGTCGGGGATGGCGCCGGCCCCCTGGTCCTTGCAGGGATTGCCCGGCGCCGCGTCGAAGCCGGCACCGCCCGGTCCGACCAGGCAGTTGATGACGTGCTGCAGATGGGTGTGGACCATCTTGAGATCGCTGGAACCGGCCGCCAGGCCGGCATGGGTTGCCGCGGTGGAAATCTCTTTGGAAGGATCGGCGGCGCTGGCGGGTGAGGCGGCGAGGACGAGCAAGGCGCTCGCGCCGAGAATCAAAGACAGGGAATGATTGCGCTTCATCTTGGCGTCTCCCAAAATTGTTGCCCTGGCATCCTGTCGAGATGTGAGGATCGTCAACCGGCAATTCAATCGCGGCTTGCATCGTCTCTCCGGATTGCCGGGAACTGCCACCCGCCTCGCGGTGTAGGACGTTGCGACAGCGACACCGCAAAGGAACGCCCCCATGGAGACAATTCGTATCGGCGCCACCCCGTTGATCGCATCACGCATCGGCCTGGGGAGCTGGGCGATCGGCGGCTGGATGTGGGGCGGCAGCGATGAGGCGGAGGCGATCCGCACCATTCACGCCGCCATCGGGCGCGGCATTACCCTGATCGACACCGCTCCCGTCTATGGGTTCGGCCGTTCCGAGGAAATCATCGGCCGGGCCTTGGCCGAGGGCGGCTATCGCCACCGGGTGATCGTCGCCACCAAGGCCGGGCTGCAGTGGGAGCAGGGCGGGGTCGAACGAAATGCCTCGCCGGCCCGGCTCCGCCACGAGATCGAGCAGTCGTTGCGGCGGCTCGGCACCGACCATATCGATCTTTATCAGATCCATTGGCCCGATCCCCTGGTGCCGATGGAGGAGACGGCGGCCGAGTTGGCCCGCCTGTATCGGGCGGGGAAGATTCGCGCCATCGGGGTCTCCAACTACGACAGGGCGCAACTGCGGGCTTTCGCCGCCGTGGCGCCGCTGCATGCGGTGCAGCCGCCCTACAATCTGTTCGAGCGGGAGGCCGAAACCGAGATCCTCCCTTATGCCCAGCGCTCCGGATTGACCGTCCTGGCCTATGGTTCCCTGTGCCGCGGCCTGTTGTCCGGCCGCATCCGCGCCGACACGCGGTTCGAGGGCGACGACCTGCGGCGGAGCGATCCCAAATTCCAGCCGCCGCGATTGGCCCAATATCTGGAGGCGGTGCGCGCGCTGGACGATTATGCCCGGCAACGGTTCGGCAAGACCGTCCTGGCCTTGGCCGTGCGCTGGATCCTCGATCGCGGACCGACGATTGCCCTATGGGGCGCCCGTCACCCGGCCCAGCTCGATGCCTTCGGCGATGTTCTTGGCTGGACCATCGACGACACGGCAATGGCCGAGATCGATGCTATTCTCGAAAGTACCATCCACGACCCGGTCGGCCCGGAGTTCATGGCACCACCGGCGCGGGCGGTTTCGACAACCTAGAGGCAGGAGCCCCGCAATGCCGAAATTGGCTTTCATCGGATTAGGGTCCATGGGCAAACCCATGGCGTCGCAGCTTCTCGCGGCCGGCTATTCGGTCACCGTCCACAACCGCAGCCAGGGCAAGGCCGATGGGTTGGCGGGGGAGGTTCGGGTGGCCGGCTCGCCAGCCGAAGCGGCGGCCGGGGCTGACATCGTCATGACCATGGTCGCCGATGACGCCGCCTCGGAAGCGGTGACGCTGGGCCCGCAGGGCCTGCTGGCGGCCCTGGGCGAGAAGTCGATCCATGTGTCGATGAGCACCATCTCGGTCGCCTTGTCGCGCCGTCTGGCCGAGGCCCATGCCAAGGCCCGGCGCGGCTATATCGCGGCACCGGTGTTCGGCCGGCCCGATGTGGCCGCGGCCGGCAATCTGCGGATCGTGGCGGCCGGTCCGGCCGAGCTGGTGGATCGCTGCCGCCCGGTCCTGCAGAATATCGGGCAACAGGTGACCTATCTCGGCGAGCCGGCCGAGCGGGCCAATGTCTTCAAGCTGGCCGGCAATTTCACCATCGCCGCCATGCTTGAATCGTTGGGTGAGGCGATG
The DNA here is from genome assembly GCA_903858635.1 of uncultured Telmatospirillum sp. GTDB lineage: Bacteria > Pseudomonadota > Alphaproteobacteria > Rhodospirillales > Magnetospirillaceae > DUZF01. The sequence goes on along the minus strand of CAIOJO010000325.1, from coordinate 2,622 downwards.
GCCCTGGTGCGCAAGGCCGGAATCCCGCCGGCCCAGTTCCTCGAGGTCATCAACGGTGGGTTGTTCAAGTCGCCGGTCTACGAGAATTACGGCGGCATGATCGTCGGCGAACGCTACGAGCCGGCCGGTTTTCGTCTGCGCCTCGGTCTCAAGGATGCGGGACTGGTGCTGGCGGCGGCGGCCGACGCCGAGGTGCCGATGCCGGTGGCCAGCGTGGTTCACGGCAACCTGCTGTCGGGTGTGGCGCGCGGCAAGGGCGATATGGATTGGTCGGTCCTGGCCCGGGTCATCGCCGAGAACGCCGGGCTGAAAAGCTAAATCACCACGGAGACACGGAGGTCACGGAGCGAGAGGCCCCAGTTTGGGCTGTCAACATGGACCCCCGCCTTCGCGGGGGTGACGAAGGTGGTTCATGCGCGCAGCCAAAAATGAACCTCCGTGACCTCCGTGTCTCCGTGGTGAATATCTATTCGAACCGCGGCACCGCCCGGCGGGTCGGGGTGGTGAAGTCGAGGCGCGGGCCCTTTGGCACGATGCCGGTGGGGTTGATGGTGCGGTGGCTGCCGTAGTAGTGGGTCTTGATGTGATCCAGATGGAAGGTGGCCGCCACGCCCTCGACCTGGGCGAGGGTCCGCGTGTAGTCCCACAATTCGGGGAAATCGACCAGGCGATCGCGGTTGCACTTGAAGTGGCCGTAATAGACGGCATCGAAGCGCAGTAGCGTGGTCAGAAGTCGCCAGTCGGCCTCGCAGGGCCGTTCACCCAACAGGAACGGCTGGCTGCCGAGGCGGGACTCCAGGCGGTCGAGGCTGGCGAACAGGGCGGCGTAGGCTTCTGCATAGGCGGTCTGGGTGGTGGCGAAGCCGGCCCGGTAAACCCCGTTGTTGACGGTGTCGTAGATCTCGGAATTCAGCAGGTCGATCTGTTCCCTGAGAGCAGCTGGGCAGAACTGCGGTCCCTTGGCCAGGTGCCCGAACCCGCTGTCGAACATGCGGATGATTTCGGCCGATTCATTGTTGACGATGGTCTGGCTCTTCTTGTCCCACAGAATCGGCACGCTGGCCCGGCCGGTGTAGCCGGGGTCGGCCTTGGCATAGATCTGCCAGAGAAAGCGGGCGCCGTTCACCGGATCGGCCCCCTCGGCCATTTCCCACCCGTTTTCCAGCATCAGCGGCTCGACCACGCTGACTCCGATGACCGGTTCGAGCCCTTTCAGCCGGCGGTAGATAAGAGTCCGGTGGGCCCAAGGACAGGCATAGGAGACGTAAAGGTGATAGCGCCCCGGCTCCGCTGGGAAGTCGCCGTCCTCGCCGATCCGGTGCCGGAAGCTGGTGGCCGGGCGCAGGAAGCGGCCGCCGCTCGATTCGGTGTCATACCAACGGTCCTGCCATATGCCGTCGACCAAAAGACCCATCTGCCCGCTCCCGCTCGCCTTATTCCAACATCGGGGGCCGCCCGCCGCCCTGCAATACCCTTGGCTATTCGACCAAGTCCCAGTAGGGCCTGGGGCCGAAATGGTCGACCAGGAAATCGACGAAGGCCCGGACTTTCGGCGACAGATGGCGGCCATGCGGATAGACGGCGTGAATGGCCGAATTCTGCTCGATGTAGTCGCCGAGCACCGCAACCAGGCTGCCGGCCTGCAGGTCGCGGCCGCAGATGAAGGTGGGCAGCATGGCCAAACCGATACCTGCCAACACCGCTTCCCGCAAGACATCGCCATTGTTGACGCGCAGGCGGCCTTGCACCTCGACCGGCCAACGGCGCCCCTCGGCTGTGGCAAAGGTCCATTCATCGGCCTCGGCCAGGTTGCTGTAGCACAGGCAGCAGTGCCCGCTCAGGTCAGCCGGCGTTGCGGGTATGCCGCGGCGCCGAAGATAGTCCGGGCTGCCGCAGACCACCCGTCGCGACGGCGCCAGCTGCCGCGAAATCAGGCTTGAATCTTCGAGCTTGCCGATGCGCACCGCCACATCGAAGCCCTCTTCCACCAGGCTGATGAAGCGGTCGTTCATCGCCATGTCGAGATCGATCTGCGGGTATTGTTCCAGGAAGCGGGGCATCAGCGGCGCCAGATGCAGAACGCCGAACGACATCGGCGCGTTGACTCGCAGGCGGCCGCGCGGCTCGGCCTGCAGGCTGGACACCGAAAGATTGGCTTCTTCGACGTCGGCCAGGATGCGGGCGCAGCGTTCGAAATAGGCGCGGCCGACCTCGGTCAGGGCCAGGCTGCGGGTGGTCCGGTTGAACAGGCGGGCGCCGAGCTGCGCCTCGAGACCCGAAACTTGGCGGCTTACCACCGATTTGGACAGCCTCAGGCGGCGTGCCGCCTCGGAGAAGCTGCCGCATTCGGCAACCCGGACAAAAGCTTCCATGCTGTCGAGGCGATCCAAGGCAGACTCCGAGTTTGTCGCTTATCCCGCAACAGTATTGTGCATGAGCAATGGATTGTTTCAAACGCTATCGCTGGCTTAAATTCGCCACCAAGCTGGGCCCCATGTCCTGAGGTCCGATCAGGGAGACATGTCAGATGAGTACAGAGCTGGCCGGGTTTGTTCGGACAGGAATCGACGCTGGATAAGTGGATCCTCTGCCGGTTGTCCTCGCACCGTGTCGATTTTTCAG
>CAIOJO010000324.1 GCA_903858635.1 uncultured Telmatospirillum sp. | reverse complement strand
CCACCGGCACGGAGGCCGGTGCCACTGGTAAGGGTATGCCCTATCATGTCCTGCGCACCTTGGACGACGCCAAAGGCCTGCGTCAGGCCATGGGCCAGGCCAAGCGGGCGGTGGTTCTGGGGGCCGGGCTGGTCGGGCTGCATGCGGCCGAGAACCTGGCCGAGGCCGGTCTTGCCGTCGACGTGGTGGAAATGCAGGCCCATGTGCTGCCGGGCTATTTCGACCCCAAGGCGTCGGCGCGAATCGAGGCCTGTTTCGCCGCCCATGGGGTGAAGCTGCATCTGGGGCGCCGGGTGGTGCGGGCCGAGGGCGGCCGGATCCTGGTGCTCGACGACGACAGCCGGCTGGAGGCCGATCTGCTGCTGGTGGCGGCCGGGGTGCGGCCGGTGGTGGAGTGGCTGGCCGGGTCGGGGATCGATCTGGGCCAGGGCGTGCTGGTCGACGACCGCATGCAGACCTCGCTGCCCGACGTCTGGGCGGCCGGCGACGTGGCCCAGGCCAAGGATTTCCACAGCGGCCGTGCGGCCCTGATCGGCATCATCCCGACCGCGGTGGAGCAGGGCCGCATCGCCGGCATGGCAATGGCCGGCGACCCCTATCTGCTGCCCTATGCCGGTGGCGTGCCGATCAACACCTATCGCTTCTTCGGGCGGGTCGCCCTGTCCATCGGCCAGGCCACCGCCAGCCAGCAGGTCGAGGTGTCGGAAAGCGAAGCGGCGGACTCCGCCGCCGGCTATCGCCGGGTGGTGATGGCCGAGGGCCGGCTGGTCGGCTACGCCAGTATCGACGAGCCGTTCGACGTGGGCATCATGGGCGAACTGATTCGCCGGCGCGTCGACCTGACCGACTGCAAGGATGCCTTCCTCGCCCGGCCGCTGGAAACCGGCCGCCGGCTGATGAGCGAAGGGTGGAGGTGATCATGGGCGCGGCGTTCAACACCATCGCCTTCAAGGCGAACCTGTGCGACGGCTGCGGCGATTGCATGACCGCCTGCGCCGCCGTCAAGCAAGGGGCCAGCCGGATCTCGGTGGTTCCCGGGGCCGCCGAGGGCGTCTTCGAGCTGGCCATGTGCCGGCAATGCGGCGACCCCAAATGCGTCATGGTCTGTCCGGCCGGGGCCCTGGCCAAGGCGGACGGGACCGGCGTGGTCGGCTGGGATGCCGATCGCTGCGTCGATTGCCTGCTGTGCACCGCCGGTTGCGCCTATGGCGGCATCGCCGTCGACGCAGAAGCCGGCCGGGTCGCCAAATGTGACCAATGCGGCGGCGATCCGGCCTGCGTCGCGGCCTGTCCGACCAGTGCCCTGGAATGGATGACCGCCGGCAACATCTACAAGGCCTACGGCGACAAGGAGGACATGTTCGTCCCCGGTTTGTCGGGTTGCCAGGGCTGCAATTCCGAGCTGACCATCCGCCACATCATGCGCAAGGTGGGCCGCAACTCGATCCTGGCGACGCCGCCCGGCTGCATTCCCGGCATGGGCTCGGTCGGCTATAACGGCAAGACCGGGACCAAGGTGCCGGTGTTCCACCCGCTGTTGACCAACACCGCCTCGATGCTGGCCGGTATCCGCCGCTATTACGACCGGATCGGCCGCAAGGACATCGTGGTGATGGGCCTGGCCGGTGACGGCGGTACCGCCGACTGCGGCTTCCATGCGGTGTCGGGGGCCGCCGAGCGCGGCGAGAAGATCCTCTATGTCTGCGTCGACAACGAAGGCTACATGAACACCGGCATGCAGCGCTCGGGCACCACGCCCTACGGGTCGTGGACCTCGACGACGCCGGTCGGCGAGCATATGCACGGCAAGAGCCAGGACGCCAAGAACCTGCCGATGGTCCTGGTGGCCCATCGGTGCGCCTATGTGGCGACCGCTTCGACCGGCTACATGGAGGACCTTTACGCCAAGCTCGACAAGGCCATCGCCGCCTCGTTCGAAGGCTTCTCGTACCTGCATATCTACTCGCCCTGTCCCACCGGCTGGCGCATTCCGCCGCACAAGGTGATCGAGGCCTGCCGGCTGTCGGTCGACTGCAACTTCATCAGTCTGTGGGAATATACCCGCCGGGACGGCCTGTCCTTCACCCGTTCGCCCGATCGGCCGACGCCGCTGGTCGACTACTTGAAGGTGCTGGGCAAGTATCGCCATCTGAGCGAAGAGCAGATCGCCCATATCCAGTCGCGCATCGACGAGCAGGTGCTGCTGCTGAGGCGCCTGGCCGGCCAGCCCGACGCCCCCGCTCCGGTGTCGCAAGCGGTGCCGCGCAAGCCGACAGCGGCGGGGGAACCGCAGGCGCCGTTGCGCCACGAGACGTATCGGTAAGGAAGACCCTCTCCCGCTTGCGGGAGAGGGAGGGACCCGCGCAGCGGGAGGGTGAGGGCGCCGTCCCCCTCACCCCGACCCTCTCCCCTAATGGGGGCGAGGGGGCTCCTTGGCGGCGGCCAATATGGAGGTGACGCATGTACACCCCGCCGCTCTTCCAGGAAGATCGACTGCCGATCTTGCACGAGGCGATCCGCTCCGCCCGGTTGGCGACCTTGGTCACCTTGGGCGGCGAGGGCCTGGAAGCCAGCCATGTGCCGGTTCTGCTCGAGGCAACGGAGGGCCCGTTCGGCACCCTCTATGGGCATTTTTCGCGCAGTAACCCGCAGGGGCAGGGGAGCGCCCGCGACATTCAGTCGCTGGCCATCTTCATGGGCCCTGACGCCTATGTCACACCGGCCTGGTATGCCACCAAACAGAAGACCGGCAAGGTGGTGCCGACCTGGAACTATGTCGCGGTCCATGCCTATGGAACGCTCGAAGTCTTCGACGAGGCCGATCGCTTGCGGCGCCTGGTCACCCGACTGACCGAGCGGCATGAGGCGAAGCGTGCGCAGCCCTGGGCGGTGAGCGATGCCCCGGCCGACTATATTGCCACCATGTTGAAAGGGATCCTCGGCTTCAGGCTGCCGGTCGACCGCCTGCAGGGCAAATGGAAGATGAGCCAGAACCGCGACGCCGAGGACCGGGCCGGAGTGGTCGCCGGCCTCAACGCCGAAGGCGGTCCCGACGAGGCGGCGGTGGCAGCCATCATGGCCGGCGACCCTGAACGCTAGTCGGCTGTGGATAGAGGTTTTCACCCAGTGGGACCGGCGTCCCTGCCGGTCATTCGCCGCGGAGCGGCGGAAATGGGGGCATTCCGGCTTCGCCGGAACGCCGGCACGGAGGCCGGCGCCACTAATGTCTTCACAGCCTCTTCCGCGGGCCCGACGGGAGAGGTAATCCGTTCTTAATTGCATGCCGCCCTAAGTAATTCCCGAGGCTACCGCACGGCATTCGCTCGATCCTAGGATGAGGCATTCGCTCGGCGGTGCAGCATCGCCGGTTGTCGACTGCGCCAAAGTTTCACCCGGAGGCCCGGAAAATGACGAGAAAGCTCGCAGCTGAATTCTTCGGAACGTTCTGGCTGGTGTTCGGCGGCTGCGGTAGCGCCGTGCTTGCCGCCGCCTTTCCGCATCTCGGCATCGGCTTTGTCGGTGTCGCCATGGCTTTCGGCCTGACCGTCCTCACCATGGCCTATGCCGTCGGCGGGATTTCCGGAGGACATTTCAATCCTGCGGTCTCGCTCGGCCTGGCGATTGCCGACCGATTCGCCTGGCGCGAGTTGATCCCCTATTGGATCGTCCAGGTGATCGGCGGCCTTGCCGGGGCGACGATCCTCTATGCCATCGCTTCGGGCGCGCCGAACTTCACGGCGGGCGGTTTCGCTTCGAATGGGTTTGGCGCGCTGTCACCAGGACATTACAGCCTCCAGTCGGCATTGATCGCCGAAGTCGTGCTGACGGCGGCGTTCCTGCTGGTCATCCTGGGATCCACCTCGAAGGCGGCGCCGGCCGGATTTGCCCCAATCGCCATCGGCCTTGGGCTGACCCTGATTCACCTTGACCCGCTTCGGACGGCTGGGTTGACCAAGCTTGACCAACAACCGGATCGGCTGCTAACCTTGGTCAAGTTGGTTAGGAGCGCTTCATGGCCGACCCGATCAATCTTTATGACGCAAAGACCAACCTGTCCCAGTTGGTCGAGCGCGCCGCCGCCGGCGAGGAAATCATCATCGCCAAGGCCGGCCGCCCGATGGCTCGTCTGGTGCCGCTTCAGGCCCGCTCCAATCCGCGTGTGCCTGGCCAGCTGAAGGGTAAGATCAGCATTGGGCCGGACTTCGACGCGCCATTGCCGGACGACCTTGCCCGCGCGTTTCGCGGCGAGACCCCGTGAAGCTATTGCTCGACACGCATATCCTGCTGTGGTGGTTGTCGGACGATCCGGTGCTGCCGGCGGCGGCGAAGGCGGCGATCGGCGATCCCGCTTCCGAGGTGTTCGTCAGCGCCGCCACGGTGTGGGAGATCGCCATCAAGCACGCGCTCGGCCGGCTTGATTTTCCGATCGCAGGAATGCCAGCGATCATCGGCCAGGCAGGATTCACCCCGCTCGGCATTGCGGTCGAGCACGCGATCCTGGCCGGAGGGCTGCCGCCGCACCATCACGATCCGTTCGACCGCATGTTGGTTGCCCAGGCACGGCACGAAGGGCTGACCATTGTCAGCGCAGACGCCATGATCCGGCGCTATCCGGTGGCCGTCCTCGACGGATCCAACGACTGACCGCTGCCTTCGGGGGCGGCGATAGGCGGGAGTTGACCCTTTGCTGCCCTTCTCGCCGCTTGCGCAAGGCAATCCGACGACCAGACGGGCGATTACTTACAGGCGACGCTGACCACCGAGCAGGAAATCCTCGGCCGCCACATCTTCGACGTCTTCCCCGGCAATCCCAGAAACCCTAATGCGACCGGCGTCGTGAATCTAAAGACTTCATTCCACCGGGTGCGGACGACGCACTCGCGCAGTGTCATGCCGATCCAACGCTACGATATCCGCCGTCCTGAGCGGGAAGACCGACGCCCGGAAGAAGCCGCTATCCGCATACAGAAGTTCGAAAGCGCGGGAGTGCCGAGGGACGGACACCCTGGCGGAAACGAGCTTCACAATGACCTTGATCATGTCGGCCTCTGCCTCGGCAGCCAGCGCCATCTGCGCATAGGTATCACTCGCAATCCCAATGCCGCTTGACGCCCGCTGAAGTGGTACGCTCATCCTGATGGGCGCGAAAGATAAACCGATTAGTTTTTCGGGAGAGGTCGTATTCGTCAATGCCAAGCGCCCGCATCAACTTTAGGACATGGAATTTATGTCCGATCCCCCGCCGACTGAGCGCCATATAGCGTCAGCCCTCAACCGCCTGACCGATGCGGTGATCGAGATTGATCGCACGTGGCGTCTCACCTATGTCAACGATCGCGCCTACGCGATCATCGGTCGCGACAATAGCCTTGTCGGATGCGATCTCTGGCAGGCGTTCCCCAACGTCTTCGGCTCTCGCTTCGAGGGGGCTTTGCGTTTGGCCGCGGAAACCTCGAAGCCGATCGAATTCGACGACCATCTCATCGGTTCGGAATTATGGTTTACGGTCCGAGCCTTTCCGTCCGCCCAGGGACTTGCGGTCTATTTCGAAGACATCACCCAGAAGAAGGTTTTGGAACAGGCGATGGTTGCGGCCGAAGCACGTTACCGCGCGGTCGCCGACACCGCGGTCGACGCCTTCATCATCATTGACGGGCAAGCCGACGTCGTCTCATTCAACAAGGCCGCCGAACGGCTGTTCGGGTACGCCGCAAATGAGGTTGTCGGGCAAAACGTGAAAATGCTCGTGCCCGAGCCTCATCGGTCGGCCCACGACGGCTATCTCGACAACTACAAGAAGACAGGTCAGGCAAAAATCATCGGTATCGGCCGCGCAGTCGAGGGGAGGCGCAAGGACGGGACGGTGGTCCCGATGGACCTCGCCATCTCCGAATGGTGGGACGGTGATCGCCGCTTTTTCACGGGAATATTGCGGGACATCACGGCGCGTAAAGCGGGCGAGCGCGATCTGCGTGCCGCCTTGGCCAAGGCCGAACAGGCGGAGAAAGCGAAATCGACGTTTCTCGCTGCCGCCAGTCACGATCTGCGCCAGCCTGTGCAGGCCATGGCTTTGCTGACCGACGTGTTGGCCGGGCAACTGAGCGCCCACAAGCCGATCGTGCCCAATCGGCTCAGGGAGATACTCGCCGCTGCGATCCGCCAGGCGGCATGATGGCCTGTTAAGGTCGCTTCGGATGCTCTATTCGGAGTCATCACCGTGACCGCCGCCGCTGCACCGTCGCATCTCCGTCGCGAAAGCTGAAGCGGCAGCCCAGATCGCACCCGCGGCCGGTTGCGCCGACTGGCCGCGGGTGCTAACCTCTTGCTGAGCACGAACGGTTGCGGGAGGTCCAGATGGCGGCACATAGGATCGCGGTAATCCCAGGCGACGGCATCGGCCGCGAGGTCATGCCGGAAGGCATGCGCGCCGTCGAAGCCGCCGCCCGCAAACACGGCATCGCCCTCGAGGCCGATCATTTCGACTGGGCCTGTGCGGAGTATTTCACCAAGCATGGGCGGATGATGCCGGACGACTGGGCGAACCGCCTGCGGGGCTACGACGCGATCTTCTTCGGCGCCGTCGGTTGGCCGGCGGTGGTGCCCGATCACATTTCCCTGTGGGGCTCGCTGCTGCAATTCCGGCGGGGCTTCGACCAGTATGTCAATCTGCGGCCGGTGCGCCTGATGCCCGGCGTACCGGCGCCGCTGGCCGGCAAGAAGCCGGGCGACATCGATTTCTACGTGGTGCGGGAGAATACCGAAGGCGAATATTCCACCGTCGGTGGCCGCATGTATGAAGGCACCGAGCGGGAAATCGTCCTGCAGGAATCGGTGTTTTCCCGCCACGGCATCGATCGGGTCCTCAAATACGGCTTCGAACTGGCCGCCAGCCGCCCCAAGAAGCACCTGACCTCGGCCACCAAGTCGAACGGCATCGCCATCAGCATGCCCTATTGGGACGAGCGCGTGGAGGCCATGGCCGCCCACTATCCGGGGGTCACCTGGGACAAGTATCACATCGATATCCTGTGCGCCCGGTTCGTGCTGTCGCCCGAGCGCTTCGACGTGGTGGTGGCGTCGAACCTGTTCGGCGACATCCTGTCCGATCTCGGGCCGGCCTGTACCGGCACCATCGGTATCGCGCCCTCGGCCAATCTCAATCCGGAGCGGCTGTTTCCCTCGCTGTTCGAGCCGGTGCATGGTTCGGCCCCGGACATTTATGGACGCAACATCGCCAATCCGATCGGCATGATCTGGTCGGGGGCGATGATGCTGGACTTCCTCGGCCAAGGGACGGGGCCCTGCCGGGCGGCGCACGACGCCATCATGGCGGCGATCGAGGCGGTGCTGCTCGACGGACCGCATACGCCCGACCTCCAGGGCAAGGCGGACACCACCGAAGTCGGCAAGGCCATCGCCGCGGCCATCGGCTAGATCGATGGGGCTGGGCCAGATGATGGGATCTTGCATGAAGCGGGCAACGAGGGTACTCACAGGCTCGATCCCTCGGGGCGCCGGGCATCAACCGGCGCCGTCCGAAGGCATCGATAACGAAAGGAAAACTTTATGACCCACGGTCCCCTGGGCGCCATTGCGTTGGCCGCCCTGTTGACGGCGGCGACGTTTCCCGCCCTGGCGGCGGATGCCGATCCGGTCGTCGCCACGGTGAACGGCAAGGACATCCATCGCTCCGTTCTCATCAAGGCCCATCAGGCGGTAGCCCAGCACGGCCAGGTGCCGCTCGACAAGGTTTACAACCAGCTGCTCGACCAGGTGATTGTCGGGCAATTGGTTCTCGACCAGGCGAAGAAGCAGAAGCTGGAGAACGACCCGGAGTTCAAGGCCCAGCTGGCGGATGTGCGGATCCAGCTGCTGCAGCAGCTGTATCTGACCAGGCGGGCCGAGGCCGACATCCCGGAAAGCGCGATCCAGCAGCGCTACGAAGCGATCAAGGCGGCCACGCCGGAAAAGGAAGAGGTGCGGGTCCGCCACATCCTGCTCGCCTCCGAGGAGGCCGCCAAGGCCGCCATTGCCGATCTGCAATCGGGCGTTTCCTTCGAGGACGAGGCCAAGGCCAAGAGCATCGATCCGTCCGGCAAAGCCAGTGGCGGAGACGCCGGCTATATCAGCAAGGATAAGGCCGTGCCGGAGTTTGCCGCTGCGGCATTCCAGCTGAAGCCCGGCGAATACACGCAAGTTCCGGTGCATAGCTCGGTCGGTTGGCATGTCATCAAGGTGGAGGACCGTCGCATGGTGCCGCCACCCTCCTACGAACAAGCCAAGCCGAGGATCAAGAGCGAACTGGTCGAACTGGACGTCCCCAAGGTCATCGACAGCCTCGAGAAGAGCGCGCAGATCAAGCGGTTCAAGTTCGATGGCTCGCCGATGGACGATAAGCCGAAGAGCTGAGCGAAGCCGGACGGGCAGGCCATGGGTGCGGTGGTTCGCACCCGTGGCCGCACCCCGCCATATCGGCCCGTCCGCGGGGCATCACCCGTAGACCGGCTCGGCAAACACCGCGGCATCGAGCATCGCCTGGCGGAAGATTGCCAACAGCCGCATGTCGAGTTCCCGCGACATCCCTTCCAACATCAGGTTGAGGGCCAATTCGGGGTCCATGGCCGGCTTATAGGTCCGGCGATCGGTCAGCGCGCTGAAGATATCGACGATGGTCGCCATCCGCGCCAGGTCATCCAGCTGCGTGCCGGAAAGACCAAGGGGGTAGCCCGAACCGTCCAGCTTCTCATGGTGTTGCGAGGCAATGGTGATAATCGGCTTGCGAATCTGGGGCGCCCGCTGCAACAACTCGACCGTCGATTCCACATGCGTCTTGATCAGGTCGAATTCGACGTCCTTGAGCTGGCCCGCCTTGTTCAGAACGTCATAAGGGATCTTGATCTTGCCGACATCGTGCAACAGTCCGCCGGTGGCCAGAAGCACCTGTTCGCTCTGCGGTAGGCCGGTAATGTGGCCGAACAGCGAAAGGAACGCCGAGACCCTGAGACAATGGACGTAGGTGTAGTCGTCGTGATCCTTGACCGCATCGAGGATCAGATGGCAGTGATTGTCGTTCAATGCGGCAACCAGGCTGGTGGATGCTTGGCCGATCTCGCCGATGTCGACATCGCCGCCCTGGTGAATGGCCTCGGTCAGCCCGTTGAAGGCCAACAAGGTCTGTTTCAGCGCCAGGCGCGGTATCGGCGACAGCGCCTCCCAGCTGCGCTCGATGTGAAGACTGCACATCGAGGAAACCACCATCAGCGCCATCGACGGGTGACAGGGCCAGACCAGCAGACGGTCGGCACCGCACCATCGCTGGCCATCCTGCACCGTCTTGCCGCCGTTCGGCGCCACCAGGATGACCGGCAGCCGTTCCAGCCCGGCGGTGTCGCGGATGCGTTTCACCACTTCGTAGCCGCCCAGCGGTGGCAAGCGATCGGCCACCAGGGCGGCGGCCGGCCGGCTATTCTTCAATTCGGCGATCGCCTTGTCGCCATCCTCGTGGTCGACCACGCGAAAATAGGGCTTCAGGATGTTGACCAGCGCCTGTCGCCGGCCCGCCATATTGTCGATGACGGCGATCAGGGAGCGCTGGGGCGGGCGATGCTGTTCAGGCGAAGGTGGCATTATCGTCCCCATCCGCCAGCCTCGCCGAATCGCAGGAGGGCTTGGTCGCGTGACCGCGCCCATGGTGCAGAGTAAGCCGCATGCCCCGTCAGTCTCCCATGCGCCTGCCAGGTTCCAACGGTACCATAACACGCTTTGCGTTTGTCGCACGCGCAGGATGCGGGTCGGCCCAGGACTATCAGCCGAAGCGATCATTGACGGCGCGATGGGGGCGTGAGACTTTCTGCCGCAGACGATTGAGGAAGGAATTGGGAAGATGGAATTCGGGCTTTTCATCGTCGGCTGTGTGGTCGTGTACGGCCTTGTCCTGTGTCTCCGCGCCACCGGCGACGGCGCCGCCGAAGCCGCCCCGCACGGCCACGCCCATCATTGACGGCAGGGCGCCAAGGACCGCGTCGGAACGCGCAACAGGCGCCGTTACCGGCTTTGCCCGGCCAGCCCGGCTCGCGGCCGGGCCGACCATAACAGCACCGTCAAGGTTACGGCGACGGCTGGAAAGACCAGCCAATTGATCGCCGCCCAGCCGTGGCTGGCGAGGATCTGGCCGGACGAGAACGAGCCGAACGCCACGGTGCCGAAGACGATGAAATCGTTGAACGACTGAACCTTGTTCCGTTCCTCGGGGCGATGACTTTCGAGCACCATTGCCGAGGCGCCGACGAAGCCGAAGTTCCAGCCGATCCCCAGCAAGATCAGCGACACCCAGAAATGGCCGACGCTGATGCCGTCCAGCCCGATGGCCGCCGCCGCAGCGATGATCAGCAGTCCCAGGGCGACCACCCGTCTGGCACCGAAACGGGCAATCAGCCCGCCGGTGATGAACCCTGGGCCGTACATCGCGACGACATGCCACTGGATGGCAAGATTGGAATCGGTCAGGGCCAATCCGCAAAGTCGCATCGCCAGCGGCGCCGAGGTCATGACCAGATTCATCAGGAAGTAGGACACCACACCGCACAGTGCCGCCGCCAAAAACCGCGGGTGGGCGACGATCTGGGCGAGCGGCCGGCCGGTTGCGACATGGGTCGGGGGCGGCTTGGGTAGGTCGACGCCCGCCACCACCGCCATGCAGATCAGGGCTACCGCCGCCTGGGCCAGGTAGCTGGCGGCGAAGACGTAGGGCAACCACCAATCCATCGTCCAGTTGATCAATTGCGGGCCCAGCACCCCGGCGAAGACGCCGCCGGCCATCACCAGCGATACCGCCTTTGGCCGGAACGCAGGGCTGACGCCATCGGCGGCGGCGAAGCGGAAGGATTGTGCCACCGCCCCATAGAGCCCACCGAGGAAGGTGGCCAGGCAATAAAGGGGGAACGAGGCGACCAGGAGGGCCGCGGTCGCCAACAAACCGGTGGCGGTTCCGCAAGCGGTGCCGAGGATGAACGCAGCACGGCGTCCGTAGCGGCGCGAAATCCAGCCGGTTGGCAGGGTTCCCGCCGCCATGCCGAGGACGTAACAGGAAATAGGCAGTGTCGCCAGGGAAGCGCTGGGCGCCAAGCTCGAGCCGACGATCGCGCCGGTGGCGAAGATCACCGCGGCATTGGCCCCGGTCAGGGCCTGGGCGCATGCCAGGCGGGCGACATTGGCCCTGGCCCGGCGGGGCGCCAGCACCCCGTCGGGCATTGCGGTCACGGTATCCCCTCCCGGTTGTTGCTAGGCCTTGGGACGGTTGTCCACCACCCGCACCGCCTTGCCCAGCGAGCGCGGCAGGCTTTCCGGTTCGAGCACCAGGACCTGGGTCGAGATGCCGATATAGCTCTTGATGTGATGCTGCAGGTCGCGGCCCAGACCGGCCTTGTCGTTGTCGTCGAGGAACACCTCGGGCCGCATTTCGACCTTGACGGTCAATTCGTCCAGATGCCCTTGGCGATCGAGCTGCAACTGGTAATGGGGCGACAGCCACTCGTTCTTGAGGATCAGTTCCTCGATCTGCGTGGGGAACACATTGACGCCGCGGATGATCAGCATGTCATCGGACCGCCCGGTGATCTTTCCCATGCGGCGGAACTGGCGGGCGGTGCCCGGCAACAGGCGGGTCAAATCGCGGGTCCGATAGCGGATCATCGGCAGCGCTTCCTTGCACAGCGTGGTGAACACCAGTTCTCCCAGCTCGCCATCAGCCACCGGCTCGCCGGTTTCCGGGTTGATCACCTCGGGCAGGAACTGGTCTTCCCAGATATGCAGGCCGTCCTTGGTCTCGATGCATTCGCAGGCGACGCCCGGCCCCATGATCTCCGACAGCCCGTACAGGTCGATGGCGTCGATGCCGCCCCTGTGCTCGAGCTCGGTCCGGATCGCTTCAGTCCACGGCTCGGCTCCGAACAGGCCGCCGACCAGCGAACAGTTGTCGCGGTCGAGGCCTTCTGCCTCGAGGGCATCGAGCAGCACCAGCATATAGGATGGGGTCACCATGATGATGTCGGGGCGGAAATCGCGGATCAGCTGGACCTGCTTCTCGGTCTGGCCGCCCGACATGGGAATGACCGTGCAGCCCAGCTCTTCGGCCCCGTAATGGGCCCCTAAGCCGCCGGTGAACAGGCCGTAGCCGTAGGCCACATGTACCTTGTGGCGGGGCTGGCCGCCGGCGGCGCGGATCGAGCGGGCCATCAGCTTGGCCCAGTCGGCGATATCCTTCTTGGTGTAGCCGACCACGGTCGGTCGTCCGGTGGTGCCCGACGAGGCATGGATACGCACCACCTGTTCCATCGGCACGGCGAACTGCCCGAACGGGTAGGTCTCGCGCAGGTCGTTCTTGCTGTTGAAGGGGAACAGCTGCAGGTCGGTCAGCGCCTTCAGGTCGTCCGGGTGGACGCCCTTGGCCAGGCACTTCTTGCGGTAATGCTCGACATTGTCGTAGGCGTGCCGCACCGACCATTTGAGGCGTTCCAGCTGCAAGGCGCAGATCTCGTCGCGGCTGGCGTTCTCGATGGGGTCCAGGGTGTCCCGGCTGGGTGCGGTCAGCTTGGTCTTCATGGCGTTTCCTCTGTTAGTCGTCTTCGCCGGCCAGGACGGTGCCCTGCATTTGCCGGGACTGGCCGCGGAACAGGGCGATCACTTCGCCCTTTTGATTGGTGACGGTGACGTCGCAGACCCCGCTGCGGCCGCTCAGATGGCATTCCACCGCCTCGGCGGTAAGCTGGTCGCCTTCGTGGCCGGTCGCCGGGAAGACGATATTGCAGCCGGTGGCGACGGCGGTCCGGTCGTGCGAATTGCAGGCATAGGCAAAGGCGGTATCCGCCAGGGTGAAGGTCATCCCGCCATGCAGCAGCTGGTGGCTGTTCAGCATATCCTGGCGCACCCGCATGGTCAGGCGGGCATAACCCGGCCGGATCGCCTCGAGGGTGATGCCCAGCGCATGCGAGATGTGATCGCGTTCGTACATGCGACGGCCAACGGCTTCGGCAAGGTGCTGGCGCGCGCGGATGGCGTGTTCGGGCATCGGATTCCCTCGATGACCCGCCGCGGCGACGCCCGGCTCAAGGCCGGCGCGCCACCGGAGCGGTTTGTTTGGTCAGTCGCTGAGGACCCAGTCGCCGTTCTTGATCACGACCATGTGGAAGGCGTCGAGGCCGAGGCCCATATGGTCGGTCGGGCTCATGTTGTAGACGCCGTCGGTGCCGATGAAGCCCTTGGTCTTCTCCAACTGCTCGCGCACCTTGGCCTTGTCGGTGCCGCCGGCCCGCTTGATGGCGTCGACGGTCATCATCAGGGCGTCATAGGCATGGCCGGCAAAGGTCGAGACGTCGGTCTTGTACTGGCCTTCGAAGGTGTTTTTCAGATCAACCACCACCGGCTTCTGCGGATCCGAGCTCGATAGCTGGTCGGCCACCACCAGGCCGTCGACCGGCAGGCGGAAGCCGTCGGCGGCGGTGCCGACCAGGCGCAGGAAGTCCTTCGAGGCGACGCCATGCGACTGGTAGACCGGCTCGGTGAGGCCGAGCTGGCGGATGTTCTTGCTGACCACCGCCGGGCCGGTTCCGGCGCCGAACACGAACAGCGCCTGGACGCCGGCGGTGCCGCGGATCTTGGTGAGCTGCGCGGTGACGTCGGGGTCCTTGGGCCCATAGGTCTCGTCGGCGATGATCTCGATGCCGTATTTCGGCGCGGCGAGCAGCGATTGCTCGCGGCCCGACTTGCCGAAGCCGATATTCTCGGACAACAGGGCGATCTTGGTGATGCCCTTCTTCTTCATGTCGCCGAACACCTTTTCGGCAGCCATCTTGTCGCTCTGCGGGGTCTTGAACACCCAGGGCTTGACGGGGTCGGTGATGACGATGCCGCCGGCCAGGGAAATGAACGGAACCTGGGCCCGCTCGACCTGCGGCACGGCGGCCATGGTCTGCGGCGTGCCGGTGCCGCCGATGATGACGTCGACCTCGTCGTTCTCGATCAGGCGCTTGGTGAAGCTGGCGGCCTTTTCGGCTTCGGTGCCGTCGTCATAGACGATCAGCTTCAGCGGACGGCCGAGTACGCCACCCTGCTTGTTGATCCGCTCGACATAGGTTTCGAGGACTTTCTTCTCCTGGTCGCCCATGTAACCCATGACGCCGGTCGACGAGACGAAAGAACCGATCTTGATGTCATCCGCGGCTTGGGCCTGGCCCGCCACCGTTGCGGCAAACGCCATCGCCAGGGCCAGCCCCGCCGTGCGCATCGTCCTCATATCCGTACCTCCCGTTACAAGTTTTCAAGGGTGCCGGCCGTTGGTTCGCCGATCTGTTTCTATTTTAGGCCGAAACCCCCATGAAGCATAGGGGTGTCGTGTAACATTTTTTGTGACACGATTTCGGAAACTGTATCGCTACAGACCGAGATAGGCTTCCTTGACCTTTTCGTCGGAGAGCAGCCTTTGGCCCGAATCGGCCAGCACCACCTGGCCGGTTTCCAGGACATAGCCGCGGTCGGCGATCCCTAACGCGGCGTAGGCATTCTGCTCCACCAGGAAGATGGTGGTGCCCTCTTTTTTCAGGGCCTCGACGATGCGGAAGATTTCCGCCACCAGAAGCGGGGCCAGACCCATCGACGGCTCGTCGAGCAGCAGCAGGCGGGGCCGCGACATCAGGGCCCGGGCCATGGCCAGCATCTGCTGCTGGCCACCCGACATGGTGCCGGCCGGATGGTGGCGCATGGTGTCGAGCACCGGGAACATCTTGAACATGCGCTGCAGGTCGGCATCGACATCCTTGCTGTGCCGGCGATAGGCGCCCAGGCGCAGGTTGTCTTCGACCGACAACGGCCCGAACACCTGGCGGCCCTCCGGCACCTGGGCGATGCCCAGCCCGACCCGCAGTTCGGGCGCCATCCGGGTGATGTCCTTGCCGTCGAAACGGATCCTGCCGCCGCTGACCGGCTGCACACCGGAGATGCAGCGCAAGAGGGTGGTCTTGCCGGCCCCGTTGGCGCCGACCAGCGCCACCAGCTCCCCTTCGGCGACCGTTACCTCGATGCCCTTCAGGGCCTGAATGCGGCCGTAATGGCTGGTTAGTGCGCTTATTTCGAGCATGCGGGACTCGGTGAGTTGAACCGCCAAGACGCCAAGGACGCCAAGGGGGCTTTCGGACCAATGACAGGGAGTCTCTTTCTGCGCCGCAGGCAAAAGTAGTTCTCTGGGATCTCGCGCGTTGCGCCGATTTCCCGAGATGCCTTGGCGCTCTTGGCGTCTTGGCGGTTAATCCGTTGCATCATCGGTCACGCGCTCCCCGCGCCGAGATAGGCGCTGATGACGTCGGGGTTCTGGCGGACTTCGGCCGGTGTGCCCTCGGCCAGTTTGCGCCCGTAGTCGAGCGCCAGGATATGGTCCGAGATGCCCATCACCATCTTCATGTCGTGTTCCACCAGCACCACCGTGACGCCTTGGCCGGCGATCCGCTTGATCACTTCGTCGATCTCGCGGCTTTCGGTGGCATTCAGCCCGGCCGCCGGTTCGTCCAGCAGCAGCAGCTTGGGGCGGCTGGCCAGGGCGCGGGCGATCTCGAGCCGCTTCAACGCCCCATAGGGCATCGACGCCGAATCGGCCTCCAGATAGGCGCCGCAACCGACGAACTCCATCAGTTCGCGCGCCTTGGCCCGGCATTCGCGGTCGCGCCGCTTGACCACCGGCAGATGCAACAGCGACGGCAGAACCCGCGGGTTGAGGTGCAGATGCGCCCCCACCATGACGTTCTCCACCGCCGTCATGTTGAAGAAGATCTGCAGGTTCTGGAAGGTGCGCGACATGCCGAGGCGGGCCAGTTCGTAGGGCGGCAGGCCGGCGACGTCGGCATCCTGGAAGCGGATGCGCCCGCCCGACGGGTGGTAGACCCCGGTGATCAGGTTGAACAGCGTGGTCTTGCCGGCGCCGTTGGGGCCGATGATCGAATGGATGGTGCCGGGATTGATGGTGAAGGACAGATCGGCGACGGCGTTGATGCCGCCGAACGCCTTGCTCAGACCGTCGACGCGCAGCAGGCTCATGATGCGCCTCCGCGCTGGCGTAGAAGGCGGAGCACGGTCGGCACGATGCCCTTCGGCATGAAGATCATGGTGCTCATCATGATCATCCCGAGAATGATCGCCTCGTAGTCCTCGAACGACGTCAGCAGATGCGGCAGCACCGACAGGATGACGGCGCCGACCACCGCCCCGAAGGTCGATGCCATGCCGCCCAGGACCACCATGGCGACCAGTTCCACCGAATGGAAGAAGCTGCCGATCCCCGGCGTGATCAGCCCGTTGCGGTGGGCGAACAGGCTGCCGACGACACTGGCGAACACCGCCGAGATGACGAACACCAGCACCTTGTAGCGCCCGGTATCGACGCCCACCACCGCGGCGCCCACTTCGGAGCCGTGCACGGCACGCAGCGCCCGGCCGACCGCCGAGTCGATCAGATTGAGCGACAGCCACACCGTCGTCAGCAGCAGGATGCCGGCCAGCCAATACCAATTACGGTCGCCCTTCAAGGTCCAGCCGGCCACCGAGAGATAGTTGACGGTCAGTCCGTCGGGCCCGCCGGTCAGCCAGGCCTCGGTGTTCAGCACGATGAAGATGATGATGCCGATGCCCAAGGTGGCCATCGCCAGGTAATGGCCTTTCAGCCTGAGGATCGGCCGGGCCAGGACGAAGGCGAGGGTGCCGACCAGCACCGCGCCGACCACCAGGGCGAGCAGCGGCGGCAGGTTCCACCGCGTGGTCAGGATGCCCGAGACATAGGCCCCCAAGGCGAAGAAGCCGGCATGGCCAAGGCTGATCTGCCCGGCGTAGCCGATCAGCAGGTTGAGGCCGACGCACAGCACCGCGTTGAACAGCGCCGATACCGCCACGTCGTAGTAGTAGGAATTGGGGAAGGTGAGCGGCAGCAGAGCGATGATCGCCGCCGTCGCCAGCAGTCCGATATGCGGGCCCGTCAATCGCATGACCTACACCCGCTCGGTCGAACGCTTGCCGAACAGCCCGTTCGGCATGAAGAACAGCACGAAAAGGATGATGACGAAGGCAAAGGCGTCCTTGTAGGCCGAGGAAATGTAGCCGGCGCCCAAGGCCTCGGCGATGCCGACCAGAAGTCCGCCGGCCACCGCGCCGGCACCGTTGCCGAGGCCCCCCAGAACCGCCGCGCTGAAGCCCTTCAGCCCCAGCATGATGCCGGCCTCGTAGCTGGTGAAGGTGATCGGCGTGACGATGATGCCGCCCACCGCGCCCAGCACCGCCGACATGCCGAAGCTGAGCGTCAGGACCTTGTTGACGCCGATGCCCATCAGCTGCGCCGCCAGCCGGTTGTACGAGGTGGCCAGCATGGCCTTGCCGAACAGGGTGCGGTTGAAGAACCAGCCCAGGAGCAGGATCAGCAGCAGCGAAACGCCGATCACCCATAGGCTCTGCCTGGCCAAAGCCGCTCCGAACAGGTTGATCGGTTCCTCGCCGGAGAAGGCCGGAAGCGAGCGGGGCGACTTGCCCCACACCAGTTGCGCCACCCCGCGCAGAAAGATCGACGCGCCGATGGTGATGATGATGATGGTCACCACATCGGCGTCGCGGGCCGGCGCAATGGCGAAGATCTCCAGCGCCAGCCCGACCAGCATGGTCAGCAGCACCGCCAGGATCACCGCCGCCCATAGGGGTAGGCCGGCGGCCACCAGCACCGAACTGGCCATGCCGCCGATCATGATGAATTCGCCCTGGGCGAAATTGATCACATGGCTGGCGTTGTAGATGATGGCGAAGCCAAGGCCAGCCAGCGCATAGATGGAGCCGACGGTGATGCCCGACAGCATGTATTGCAGGAATTCAGCGAACATTACCCCCCTCGTCTTTCGCCTTTCCAGGTAAGCTCCCTTGTCCGATTGCACTTGGCGCAATCGCCGGAGCTCTGGATTTTCGGCTGGCTGATCGGCTGGTGGCTTAGCCTTGGCTGAGCCGCCCGTCGTCCCGCTGCCGCGGCATTCCTTCTTGGTTTTGTTGGCGCGTTATATGCTTGCTGACAGTAGTACCTTTCTGCGGGCCTGCCGGTCAATCGGGCGTTTCTTCCCGGCTGGCGGAACCGGCGGCCGGGAACGGCGAGCCAAGGAAAACCATGGCTTGAACCGGCGGCCAAGCCCGGATAGGGTACCTCCAGCGGCAATGCGAACCTTTCTTAACAAGGGGTTCGCATCTGCCCGAGCCACTCCGATTGAGCGAAGTTGGACTCATGCCGACGGAAGTACGAAGCATCCTTTACGTCCGCTTGCCCTGCTGGAAGATCTATCCCGGTGGGGTGGTCTATGTGGCGGATTACATTCATAAGATGCGGCCGCAAATCGGCCAGCACATCCTCGATCTGGCGCTGGTGAAACCGTCAGACCGCCGCCGTGTCCTGGCCGAGCGATTGGCCACGCTGCGCCCCGACATCGTCGGCTTTTCCTGGCGCAACATGCAGTCGTTCGGGCCGCACCCGGAAGACGACGCGCTCGACGTGGTGATCAATTTCGATCATTCGCCGAAGCTGCACCGCCGGGTCAAGGCGGCGTTCCAGGCGACGCGCATCATCGTCGATTACTCGCTGAGCCGAATCAACAACTTCCGCTACATGAAGCTGGTCCGCAAGTTGCTGCCCGAGGCGCGCATCGTGGTCGGCGGCACCGCCGTCTCGATCTTCGGCCAGTATGTCGCCAAGCAATGTCCGACCGATTCCGTGGTGGTGGTGGGCGAAGGCCAGGACACCATGTTGTCGGTGGTCGACGGCTTCACCCAGCCGGTCGGCGAGCTGTTCTACAAGGACGGCGCCGGCCAGATCATCCATCACCGCCGTGACGGCGAATTCGATTTGCGCCAGGAAACCACCGTCGATTTCCCCTATATCGAAACGATCTTTCCGGACTTCCCGCGCTACCTGGGCGACACCATCGGCGTCCACACCAAGCGCGGCTGCCCCTATCACTGCCATTTCTGCCTCTACAACAAGATCGAGGGGGCCAGCCAGCGCTACCGCGACCCGGTGGAGATCGCCAACGAGGTCGAGATCCTCAACAAGAAATACGGCGTCACCAATATCTGGTTCACCGACGCGCAGTTCTGCTCGACCAAGCGCAGCACCGAACATGTCGAGCAGATCCTCGACGAACTGATCAAGCGTCAGCTGCAGATCTCGTGGTCGGGTTATATCCGGCTCAACCACATCAAGCCCGAGGTGGCCAGGAAGATGCTGCAGACCGGCCTCGGCAGCCTGGATCTGTCGTTCACCGGTTCGCAGGAGATCATCGACGCGCTGACTCTGGGTTATAACCTGGACGAGCAGATGGCGGCGCTCAAGATGTTCCGCGACAACGGCTATACCAACCAGAAGGTCAAGCTGTACCTGCCGTTGAACGCGCCGGGCGAGACCATGGACACGCTGCGGGCGACCATCGACAAGATCAAGGAATGCTACGCACTGTTCGGCCGCGACAACGTGCTGCCGTTCATCTTCTTCATCGGCGTGCAGCCGGGGACGCCGGTCGAGCGGCTGTTGCAGCAGCAGGGCTACCTGCCGAAGAAATACAATCCGCTGACGCTGAACCCGTTCATTATCAAGAAGCTGCTGTATAATCCGAAGCCGCTCGGACGGATGATCGCGCGGGCCTATCTGGAAGCGGTGGAAAGCATGGACCCGGCCAGCGAATATGTGGGCCGCGCCACCATGGACATCCTGGAGCGGGAACTCGACCTGATCCTGCCGCGCCAGAACGCCGAGCATTCTCCGCTGGCCGCGGAGTAGGTATTCCCGCCACTTCCCAGGTCAGTGGCACCGGCCTCCGCGCCGGTGGTCGCCGCGCAGCGGCCGGTGCCACTGAGATCGATGACCTTCACTTTCGCCGTGCGGGCGCCTATATGGTCGCCATGGTCACTTTTCTCTCGGTTCTTCTGGGAATCGCGCTGTTCGCCGTGGTGGGCGTGCTGATCACCGGCGTGTTCGTCTTCGCGCGCGGCGGCCCCACCAATGATCGCTGGTCGAACCGGCTGATGAACCTGCGGGTCGCCACTCAGGCGGTGGCGGTGCTCATTCTGGGGGCGATTCTGTTGCTGCGGCATCACTAGCCGCCAGGCGCAGGCGGACCACGCCTCTGACGTCTTCCACATCGACCGGCTTGCCTTTGCGCAGGTATTCCACCTGGCCGGCCCGGGCCAGGGACAGGGCCTGCTGGCGAATCGGCAACAGGTAGCGCCGCCAGGCGTCCGGCGGGTCGTTCGGTTTGGCCCGGGTCGCCTGGAAGGCCCGCGCCAACTCCTGGGGGGCCTTCGACTTGCCGTCGGCCAGGGCGGCCAGCATGAACAGGCGGATCGGATCCTCGGTCTCGCTCATGGTCAGGCGACCACCAGGCGCGACTTCATCAGGTCGCGGGTATGGGTCGCGATCATCAGTTCCTCGTCGGTTGGAATGACCCAGGCCGAGCAGCGGGCGGTGGCCGAAGAGATACGGGTTTGGCCGGCCAGATTGGCCGTCCCATCGCAGTCGAGCCCGAGCCAGGCGGCCTGGTCGAGGACGCCCGCCCGGATCTCGGGGGATCGTTCGCCGATGCCGGCGGTGAACACCACCGCGTCCAGGCCGCCCATGGCGGCGGACAGCGAGCCCAATTCCCGCCCGATCCGGTAGATGAAGTAGTCCACCGCCTCGCGGGCATGGGGATCATTGCTGTCCATCAGCACCCGCATATCGTTGCTGACACCCGACAAGCCGAGCAAGCCCGACTTGTGATACAGGAGGGTCTCGATTTCCTTGGCGGTCATCTGCTTTTCCTGAAGCAGATAAAGGATCACCCCGGCATCGAGCTGGCCGGTGCGGGTGCCCATCGGCAGTCCATCCAAAGCGGTGAAACCCATGGTGCTGGCGACGCTGCGGCCGTCCTTGATGGCGCACATGCTGGCACCGCTGCCCAGGTGGCAGACCACCACGCGCCCGCTGGCAACCTCGGGGGCGATCTGCCGCAGGCGTTGGGCGATGTATTCGTAGGACAGCCCATGGAAGCCGTATCGCTGCACACCCTCGTCGATCAGCCAGCGGGGCAGGGCGAAGGTGGTCGCCAGCATGTCGTTGGAGCGATGGAAGGCGGTGTCGAAGCAGGCCACCTGCGGGAGGCCCGGATGCAGTTGGGCGAGGGCCTGAATTGGCGCCAGGTTGTGCGGCTGATGCAACGGCGCCAGGGGAATCAGTCGGACCAGCTCCTCCATCACCGCGTCGTCCACCAGGACCGGTGCGGCGTAGAGCCGGCCGCCATGCACGACACGATGGCCGGCCACCTTCAGCTCGGCGTCGCCGAGATGGTGCTCGATCCAGCCGAGCAGGTAGGCGAGCAGGCTCTTGCGATCGGCGCTGGCGGCCCAGCGATGCTCACCCAACAGCGCGCCGTCGGGCGAACGGGCGACAAAGCAGGGCGCCACGCCGATACCCTCGATCTGACCCTTGCACGACAATTGCGGTTCGTCGCCATTGTCACTGACATAGACCGAGAACTTGCTGCTCGATGATCCGGCGTTGATGACCAGAATGCCGTCGCTCACGAAACGTCTCCCCCTACTCGGCGGCCAGATGCAACGCCACCTTGCGGTGATGCGCGAACAGCACGGCGACGGCGCAGGAGGCCAGGCGGGCCTTGGCGCTGTCGGCGCGGCTGGTCAGCACGATCGGCACCCGGGCGCCGAGCACGATTCCGGCGGCGTCGGCGTCGGCCAGATAGGCCAACTGCTTGGCCAGCATGTTGCCGGCCTCGAGATCCGGCACCAGAAGGATGTCGGCCTTGCCGGCCACCGGCGAGACGATCTTCTTGATGCGGGCCGCCTCTTCGTTGATGGCGTTGTCGAAGGCCAGCGGGCCGTCCAGCAGACCGCCGGTGATCTGCCCGCGGTCGGCCATCTTGCAGAGCGCCGCCGCCTCGATGGTCGAGGCGATCTTCGGATAGACGGTTTCGACGGCCGACAACAGGGCCACCTTGGGCTTGCGGATGTCGAGCACATGCGCCAGGTCGATGGCGTTCTGCACGATGTCGGCCTTGTCCTCGAGGGTCGGATAGATATTGATCGCCGCGTCGGTGATCAGCAGGGTGCGCGGATAGCTGGGGACGTCCATGATGAAGACATGGCTGATGCGGCGGCTGGTCCTGAGACCGGTATCGGCGCGGGCCACCTCGTGCATCATCTCGTCGGTGTGCAGGCTGCCCTTCATCAGGCCGGCCGTTTCGCCGCTGCGGCACAGCGCCACGGAGCGGGCAGCCGATTCGTGGCTGTGCTCGGCATCGACGATCTTGTAGCGGAAGATGTCGAGGCCGAATTCCTCGGCGACGCTCTCGATCTTCTTGCGCGGGCCGACCAACACGGGGTCGATCAGGCCGCATTCCGCCGCTTCGACCGCGCCGCGCAGCGACACTTCATCGCAGGGATGGCAGATCGCCATGGAAACCGGCACCAGATCGGAACATTTCTCGATCAGTTGCTCGAACACGTGATGGCCGCGGCTCACCTTGACCTCGGGCAGGGCCATGCGCTGCTGGCGTGTCTTCTCGATGGGGGCGACGACCACGGCGGTGCCGGTGAACACCGTTTCACCCTTCTGGTTGACGCCCAGGCAGTCGAACACCACCGAGTGGTCGGCCGGCCGTTTTTCCACCACGGTGATCGACACCTTGAGGGTGTCGCCCAGATTGACCGTGGTGGCGAATTCCAGGTTCTGCGATTTGTAGACGGTACCGGCGCCGGGCAGCTCGTTGCCGAGCAGGGCCGAGATCAGCGAGGCCCCCCACATGCCATGGCCGACCACCCGATGCTGCCGAGGATCATTTTCCTCGCTGCGGTAGTGGGTGGGGTTGGTATCGCCGGACATGACGCCGAACAGCAGGATGTCATCGTTGGTCAACATGCGCTCGAGCTGCACGGTCTGGCCAACGGTGATTTCATCGAAAGTCTTGTTCTCAATGGTGACCATTGTGGTTCCCCGTTATGCATCCCCTGGACCCGAGAGTCGTGTCTTGCCGTGCATCTTGCGGGTACTTGTTTCAATAGAAACAACACACGACTTAGGGTCTATCCGTCATGGCGGAGTTTGCTCCGGAATCGGCCGGGTTTCCACAGGTTTTTTGCTGCGGTGCAGCATGGGAAGGGATTTAGCCTCTCGCCGGCGTGGCTGCCCCCAATAGCCGTCTTGCGGCCGCCTCAGGGCAGGTCGCCCGGCCCTTCCGATTGGCTGGTGCCGGCCGAGGGCTGGCTGATTCCCAGGGCGCTGCGCCGCCTTTGGCGGTACAGGCTGCGGACCGACGCATAATAGTCGAGCGCGGTGCGCTTCAGGTCGGCGACCGGCTCGAGAAGCTGCACCCGGGTGTCGACCAGATTGAACCCGAAGCGGGTGTCGACCGCCCAGTTGGTGCCGGGCGGGATGTTGATCACCGCGTCGACGGGATCGGCCCAGAAATTGGCCAGGAGCCCGATCCCGTCGCGCGGGTTGGACGGACCGAAGAAGGGCAGCATGAGGAACGGGCCCTCGCCGATTCCCCATGTACCCAGGGTCAAGCCGATGTCGGTGTCGTTGCCTTTGGGGCCGCCGTTGCCGGCGGCGACGTCCCAGATGCCCAGCACCCCGAAGGTCGAATTGATCAGGAACCGGCCGAGGTCGTCCGCGGCGGCATGGGCCTTGCCTTGCAGGATCTCATTTCCGCCGACATAGGGTTCGTTCAGATTGGTCAGGACATTGTGGACGCCCTTCTGCACGCCATTGGGCAGGGTGTCGTGATAGGCACGGGCCACCGGCTCCATCAGGTGGTCGTCGACGAAGGTGTTGAAGGCGAAGATCTTGCGATTCATCGGTTCGAGCGGATCGTTGCGTCGCACGAAGTCGGCGCGCTCCTCCGGGTCGGTGGGCGCCTGGGCACAGGCTTGCGGCAACAACAGCATGGCCGTCAGGGCCAAGCGCAGCAGCGGCGCCCGGCGCGGCAGCTGGCGCCATTGGCCGAGGATCGAGGCAATCAGCATGCGAACGGCAGGTCTCCCTCCGATCGGCGTTCGAAGGGTCCGAGATTAGTCGCGGCGAGCCCTGCCGTCTTGGCGACATCGGGCGAGCCAACGGAAGAACAGTCCCGCGCCCTTTGGGCTATCAGCCCATCAACCCAAGGGGTAGCCCCCGGGTAAGGGGGCGAGAGAACATTGCGGGAGTGGTCCGGCTCTTCCGTAGGCTCTGTTGCCGGTCGGCCATGGCGCCCATCTCCCTGTCCTGGTCCATTCGCCTGACGGAGCGTCGCATGAAGTGGCGTCTGAGCTGTCTTCTCCTGTTGCTCATCGGATTGCTGTCGGGGGGTGCGGCCGCCGCCGCAGAGCAACCCCAGCAGGTCATTCGGCAATTCTGCGACACCTTGCTCGACGTCATGAAGCAGGGATCGCGATTGGGGTACGGCGGTCGCTCGGATGAATTGCGGCCGGCCGTGCTCAAGGCCTACGACATGTCGGTGATGACCCGCAGCGCCATCGGGCCCGAGGCGGCCAAGCTGTCGGCGGCGCAGTTGCAGCAGCTGGATGACGCCTTCACCCAATACACCGTGGCCAATTATGCCGAACAGTTCGACGGGTGGAGCGGGGAACGCTGCGAGGTCGACGCCGCGCGGCCATCGACCGGCGGATCGGTGGTGGTGCCAAGCCGCATCGTGCCAAAGACCGGCGAGCCCACCGAGATCGATTACCTCATGCGCCAGGATGCCGGAGGCGAGTGGAAGATCATCGACGTATTGCTCGACGGCACGATCAGCCAGGTGGCGGTTCGACGGTCGGAGTTCGTCTCGATCCTGCGCCGCGACGGGCCGACCGGGCTGCTGCATCAGCTGGCCAGCAAGACGGCCGCCCTGGCCAGCAAGTAGCGCCGGCGCTCCCTGCCCAACCCTGTGCCGGTATCGGCATTTGATTGAAACCACCAAGACACGAAGAACACCCTTTCGTGGCCGAGGCGGCGTTGCTTGAGGTCGCTCAGCGAGGGTAAAAAATCGAGATGAACATCAGGCGACCAAGTATCATATACGGTCCCATGATACCCTCAGGGTGGCGTTTTTCTCGTCCTCGACGGCGCAACATAACGACGCCGTGCCTGCCGGCCTCCGGGTGGGCGGATCGTCGGGCGGCAGCGCACAGGCGGCCTTATTCATGTGGCGGCGGATCGCGTCTCTTGTCGTAGTGGCAAACCTCGGATGGGCCTGTCCGGTTCCAGGCGCGGCGGCGGATGTCATTGCACCGCCGCCCGGACGGGTGATTCAGCCCTATGCCGGTATCCCCGCGGGGCCGCCCGGAACCATCGGCCACCCGCTCATGCCGCCCAGCATCCCGAATCCGCCGCCGCCTGCCTGGCCCAACACCGGCAGCGATACCCTTCGCTCCGACGAGATGCGGACCCTCGATCTCGAACAGAAATTGGGGCCCGACAATCCCGAGGTCCGTCTGCTCCACCAGCGGCTGCGGGATGCCCAGCGCCAGCAACAGCAACTGGGGCTATCGCCAAATCCGCAAGACGCGGCGATCAGGCATCAGCAGCTCGACGACAGCCTGCGAGCCCTCGAGGCGCAACGCCTGCGGGTCGAGGAGGAGGCGGCGCGGCAGCCGCCGGCCGGCCTAGGCCAGCAGCAGAAATAGCAGGGATCCGGCCCCGGCCGCCCAGCAGTAATAGGCGAAGGGGTCGAGCGCCTCGAACTCGTGCTTGCGGAAATAATGCATGAGGAAGGCGATGCTGAGATAGGCGGTGACGCCGGCGGCGACGCCGCCGATGGCCGACAGGCTGGCCATGCCCGGGGCGGCCGCCTGGTGCAGCAGTTTCGGCACTTCCAGCACCGCGGCGCCGAGGATGACCGGGGTGGCGATGAGAAAGGAGAAATGGGCCGAAGCGCGGTGCGACAAGCCCGACAGCAGACCGCCGACCATGGTCGCTCCCGAGCGGGAGATTCCGGGGAAGAAGGCCGTGCACTGCCAGAAACCGATCGCCAGGGCGCCCTTCCAGCTGAGGACCGACAGATCGCCCTGGCCCTGATCGCCGGTGCGCCGCCGCAGCCGTTCGCCGAGGAACAGCAGAAACCCGTTGGCAAACAGGAAACCGGCGGCGATCACCGGTACGCCGAACAGGTTCTTCAGCTTGTGTTCGAACAGGAAGCCGAGCGCCGCCGCCGGTACGGTGGCGATGATGACCAGCCCGAGGATGTGCCGGCTGGCGTCCCGCTCGGCCGACGGGCGGGCAAACAGGCCGACCGCAAGGCCCAACCAGTCGCGCCAGAAATAGAGCAGCAGCGCAGCTGCGGTGCCGAGATGCAGGACGACCAGGAATGGCAGGAATTCCGGTGCCTTCTGGTCGATGCCGAGGCCGAGGATGGCCGGCAGGATGACCGCATGCCCGAGGCTGCTCACCGGAAACAGCTCGGTGACGCCTTGCAGGACGGCGACGAGGACGGCAACAAGCACGGACATCGGCAAGGCTCCGGGGAAGGGGCGACCGGCGAATGGACCACAGGCGGCGGTGGCCGGGCAACCAGCCGGGCGGAAAGCTACCCGAAATGGCTGGCCGGGAGAAGAGGGGAGTCCCCCGATGCGGCCTGCCATCACTCCCTCTGTCATATCGCCTGGCCAAACGGCCGAGCACCGATGGAGGGGTTGCCCGGCGGGCTGGTTATGCATAGCTGGTCTTTTAGAAGACGGGCGAATGGAGGATCCTTTGCTTAGGTTCGGCACAACCATTGTTGCCTTGCTGTCGGTTGTGGGCGGACCCTTGCCGGCGGCCGCGGAACAGATGGCATCGCTGGGACCCGATCTGCTGTCCGAAGCCCGTGCCGGGTTCCAGGCGGCGGGGTTGATGGCGCCCGATACCCCCGCCGGATCACCCTATGTGGAAGTGGTTCTGAGCCAGGTGGAGGCCGCCCGCGACAGCCTGCTGGAGGTCTACGGTAGCGGCGTCCCGGCCGAGGCGGAATTGGTCCGGGCGAAGGCCGCTTTTGCCCTGCATGCCCTCGACTCCAATTTCGGCCGAGCGGCACCCGGCCGCCAGGATTACGGTGCGCTGCAGGCGACGGCCCGTGCCACCGATGGCCTCAAGGCCGGGGGTGGGCGTCTGCTGCCGGGCGACCAGCGGGTTGCCGAGGCCTTGGCGTGCCTGAGCGCCGCCGAGGGGCATATTCGCGAGGCGGTCGATCTCGGACGGGCGGCCCTGGTCACCCCCTCGGACAAGGTGGCGCACGAAGCCGTTCGCGGCATGCTGATGGCCCTCGGCCGGGCGGTCGACGGCTGGGATCGCGACGGCAACGGCAAACTGGACTGGCAGCAAGGCGAGGGCGGCCTTGGCGAGGCCGCCCAGGTGACGCGAAGCCTAGCCCAGGCCCTCGCTCTGCGGTGAAGCAGCTACGCGCTCTGTTCCCAACTGCAGCTCAATCCCAGCTCGCCGGCCGTGTTGGCGACCGTGTTGAGGCAGGGGGTGACGCTGGCCGGGGGAATCGACACGGCGAAGCGGGTGACGTAGCGGCTGCCCTTGCCGGCCGGGATAGCCTGGGCATCCATCCGGACGATGTTCGCCCGGAACTGGGTGAACACCTCCGATAGCCGGGCGACCAAGCCGGGGCGATCGCCGCCGCCGACCGAGACGACATGGGTGATCTGGGCGGCCGGACCGTATTCGGCGGTGAGACCGAAGTTGTTGACGGTGATCGTGGCGTCGGCCAGTTCGGGCAAGCCGGCCAGGTCCTCGTGCAGCTCGGCGGGGCCGATATGTTCCGGAATGCGGCAGATCGAGGTAAACTCGGCGCCGCCGCCCAGGACGGCGAAGCTGGTGTCGCCGAGATTGGCCCCGATTTCGAACAGGCGGCCGGTGATGGCGGCGACCAGCCCGGTACGGTCGGGGCAGAAGATCGAGACCAGGACGTTGGACATCGGAGCCGTCCCCTGATGGGCGCGAGCCGGCATCATAGCCAAGCCGGAGCAGTGGCGGAACCCCGCTCGCTAACGCATCAGGACATATTCGCCGGGGGCGTCGTAGAGCGCCACATAATGGCTGCCCGGCAGCCCCATCGGCGGCGGCGTGGTCCGCCCCGACGAGCGCATCTCGAGCCAGTCGGCCCAGGCCGGCCACCAGGATCCTTCCTGCCGCGGGGTCACCCGAGCCCAGCTCTCGGGGTCGATATAGCGGTCGAGATCCTGATGGGTCGACATCTGGAAGGAGCGGTGCGGGTGCCCCGGTTCGCTGACGATGCCGGCGTTGTGGCCGCCCGCGGTCAGGACGAAGGTGACCTCGGTATCGGTCAGAAGGCCGATCTTGAACACCGACTTCCACGGAGCGACGTGGTCCTTGGCGGTGCCCACAGCGCAAATGGGGGCGCGAATATCGGTCAGGGCGATCGGCCGTCCGTCAACCTGGAAGCGCCCCTTGGCCAGGTCGTTGTCGAGGAACAGGTGGCACAGATATCCGGAATGCATGTGGTACGGCATGCGCGTGGTGTCGGCGTTCCAGGCCATCAGGTCGTTGGGGTGCTCGGGCTCGCCCAGGAAGTACTCGCGGATCAGCCGCGACCAGATGAGGTCGTTGGAGCGCAGCATCTGGAAGGCGCCGGACATCTGGCGGGTGTCCAGATAGCCCTGGTCCCACATCATGTCCTCGAGGAAGGTCACCTGGCTTTCGTCGATGAACAACATGATCTCGCCGGCTTCCTCGAAATCGGTCTGGGCGGCGAGCAGGGTCACGCTCTGCAGCCGGTGGTCGCCGTCGCGGGCCATGGTGGCGGCGGCGATCGACAACAAGGTTCCGCCCAGGCAATAGCCCACCGCATGCAGCTTGTGGTCCTGGCAGATGGCCGAGACCGCGGCGATGCTGTCCATCACCCCGTCGCGCATATAGTCCACCATGCCGAAATTGCGTTCGGCCGGCCCCGGATTGCGCCACGAGATCATGAACACCGTGAAGCCGCGCGACAGCAGATAGCGGACCAGCGAATTGTGCGGCGACAGATCGAGGATGTAGTACTTCATGATCCAGGCCGGAACGATCAGGACCGGTTCGGCCTGCACCAGTGCGGTGCTGGGCGTGTATTGGATCAGCTCGATGATCTGGTTGCGGTACACCACCTTGCCCGGCGTGCAGGCAAGGTCGACGCCGATCTCGAACTCGTCGCCGACGCTCGGCGGTTGCCCGGTCAATTGGCTGCCCAGGTCGTCGAAGAATTTCTCGGCGCCCCGCAGCAGGTTGTTGCCGCCCTGCTGGAGGGTCGCCTTGACCACGTCGGGATTGCTCCAGGCGAAGTTGGAGGGGGCCAACACATCCAACGCTTGCCTTGCGGCGAAGCTGACCACCTGCTGGTGATGGCGCGACACACCGCGCACGTCCGAAGTGGCGTAATGCCACCACTGCTCGACCAGCAGAAAGGACTGCGCATAGATGTTGTAGGGAAAGTCCTTCCACGCCGGACTGGCAAACCGCGTGTCCTGCGGCAGCGGCTCGATGAACGGCTCGGTCTCCGGCTTGGTCGAGGCGCGGGCGGCATAAAGAGCGAAGCGATAGCTCTTGGCCATCGCGTTCTGGGTCATCTCGTTGACCTTGCCGATCGAATTGCCGAGATGCACCGCCCAGTCCAGATAGGCCAGCACGATGGAGGCCGGCGACAGCCCGCCGGTGAGCCGGCCCTGCAGCGCGTGGACCAGCCGATCCGTGCTTTCGGTGATCGCCGGAAAGGTGCTGACCTCCTTGAATTCCATCCACGGCTCGCGGCCCGGTCGGCGGGTCTGCCGGTGGGCCGGCGGCAGGCCCCCCGCGGCGGTGTCGCCGTCGGCCGAAGCCGAAACTTCGGGGGGCTGCGGGCGATCTGCGTTGCCTGAGGCGCGCTCCTTGCGGTGGCGCGGCTTGCCAATTTCGTTCATGGCCTGCCTATGCTGCATTGCACCAAAAGCATTGTACGCGCGGTCGGTCGATCCGTTTATGAAATTATGTGGCTATTTGCCACGGTTGCGACCGGGCGCGAATCGGTTTGCGGCGGTGGCGACTTGGGAATAAGATTAATTTTAGGTTAATATTGGGTTTGTTGCGTCATGGCCTCCGCGCCGAAGGTGGGAACGGCGATACCGACCAGCGTCACGGCGGCTGCGCGCCGCGTGGTGATGGGGAGCGGTGCGAGCGGGGCGCATTCGGCCGAAGGGGTCTGGGCCACTCAACCAACCAGCTTTGACGGTGCCTGGCCGGCCGACTTCGGCGACGGGAGCGGCCAGCAGCAAGGGTCCGACCAGTACCCGCCACGGCACGAGCCCGGACAACCGCAATTCACTCCATTGGTCGGCCGCTTGGCCGCCTCCTATCCCGCCACGTCCGGCAGTGGCGAGGGAACTCCTTCGACGCCGTTGTTTCTGACCGACCTTTTGCGCGGCGTCGGCATCTACGAGTTCAACATGAAGCTGTTCGCCGGCACCCTGACCAACCAGGGTAGCGTCATCAACCGTATTTCCTGAAGCGTCGCCCATCCGGCTCCCGAGCTGCCTTTGCGAGGCGGCCGTTAGGCTGAGTGCCCGGCATCTTTCGGTTCGGCCGTGTCCCCGGGGGAGCACTTGGCTTCGCCGGCCGCATGCGGCTATTGTGGCGGCTGGTGCAGTTCGGGACCGGTAGGGGGAACAATGGCGTCGGCGGCTGTCCAATCCAGCTTCGATGTGGCTTTCTGGTTCGTCGACCGGGCCCTCGACGACAACGAGTATCTGCAACCACAAAAACTGCAACGCCTGATGTTCCTGGCCCAGGCCTATTTCGCCGTGGCCTATCATGGCCGCATGCTGATGCCGGCGATTTTCGTCGCCGACGAATTCGGTCCCATCGAGCCCAATGTGTTCCGGGCCTGCAGCATTCAGCGGCCGGCCATCGAACCGGTGCCGCTGGCCGAGATGGTGACCCAGTTCCTGGACAGCATCTGGCGCAAGTTCGGCCATCATTCCGCCGATTCGCTGAGCCGGCAAGTCAACGGCCATCGCCCGTATTGCGACGCCCTGAGCAAGGGACCGCGCAGCGAAATCACCCTCGAGGCGATGATCGACTTCTACGGCAAGAAGGCGTCGGCCTCGCCCGATACCGCCATCGCCGTCGGGGCGCCGCCGATCGGCCAGGTCCTGCGGCCCCGCGTCATGCGCTCGCAGACCGGCAAGCCGGTCTCGGTGCAGAAGTGGATGCCGCCGGCCAAAGCGCCTGGCAAATAGGCGATTCCGCTTTAGGCTTGCCGGCTGCCCCGCTCGTCGCATAGCGTGCGGGCATGTCCGACCCCACGCCGCAGCAGCGCGCCGATTATCTGGTCCGTAAGCTGGAATCCTTCATCCGCGAAGGAAAAAGCGAACATGGCATGTCGTTCAAGACCTGGCAGGCCATGGCCCGGTCGGAACTGGCCAACGCCTTCACCGAATTGGAGCGGCGGCAATTGCGGCTGCGTCAGGACGCCACCGGCAAGCGGTGGATCCTGGTCGGGGTGACCACGGCGGTGACCATCGGCTTCTGGGGCACCGTGGTCGCCTTCGACCGCCATTTCGGCCCGCTGGCCGGCTGGGTGTGCACGGCGGCCGGCGGATTGGTGGCGGTGCTGGGCGTCGAGATGGTCTGGCGGCGCATATCCCGCCAATACAGGACGATCGCCCGCGAGAAGGGCTTCGAACGGATCGAGGACTTCGACACCAAGCTGAAGAAGCTTGAAGCCGATATCTGGCGGAAACTCAAGAAAACCAAGGAACAAGCGGAAGAGCTGCAACAGTAGCGCCGGCCTCTGGTGGGGTGAACAAATGAGTGGCACCGGCCTCCGCGCCGGTGTTCCGGCGGAGCCGGAAGGCCAGCGTTTCCGCCGCTCCGCGGCCGACACCGGCAGGGACGCCGGTGCCACTGAAAACAATTTTTTCACCCACTCCCCTACTGCTTCTCTTTTTCCTTCTGCTCCTCGGCTTCGCGCTTCTTCTTCAGGAATTCCGCCAGTCCGGCGCAAGGGTCGTCGTCGTCGATGCGTGGGGTGAAGATCACCGCGTCGAACGGCAGTGTCTGGTCGGGGTCGGCTTCGTCGTCCGCCACCTGGATGAAGGCCAGGGAAAAAATCGGCCGGCCGGGGGCGAGCGCCGCCACCTGTACCGGGACGCCGCGGTCGTTGCGGGTGTGGCCGGCGCCGGCGATCAGGACCGCACCGGTCGGTGCATCCTCGGTCATCGCCAGGGCCATGGCGGCGTCGCGGGCCCGCTGCACCTCGACCATGGCGGGCACGACCTTTTCCGGCAGTTGTCCGCAATGCGAAGCGCGGATCTCTTCGGCCAGCGCCGCCGCCGTGGAGGCATCGAGCGTCTGGTCCAGCCGGTAGTAGTGGCGGGTGACGTCCGGCAGCGGCCAGCTACGGGCCAGCGCATGCAGCACGTTCTGCGGCAGATTGGCCGGGCGCAAGGTCATGCCGGCCTGCACCGCCTCGGCGAAGATCGGCCGGTACATCGCCCAATCGGGCCAATGGTTGTTGCTCCAGTCGAGAGCCGCCTCGAGGCCGTCCACATCGCCCGGATGGGCCGCCAGATGGCGTCGCATGGCGGGGGCCTGCTCCGGGCTGACCATCTCGAAGGCGACCGGCGGTCGCCGCCCGACCGCGATGATCTGCGCCAAGGCCCAGGCCTGCAGACGATGATGGTCGGGATTGTCATGGTGTTCGCCCAACAGGACGAAGTCGGCGGCGGCCAGACGGTGGCTCAGTTCGGTCGGCTCGGCGAAGCGCCGCTCAGCCGGCAACCAGATGCGCCCGACCAGGGGGTGGTCCCGTCCGAGAGCCGACTGCCATGGCGGAACCGGCAGTTCGGCGGCGACGGCGGGAAAGGCGATGAGGAGTAGAAAGGCGAGCAGGATGCGCATGTTGCCTCGGCAGCCGATAGCGGGCCGGCAAGGTATATCTCGTCCGCTGCCGCCTCCCAAGCGAGAATGCACGGGGTTGCGCGGCGATCGCCGACAAGGCACAGTCGGCCGTTCTCAGCTTAGGATTCGCCATGAAGGTGTTGCGCATTCTCGTTTTGTTGTGCTGCGTCTGGCCATTGCCGCTGGCGGCGGCAGGGTCGTCGCGGCTTTCCATTGCGACCGCCGACGGCCGCGATCTGCCGTTTACCATCGAGTTGGCGCAGAGCAACGACGAACTGGCCCGTGGCCTGATGAACCGGACCAACCTGTCGGCGGATGCCGGGATGCTGTTCGACTTTGGCGAGGACCGGCCGGTCTTCATGTGGATGAAGAACACCCTGATTCCCCTGGACATGATCTTCATCGGCCGGGACGGCATCGTTGCCGGCATCGCCGAGCGCACCGTTCCCAACTCGCTCGACATCATCGCCTCACCGGGTCCGGTGCGGGCCGTGCTCGAAGTGAACGGCGGCACCGCCGATCGATTGCGTATCAAGGCGGGCGACCGTGTCGGCTATCCGCTGTTCCGACTAAACAGCCCCGCCGAGGGCCGATAGCCGCTGCTTCTGCGGCATCGGCGTCCATAGGTCGCCAGCAGCCAGGATACAGCTGTTGCCGTCGGGATGGGTGACCAGGATGGTCCAGGTCTGGCCGTGCCGGGCGGCGAACACTTCGATCAGCATGCCGTTGCTGGAACGACCGAAAGCGGCGGGGATTTCCTGGTAATCCTTGGCCAGCGAATCGAGGACCACCGCCCGCGTTCCGCAGATCTGCTGGGCGGTGGCAGGTAGCGGCAACATCCAAGTTGCGGCCGTTACGGCCAGCAATACCAGGCGCGGCATCCGAACCTCCGTCAGCAGGCGGCACCGGCATCGCACATGGCGCCGGCGGCCCCGCCTTTCATCGGATGGCGGCCGGTTGCTTCCGGCCGGTCGACCTTTCGCCTGCCGGCCGGGCCGCGGACTAGCCGTCTCGCCTAATGTCCTTGCTTCCGGCAGTCCGGGCACAGACCTTCGACCTCGATGGTCTGGCGGGTTACCGTGAAGCCCTGGGCTTCGGCACCCAGGCGGACCGCCGCGCCGATCGACGGGTCGTCCAATTCGGCCACCCGGCCGCAGTCGGTGCAGATCAGGAATTCGGCCGAATGCGGGGTGGTCGGGCGCCGGCAGCCGACGAAGGCATTGCGCCGTTCCAGCCGATGGATCAAACCCTGCACCAGCAGGAAATCCAGCGCCCGATAGACGGTGGGTGGTGCCGCCGCCTGGCCTTCGGCCTTCAGGATGTCCAGCAGGGCGTAGGCACCGACCGGCTCGTGGCTGGTCCATACCAGCTCGAGCACCCGCCGCCGCAGCGCCGTCAGCCTGGCGCCGTGCCGGTCGCATTGGGCCTCGGCGGCATCCAGCGCGGCGCGCACACAGTCGTCATGGTCATGGACGGGCGATGGGAAAATCTCGGCGTTGACGGTCATCGGCAGCGGGCTTTCGACTTCTTGCACTGGCTTCAGTCTAACATTCGGCAACGTTCCATGCCATGTTGCAGGCTTGGCGGCGGTCGCGGCGGATGCTGATCGCCGGGCCGGCCGCCAGCATTCCTCGTCTCGTTCAGAGGTTCAACCGTGACCGATATTGCCGCGGCGCTGGCCGCAATCCGTTTCAATGCCGATGGTCTGGTACCGGCAATCGCCCAGCAGCACGACAGCGGCGAAGTGCTGATGCTCGCCTGGATGAACCGCGAAGCGGTCGAGGAGACCTTGCGCGCCGGACGGGTCTGCTACTACTCGCGATCGCGGGGGGCACTGTGGCGCAAGGGTGAGACCTCGGGCCAAGCGCAGCGGCTGATGGCTTTCCTGGTGGATTGCGACGGCGACACCGTCTTGCTGAAGGTCGACCAGGAGGGGGTGGCCTGCCACACCGGGCACCGCAGCTGCTTCTACACCGCGGCCGGCGCCGACGGCCTGGTCGAGACGGCACCGGTGCTGGTTTCCCCCGACCGGCTCTACGGCAAATGACCCCGGAGGTTTCTGCGGCCATTCCGGTCACCATCCTCACCGGCTTCCTCGGCAGCGGCAAGACCACCTTGCTCAATCACCTGCTGGGGCAGCCGGGACTGGCCGATTGCGCCGTGGTGATCAATGAATTCGGCGCAGTCTCGATCGACCATCTGCTGATCCGCAAGGTCTCCGACGAAGTGGTGATCCTGGCCGGCGGTTGTCTGTGCTGCACCGTGCGG
Organism: uncultured Telmatospirillum sp.; assembly: GCA_903858635.1. Taxonomy (GTDB): domain Bacteria; phylum Pseudomonadota; class Alphaproteobacteria; order Rhodospirillales; family Magnetospirillaceae; genus DUZF01. The sequence goes on along the minus strand of CAIOJO010000324.1, from coordinate 21,521 downwards.
GGCGATCTGGTGACCACCTTGAAGGACCTGTTCCTCAAGCGGGTCAAGGGCGAGGTTCCGGAATTTCGCCGGTTGATCCTCGAGACCAGCGGGCTGGCCGATCCAGCGCCGATCCTGCACACCCTGATGACCGACCCGTTGCTCGGCGCCCGGTACCGTCTCGACGGGATCGTCTGCACGGTGGATGCGGTCAATGGTGGCAGGACTCTCGATGCGCAGGCCGAGTCGGTGAAACAGGCCGCGGTGGCCGATCGGCTGTTGCTGACCAAGCTCGACTTGGCCGACCCGGTCGCGGTGGAAATCCTGCGTGGCCGGCTGGCGGCCCTCAACCCGGCGGCGCTGCAGGTTAACGTCGCGCAAGGGGTGGTCGATCCGGCGGCGGTTCTCGACTGCGGGCTGTTCGATGGGACCCGGCGCATCCCCGATGTGGCGCGCTGGCTGAACGACGAGGCGGTGGTCGCCCATCAGCATGGCCCGCATTGCGGGCCCGGATGCGGCCACCACGATGCCGGGCATGGCCTCGACGCACCACGCCACGACCGCGAGGTGTCGTCGTTCGTGGTAACTTTCGAGGAGCCGGTGGCGTGGCAGCCCCTGGCCATGGCCATCGAGGTGCTGGTGTCGTTGCGCGGCGAGAACCTGCTGCGGGTCAAGGGAATCGTCAATGCCAAGGACAGCGACAAGCCGCTGGTCATCCATGGCGTGCAGCATCTTTTCCATCCGCCGGTGATGCTGCCGGCTTGGCCGGATCAGGACCGCCGCACCCGGATCGTCTTCGTGACGCGCAATCTCGCCGCCTCCGCCGTGGAAACGCTGTTGGCCCGCGCCGTGCGTGGCGCAGACGGGGCGGCGCTTACTTAACAGTGATACTAATTATCATTGCGTCGCACCGGCAATTTGGGCTAAGGTCGAGTCGAAGTTGGCCTCTGGAGGTCAGCCTCCCTCTCTTAGACACTCCTTCACACCCGTCCGTACCAAGCGTACAGGCGGGTGTCTTTTCTTGGGAAGGCGGTAGTCGCGGATCAGCCGGCGTGCGAGCGGATTGCCGTCGGCGGCGGGGCGAAGCGGGGGGCCCGCGTCGTCCACATGGTCGAACGGTCGGCTCCGGCCAGCAACTGGTCGGGCAGTTCCGCCGCCATCGCCTCGAAGGTGCGGCCGTTGGCGAAGGCCCGGCTGAGCACCAGGGCGCCCTGAATCCGTTCGACCGCGTCATGGGCGCGGCGTTGCGCGATGTCGCGGGCCAGGCCGGAATCGGTCAAGGTCTGTGAGAGACCAGCCACCCAGCGCAGGAAGAACTGACGGATCGCCTCGCGGAACATTTCCCGTTCGTTGGACATGGCGAACAGCGCCGGAAGGCAGGCGACCTGGCCGTTGTCGTAGTAGCGGTCGAGGGTCGCCAGCATCGAGGTGATGCGCTGGCGCGGCGGATGCACCGATTCGAGCGGCTTGAACAGGTTGGCTTCGAACCAGGCGGTGACCGAATCGAGGACGGCGGCCGCCATCTGCCGCTTTCCGGCCGGAAAATAATGGTAGAGGCTGGCTTTGCCGAGCCCCGTCGCCGCCGCAATGCGGCTCATGCTAGCTCCTTCGTAGCCGAAGCGACGGAAGGTTTCACCCAGATGAGCGAGGAGTTCTTCACGGGAAAGCAGCGGCGTAGGCATTTCATCACCCCCCGGCCAACCATCCACAGCCGAGCCGGCATCGCCGTCGAGTTGCGGAGGTTCGTAAGGCAACGGAGTGTCCGCTACCGAACGATCGTTAGGGAGAGTACCGTGAAGCGAGTCGGTCGTCAAGAGTCAAGCCCTTAAAAATATTCTACGATATTAACATGTTGTCGCCGTTTTTTCTGTCAATGACTCGGGAAAACCCGATAGAGGCCTGATCCAAGGAGAGCGTTGCCCGCCATGGATCATGCCGATGCCCGACGCCCTGCCGGCGGTTCATCCCACAGGTCGTCGTCGAGCAATCCCAGCGTTTCTGTATCCTGCAGGGCCAAACCGGGGGCAAAGTCCAAGAACCTTGGGGCCCGCTCGATCAGCGCCTGCAAGAGCCGCTCGGCGCGGTCGGCGTCGCGCAGGGCGGCGTCGTCGAGCAGCGCCACATAGCGGGGGCGCAACAATTCAAGGCGGGCGTTGTAGATCAGGCGCACGGTCTCAAGGAACAGCTCATAGGCCCCATAAGGCAAGCCTTCGCCGCGCTGCAAGCGGTCATCCCAGACCCGCAACAGCCGCAGATTGGTGCTGATCACACCGTGCAGCATGGGGACTTGCAGGCGCCGGAAATACTCGTCCAGTCGCCGGTGCTCGTCGCCCGCGTCCTGAACCTCGGACTTCAAGTTACCAAGCGAATCCTCGGCCAGTTGGCTCAGCACCTGAAACTCTTCGCTCAGTTCCCGGAAGTTCAGAAACAGCAGCCGGAACTGGGCATATTCATCTGCGGCGAACACATTGAAGTGCTTCGCCTCACGGGCCAAGTGCTCGAGTTCGCGCAGGCGGGCGGCGAGAGCTTCGACGAAGCGATGGGCATCGGAGCGGACCTTTTCGAGTTCCGCCTGACGGGTCATCGCACTGCGTTTCCACCGATTGCGTTGCATTTTATTTAAATGCCGTTATTTTAACACTCCTTCATATTAACATGTTCATCTGCGAGACAGTATTAGTTTCTCTAGCATCTATATTGCGATGCTTGGGGGGCAGCTGCCAAGTCGGCGTGGGTCCCCTCCGCGGCCCGGCGTTACCCCGACCGTCATCGCAAACAATTGTTTTTCAGTGGGACCGGCGTCCCTGCCGGTCTGCGCCGCGGAGCGGCGGAAATGCCAGGCTTCCGGCTCCGCCGGCCGGCGCCACTAATTTTTTCACAGCCTCAGATGCCCGCCCGACTGGCCCGCGGGACCTACAAATTATTCAATCTCTCGAAGCCCGCCGCCAGGTCGGCGATCAGGTCCTGTGGGTCTTCGAGGCCGGTATGGATGCGCAAGGTCGGCCCGGCCGCCGTCCACGGGCAGGCCGAGCGCTGGATGTTGCCGCTGGTCGGAATGATCAGACTCTCATAACCGCCCCAACTATAGCCGAGCGAGAAGTATTGCAGGCCGTCGAGGAAGCGGTCGACCGCTTGGCTGGTATAGCCGGGGATCAGCTCGAGGCCGAACAGGCCGCAGGCCCCGCTGAAGTCGCGTCGCCATAGGGGGTGCCCCGGATCGTCGGCAAGGGCGGGGTGCATGACCCGCGCCACTTCCGGCCGAGCCTTCAGCCAATCGGCCAGGAGAAGGCCGGACTCCTGGTGCTGGCGGAGTCGCACCGACAGGGTACGCAAGCCGCGCAGACCGAGATAGACCTCCTCGGCCCCGGCGCAAACCCCGGAGGTGGCCACCGACGACTTGACCCGCATCCACAGGTCGCTGTCGGCACAGGTAATGGTTCCCAACATGGCGTCGGAGTGACCGACGATGAATTTGGTGGCCGCCTGGATCGAGATGTCGACGCCTTTCTCGAACGGCCGAAAGAACAGCGGCGTGGCCCAGGTATTGTCCAACACCACCTTGGCCCCATGGGCATGCGCCACGGCGGCGATGGCCGGAATGTCCTGCACCTCGAAGGTCAGCGACCCCGGCGATTCGACGAATACCACGCGGGTCTCCGGCCGCATCAGCCGGGCGATGCCGGCGCCGATCAATGGGTCGTAGAAGGTGGTCTCGACGCCGTAGCGTTTCAGATGCTCCTGGCAAAAGCGCCGCGTCGGGTGATAGACCGAATCCACCATCAGCAGGTGGTCGCCGGCTTGCAGCAGGGCGGAGAGGGTGCCGGTGATGGCCGCCAGCCCGGAGGCCGTCGACACCGTGCGGAAGCCGCCCTCCAGCTCGCAAACCGCTTCTTCGAGGGCGAAGCTGGTGGGCGTGCCGAAGCGGCCGTAACGCATGCCGTCGTAGGGCGTCTTCTCACCCGCCTTCATCGCACCGACAGTGGGATAGGTGACTGTCGAAACGTGGTAGACGGGAGGATTGACGGCGCCGCCATGTGCCTCGGGATGGCTGCCGGCATGGACGATCCGGGTGTCGTTTTTCATGCTGCCCTTGGCCTGCTGGAGATAATCGGGGCCGGCATCTTCGCACCGGCGCCCATATTCTGCCAAGGGCTTCCCGCCCGTCGTCTCATCCCGTCGAACGTGGCCCGTCTACTTGTTCTTGTCGGCCGAATGCTCGATGCCCTTGCCCGCCGATTGCATGTCCTCGCCGAAGCCGGCCGTCGTGTTGCACCCGGACAGCAGCCCGGCGAGGACGGTCGCCAGCATCAGCATGGACAAGGGCGCGGCAATCGGATGCTGACCTGGTGCGCGAGCCCACAACTTCGCCATGGGAGTCCTCCGTGAACGTGATTCCACCGTTGCAGCTCACTTGGGAGCGGCGGGGCGACGCATCAACCGCGGCCCGGCGCGTCATAGGGACTAGCCCTATGACACAGGGATCATGCTTCAGGGAGCGGGAACCATTCAGTCGGTGGCGGCGGGCGTGTCCTCGGCCAACCCCCACTCGGCCCATGAACCGTCGTAGACGGCAGCCTCGCGGTTGCCCAACAGGTAAAGGCCGAAGGCCAGCACGCAGGCGGTGACACCCGATCCGCAGGAAGCCACCGTCGGCCCGCTCGGGTCGATGCCGGCCTTGACGAAACGCTCGGCCAAGGCTTTGGCGGGCAGGAGGGTCTTGCTTTCGGGGTCCAGCAATTCGGACCAGGGCAGGTTCACGCTGCCTGGAATATGGCCGACCTTGTTGTGCGGCCAGGCCTCTTTTTCGGTGCCGCGGAAGCGCCCCGGCGATCGCGCATCGACCACCTGTTCGCGCCGGGTGGTCAGATTCGTCTTCATCTGGTCCTTGTGGCGGACCAGCAGCTGATTGACCCGCGGCATGAAATGGCGTTCACGGGGCATCGGCGGGAGGTCTTCGGTGGGGCGCCCTTCGCGCAGCCATTTGGTCATGCCACCGTCCAGCACGGCGACATCCTCGTGACCGAACACGCGGAACATCCACCACGCCCGCATTGCCGCCTGGGCGCCGCTGAGATGATCGTAGACCACCACCCGGTTGCCGTTGCCGAGGCCCAGTTTCTTGACCTTGCTGGCGAATTTAGCGGCTTCCGGCAGCATATGCGGCAAGCGCGACTGACTGTCGGCGATCTCGTCGAGGTCGAAGAAGACGGCGCCCGGAATATGCTCCCGTTCGTACTCGGCGCGGGCATGGCGCCCGCTGTCAGGCATGTACCAGCTGGCATCGACGACGCGCACGTCGGGGGCCGCAAGGTGATCGGCCAGCCATTGGGTGCTGACGAGGGCCTCGGGATTGGCGTAAGGCATGATGTCCCCTATAGTCTCTTGCTCGGCCTTCAGTCCAGCCAGTCCGGTACCGGCAGGTTTCGCTCGCGAAGGAATTGCGGGTTGAACAGTTTGCTCTGATATCGGGTTCCGTAGTCGCATAGCACGGTGACCACTGTATGGCCCGGCCCGAGTTGTTTGGCCACCTTGACGGCGGCCGCGACGTTGATGCCAGACGAACCGCCGACGCACAACCCTTCCCGCTTCAGCAGGTCGAAGATCACCGGCAAGGCCTCCTCGTCGGTGATCTGGACCTGACCGTCGATGGGGGCGCCATCGAGGTTATGGGTGACGCGGCCTTGCCCGATGCCTTCGGTGATGGAATTGCCCTCGGCCTTCAGTTCGCCATGGGCATACCAGTTGTAGAGGGCCGAGCCCATCGGATCGGCCAGCACGATGCGCAGATCCCGGTTGCGTTCCTTCAACGCCATGCCGACGCCGGCCAGTGTGCCGCCGGTTCCGACGGCGCAGGTGAAGGCATCGACCCGGCCATCGGTCTGGTTCCAGATCTCCGGTCCGGTGGTGCGGTAATGGCCTTGCCGGTTGGCTTGGTTGTCGAACTGATTGGCCCACAGCACGCCGTTGGGTTCACTGGCCGCCAGCTCTTTGGCCAGGGTTTCCGAGTAGCGGACGTAATTGCCCGGATTGCTGTAAGGAACCGCCGGCACCAGGCGCAGATCGGCGCCGCACAAGCGCAGCATGTCCTTCTTTTCCTGGCTCTGCGTTTCCGGCATGACGATCACCGTGCGGTAGCCCCGTGCATTGCCCACCAGGGCCAGGCCGATTCCGGTGTTGCCGGCCGTGCCTTCGACGATCATACCGCCCGGCTGCAACGTTCCTCGCTCTTCGGCGTCCTGAACGATGGCCAGGGCGGCGCGATCCTTTACCGATCCGCCCGGATTGAGGAATTCCGCCTTGCCGAGGATGGTGCATCCGGTCATCTCGGACGCCTTCTTCAGCACGATCAGAGGCGTATTGCCGATGGCGTCGAGAAAACCCTGGCGAATATCCGGCATGATTGCTCCGCGAATGCATGCTTTCGTTGAGACTAATGGCCGGACCGGCGGCGATCAAGTCGGCGGCGCGGCGCCGCCGCCCCCGGCAGGGCGGATAAGCCCGAAGGCTAGTCCGCCCGTTGCCAGTCGTTGCGCAATTGGGCGTGGTGCAGGGCCAGCCATTGCAGGGCGATCATCGTCATCGAGTTGGCGACCCGGCCCGAGTCGATCCAGCCGATGGCTTCCCGGGCGTCGACCGCGAAGACGCGAATGTCCTCGCCTTCGTGGGCCAGCCCATGGATGCCGGAAAGCTTGGCGGCGTCGACCCGGCCGCAATAAAGCTGCATCGTTTCCGTGCTGCCGCCCGGGCTCACCAGGTACCGGCAGACCGGGACCACCAGGTCGATTTCGACACCGGCCTCTTCCTTGGCCTCGCGGACCGCGACATCCTCGGCGCTCTCGCCGTCGTCGATGATGCCGGCGACGATCTCGACCAGCCAGGGGTGCCAGCCGGCGGCGAAGGCGCCGGGGCGGAACTGCTCGATCAGGCCGACCTGATCGCGATTGGGATCGTACAGCAGCAGGCCGGCGGCATGGCCGCGTTCGAAGACCTCGCGGCTCATCGGCTCGGTCCAGCCGCCGTCGTGCCGACGATGTCGCAGGCGATAGCAGTCAAGGTGAAAATACCCCCGGAACGGGGTCGTCTTCTCGATGATCTCGACATCGTCGCGCATTCACCGGCACCTTTCCAAACAACCGGGGCCGTTCTATCCCGCGTTCGGCGGGCTGGCAAGCTGCTCCCCGGGTCAGGGCTGTCTCCCTCCAGTCCGGGCAGCCGAACCAGATGCTGCCTTGCGAGTTAAAATAACCCGCAAATACAGACTTGGAATTCTTTTCCAACACTGGTGACGCCGCCGGGCCCGATCTGCTATAGCTTTGCCACGATATGGGGGCATTCGACGACGCTCCCCATGGCCGACAAAGGTGGCGAGGGCAGGATGTCCTCATGGGAACGGGGCGGAGGGGCAAGCCAATGACCCTGATCAACCTGCGGATCCTGGTGGTCGATGACGACCCCCATATGCGGCGTCTGGTGGATCTCATCCTGCGTGGCGTCGGCTTCACCGAATTGCGGGCGGCGGCCGACGGGTACGAGGCCCTCGAGCTGATGCGGGCATGGAAGCCGGACCTGCTGCTGGTGGACTACGTGATGGGCGGGCTGGACGGCATCGCCTTCACCCGCCTGGTCCGGGAGCAGACCGACCAGGGGGACAAACGGCCGGCCATCATCATCATGACCGGCTATTCCGAACTGTGGCGTCTGGACGAGGCGAAGAAGGCCGGCGCCAACGAGTTCCTGGTCAAGCCGTTCAATGCCAAAGCCTTGCTCGGCCGCATCGGACGGGTCACCAGCCAAGACGTCACCCTGGCCGAAGCCGATCGCCAACACGCCGAACAGCCGGCGTGATTCTTTCTTAGTTGTCCCTCAGGCGCCGGGCGCCCGCATCCGCCGCTGCGCGGCGGTGGCGGGCGGGGACGCCCACCCTACTGAAAATCAATTGTTTCAACGCGGCAGTCGGAGGCTGACGCCTCGTTCCGGTGGCGTCAATAGGCCCAGAAGCCGCCGGTGGCACCGATCGCCGCGGTGAACAGGCCAAGCGGCATGTTGATCATCACCACCAGGCGGATTTGCTTCATCGCCTTGGCCGCTGCCTCCGGCTGGCCCGCCGCGACGGCCCGGCGGAAATCCTGCCAGGGTTTGGCCCACATCAGGGCGAACAGCGCCACCATGGTCAATCCGGTCGCCTGCATGATGTGGACATGGATGCCGACCGCGGCGAATCCGTCATAGCCGAAGAAGACGACACCATAGCCGGTGCCCAAAAGCACGGCGATGGAGGCCCAAACGGCGGTGAAGAAACGCCCCAGCACGGCGCGCCAGATCCCCAGTGCGGTCGGCTTGGGTGCCGCGGCGAGGGCCGGACGCAGGAACCACAGGGTGAACACCATGCCGCCGACCCAGATGATGGCCGCCATGGTGTGAAATGCCAGCGCCAGCGGGATCATTCGGCGGCCCTCCGTCCGGTCAGTTGGATCAGGCCGCCGACCTCGCGCGCCAAGGCGAGGACTTCCTCGGCGGCGGCGCTCCGCGGATGAGATTCGACGACGCCTTTGCCATCCAGCATGCTGGAGGCGAAGGCACTGCGGTTGCCCAGCGTCTGGGTCGCCAGCGGCAGTCCTTCGGCACTGATCTTGTCGCGAATGATCTCGGCCAGTTTGCCCCGCGACGGAACCCGGTTCAGCACCAGCAGCGAGCGGCTTTTCTCGCGCAGGGCCAGGGTGAGGGTCGGTTTGGTCGCCCACAGGTCCATCGGGCTCGGCTGCAGCGGTACCAGAATCAACGAGGCGGCCCGCACCGCCACTCGGGCGTCGGTTTCGGCATGCGGCGGAGTGTCGATGAGCAGCAGGTCATAGTCGCCGGTCAGGCGGTCGATTTCGGTTGCCAGTTTCCATCCCTGCACTTCCGAGGCGTGCAGGGCGCCGTCGCCGGCCGCCTCGCGGCGCAGCGCGAACCATGCCGCCAGCGACCCCTGCGGATCGACATCGAGCAAGGCGACGCGCAGGCCTTGCCGCGCCCAGGCCACACCCAGCTGGATGGCGATGGTGGTCTTGCCGGCTCCGCCTTTCTGCTGTGCGATTGCCACTACCTTGGCCGCCATGCTCCGCCCTCCGTTTGCCTTCGTGGCTCGCCAAGGCTGAACTTATCACGATGATTTTGCAAGGGATAGGCGAGCCGCCGACAGGGTCCGAGGCGGCATTCCGGGCCATCGTCGGAAACGGGGTTGCCCGTCGCCCCCGGGCCTGATAGAGCTCCCGTTCCGTCCTTGGAGTTTGCCCTGCCGTGAGCAAGATTTCGTGGCGTCATACCGTCATCGCCATCGTCGACGACAGTGCCGATTGGCGACGTGTCGTGCGCGCCATGTGCCTGTCTTTCGGTGCCACCCAGGTGCACGAAGCCGCCGACGGGTCTGCTCTTCTCCATCTGGCCGAAGCCGAGCGGCTGACCTTCGACCTGCTGCTGGTGGACGACGATATGCAGCCGATGGATGGCTTCCTGCTGCTGCGCAGCCTGCGCAGCACGGCCGATCACCCCAGCCGCTATGCCACCGCGCTGCTGATGCCCGGTGACGGCGGTGTCGGCATCCTGCGCAAGGCGCTCGATGCCGGCTTCCACGGGGTCCTGCCGAAGCCGTTCTCGGCTCAGGCGTTGGGCGACCGGGTGGAACGGCTGCTGTTGCAGCCGATGCAGTGGAAAGAGGACGGCGAGCTGATCCTGCCGATCCTGCCCAAACCCGGCCAGGCCTGACCGGCGTCTGATCCCTCAGGGACGCCCGAAACGGTCCATCCCCAGCCCCGACAGGTCGACATCCGGTGGGCGCCCGGAAATGATGTCGGCGAGAATCCGTCCCGAGCCGCAGCCCATGGTCCAGCCCAGGGTGCCATGTCCGGTATTGAGGAACAGGTTGGGCACCGGCGTGCGGCCGAGGATGGGAACCGAATCGGGGGTGGCCGGGCGCAGACCGGTCCACAGCTCGGCGGCGGCGTAGTCGCCGGCCCCCGGGAACAGGGCCTGGGCATGGCCGACCAGGGCCCGCGTCCGGGCCGCGGTCAGCTCGCTGTTCCACCCGGCCAGTTCGGCGGTGCCGGCGCAGCGCAGGCGATTGCCGAGACGGCTGTAGACCATCTTATGCTCGTCATCGGTGATGCTGACCGAGGGGGCCCGGCTGTCGTCGCCGACCACCAGCGTGGCCGAATAGCCCTTGGCCGGATAGATCGGCAGGGACACCCCGACCTGGCGGGCCAGACGCGGGCTCCAACTGCCGAGAGCCATCACGAAGGCGTCGGCCTTCAGGCTGCCGCCGCTGGTGGCCAGGCCGGTGAGGCGCCCGGCATCCCACTCCAGACCGTGGATTTGGGTATCATAATGGAAGGTGACGCCGCGCTCGGCGCATAGGGCGGCCAGGCGTTGGGTGAACAGATGCGCATCGCCCGATTCGTCGTCCGGGGTGAAGATGGCGCCGGCCAGCTGCGGGCGCACCGCGGCCAGGGCGGGTTCGATGGCCTCGGCTTCGGCCGGCGTCTTGACCAGGCGCTCCAGCCCCAGCTTGCTCATCAGTTCGGATGCCGCCACCGCATGGGCGTATTCCCGGGGGTCGCGATAGACATGCAGGATGCCCAGCGTCTTCTGATCGTATTCGATGCCGGTTTCCTGGCGCAGCTGGCGCAGGCAGCTGCGCGAATAGACGGCGATCCGCAAGGTCCGATCGATATTGCGCCGCGCCCGCGCGGCGGTACAATTGAGCAGGAAACGGGCGCTCCAGGCCCAGAGCAGGGGATCCCAGCGGCGCCACCGGAAGATCAGCGGGGCGTCTTCGCGACCCAGCCATTTCAACGCTTTCAGCGGCGTCGACGGATTGGCCCAAGGCTCGGCGTGGCAGGGCGAGACCTGGCCGCCATTGGCAAAGCTGGTCTCCAGCCCGGCCCCCGGCTGGCGGTCGACCACGGCCACCTGGTGGCCGGCCTTCGCCAGGTACCAAGCCGTTGCCACGCCGACCACACCGGCGCCCATGACCAAGACCTTCACTTTGCGTGTACTCCGTAGCGGCGGCAGGAAAGGGCACCTTTATAGCGCGCCCGGCGCGGGCCGACCAGACCGCGTACCGGCCGCGGCGACGCGTGGGGGTTGCCAACCGCCGGACAGCCATTACCCTAATGAGGGAGCGCGCGTCGGAGGCTGATGTGACCTGCCTGCTGTCTACCCGGGAAATGTATGCCGCCGATGCTGCCGCCATGGCCGGCGGGGTGGCCGGCGAAGCCCTGATGGAGGCGGCCGGCTGGCAGGTGGCCCGCCTGATCCGCCAGCGGTTTCCGGCGCGGCCGGTGGTGGTGCTGTGCGGGCCGGGCAACAACGGGGGCGATGGCTTCGTGGTGGCCCGGCTGCTGGCGGGCTGGGGGTGGCCGGTGCGGCTGGCCCTGCTGGGCGAGGTGGCGCGGCTGCGGGGCGATGCCGCCATCATGGCCGCCCGCTGGTCCGGTCCGGTCGAGGCGCTATCGGTGGCCGGGCTGAGCGGACAGCCGCTGGTGGTCGACGCGATGTTCGGCGCCGGCCTGGCCCGGCCCATCGACGGCGCCGCAGAGAGCGTCATCGAAGAGATCAATCGGCGCCGCCTCGAGGTGGTCGCCATCGACGTCCCCAGCGGCGTCGACGGCGACAGCGGTCAAGTCTGCGGCGTGGCGCCGCAGGCCTGCCTGACGGTCACCTTCTTTCGCCGCAAGCCGGGCCATGTCCTGTTGCCAGGAAGGCTGCTATGCGGTGAGACGGTGGTCGGCGACATCGGCATTCCCGAGGCCGTGCTCGGTCCTATCGGCCCCAAAACCTTCGTCAACCAACCCGGTCTATGGGCCGACCGGCTGCCCTGGCCGCGCCCCGATGGCCACAAATACGATCGTGGGCATCTGGTGGTGGCGGGCGGCGTCGCCATGACCGGCGCGGCGCGGCTTGCCGCCATGGCCGGCCGGCGGGCCGGAGCCGGGCTGACCACCATCATCGCCGCCGAGGCGGCGCTGCCGGTCTACCGCGGCGCCGAGCCGGGCACCATCGTGCAGTCCCTGGCCGGTTGGGACGAGATGCTGGCCGACCGCCGAAGAAATGCCCTGGTGCTCGGTCCCGGCCTGGGCGTGGGCGAGCCGACCAGGCGGTTGGTCCTGTCCGCGCTGGCGGCGGGCAAGGCCTGCGTTATCGACGCCGATGCCTTGACCAGCTTCGCCGAAGATCCACCCGGCCTTTGGCGGGGCGGTGGGACGGCGGTGCTGACGCCGCATGACGGCGAATATGGGCGGCTGTTCCGCCACACCGGCGATCGGCTGACCCGGGCTCGTCAGGCGGCGGCGGAGTGCGGTGCCGTGGTCCTGCTGAAAGGGCCCGACACCACCATCGCGGCGCCGGATGGGCGGGCCGCGGTGACCGTCGATGCGCCGCCCTGGCTGGCCACCGGTGGCACCGGCGACGTCCTGGCCGGGCTGATCGGCGGCCTGCTGGCGCAAGGGATGGCAAGCTTCGAGGCGGCCTGCGCCGGCGCCTGGATGCATGGCGCCGCCGCGACCGCCTTCGGTCCGGGCCTGATCGCCGAGGATCTGCTCGATTGTCTGCCGGCGGTATGGCGCGACTTGCGGGCTAGGGCGAACGGCCGCTCGCCCCGGGCGGCACAGCCGGGCAAAGTCTGGACTTAGGACCTGTTCGGAAATAAGTGAATCAACTCGTCATCCCCGCTTTCGCGGGGATGACGAAAGGAAGCAGTAATTCATCCACGGGCCCTTGGATCTCCTCTCGTCTCGGCGGAGCCCTTCATGGAAGAAGCAAAGCAGAATGGCGGCGTCACCCAGTCGGTCGGGCAGGGGTTCCGCGACCGATTGCGCAGCTTGCGCGGCCTGTGGCGCGACATTGCTTCGTCGTTGGGCGGGACGCCGCGAATCGCCCCCGAACTGCCGGCCGACGACGCCGAAATTCTGCGCACCCAGATGCGCGACTGCCTGCAGGGCCGCGGCGGCGAGGTCTCGGCCCGGGCGCGGGCCGCCGCCTTGGGGCGTTCCTATCTGGAGCTTAATGGCGAGGGGCGCGGCAATTTCCTGCGCATCCTGGCCGACGAGTTCGGCACCGAGCCGACGCGGGTCGATGCGGCGATGGCGCTGGTCCGAGCGGCCGCCGGGCCGGGGGCGCGGCGGGTGGCCGAGCAAGCCTTGCGAGGGGCCTTGGAAAGCCCGCGCTTGCGGCTGTTGACCCAATTCAACGGGTTGCCCGAAGGGGTCAAGTTCCTGGTCGATATGCGGGCCGAAATGCTGGGGCTGGTCAGAGAGCACCCGGCCATGCAGGGGCTGGAAACCGACCTCAAGGACCTGCTGGCGGCCTGGTTCGACGTCGGCTTTCTCGAATTGCAGCGCATCACCTGGCGATCGCCGGCGCTGGTGCTCGAGAAGATCATGACCTACGAGGCCGTGCATGCCATCCAGGGCTGGCAGGACCTCAAGAACCGACTGGATTCCGATCGCCGGCTGTATGCCTTCTTCCATCCGCGGATGCCCGACGAACCGTTGATCTTCGTCGAGGTGGCGCTGGTCCGCGGCATGGCCGGCAACATCCATGAATTGCTCGACGAACAGGCTCCGGTCGGCGATCCGGCAAAGGCCGATACGGCCATCTTCTATTCCATCAGCAACGCCCAGAAAGGGCTTGTCGGCATCAGTTTCGGCAATTTCCTGATCAAGCGGGTGGTCGACAGCCTGACTCCCGAATTCCCCAATTTGAAGACCTTCGCCACCTTGTCGCCAATTCCCGGCTTCCGGCCCTGGCTCGAGCAGCAACTGGCCCAGGCCGAAGATACGGTGCTGAGTGCCGTCGAACAGCGTCAGATCAAGGCGGCCCGTGCCGGCAACGGCGGCGGCGATAGCCTGAAGACGATCCTCGCCGAGCCCTGGGTCGACGACGCCGCGCTGGCCGAGGCCCTCAAGGGGCCGCTGATGCGGCTCTGTGCCCGCTACCTGACCGAGAAACGATCGGGTGGTGGCCGGGCACTCGATCCGGTGGCGCATTTCCACCTGTCGAACGGGGCCCGCATGGAGCGCCTGAACTGGCTGGCCGACACCTCGGCCAAGGGTTTGAGCCAGTCGGCCGGGGTGATGATCAACTACCTCTACAAGCTGTCCGAGATCGAGGCCAATCACGAGAGCTACACCGGCCAGGGCCGCATCGCCGCCTCGTCGGCGATTCGTGGCCTGGCGAAGGAATAGCCCACCGGAGCGCCCGGCTTCCTGCCGGCGAGAATCTTGGTAAAGACACCTCGGAGACACGGAGAACACGGAGTAGATCTGGCACAGAGTTGCCAAAGTCGTCATCCCCGCCTTCGCGGGGATGACGATGAAGTGAACTAGCCATTGGTCTGGGGCCGGCTCCGTGACCTCCGTGTCTCCGTGGTGATATCCAATGCTCACTCCGCCGCCTCGGTTGTGCGGATGCTGGCGGCGAGGATTCGGCAGGTTTCCTGACCGTTTCTTGGCCCGGCTGGCGATGCCCGGCTCTATCCCCTTTGGCTAAATCTTGGTCGTCACTGCCCCGCCGAGAGGCAAGGTACCGTAACGCCTGTAAGGGGGCTTAAGACCCTATCGCACCGAAAGGTGTGCGGCGGGGTTTTGCCCTGTTTCGGCCGAAAGGTCTGTGCTATAGACATCCGCTTCGTCCGGCTGGCCGGGTCGGCGGCCGAATTGGCGTGGCTCATTTTGCGATGGGCGGCGTTTCCGAGGGGCCCAGCTCGCGGGCGTGGTGGAACTGGTAGACACACTGGATTTAGGTTCCAGCGGCTTACGCCATGGGGGTTCAAATCCCTTCGCCCGCACCACCGGCCCGGTAGGCAGGTTTTCGAGGCATGGTGGTTTCCCTGGCTCGGAATTCCCGCGGCGCCGGTTGCAAAGCCGACCATCGCGGTCGATATTGTCGTTTTCGATTGGCAGAGATTTCAATGCAGGTAACTCAAACAAATGCAGATGGCCTGAAGCACGAATTCAAGGTCGTCATTCCCGCCGGCCATCTGGAAGAGCAGATTCAGACAAGGCTTGTCGAAGTTGGCCGCAACGCGCGCATTCCGGGTTTCCGCCCGGGCAAAGTGCCGATGGGCCTGCTGCGCAAGAAATACGGTCCCTCGGTGATGGGCGAGGTGGTCGAAAGCGCGGTCAATGACGCGACCCGCCATGCGATGGACGAACACAAACTGCGTCCGGCGCTGCAGCCGAAGATCGAGATCACCTCGTTCAAGGAAGGCGGCGACCTGGAATTCACCGTGGCGGTGGAAGCCCTGCCCGATGTGGCGATCATGGAATTTGGCGGCCTGACCCTCGAGAAGCCGGTGGCCGAGGTCACCGACGCGATTCTCGACGAGGCCTTGCAGCGCATTGCCGCCGGTCGCGAGAAGACCGAGGAGGCGCCGAAGAAGCATGCCGCCAAGTCGGGCGACGTGGTGGTCATCAACTTCCTCGGCAAGCTGGACGGCGAGCCCTTCGACGGTGGCAAGGCCGAGGGCTATTCCCTGAAGCTCGGCTCGAACACCTTCATCCCGGGGTTCGAGGACCAACTCGTCGGCGCCAAGAGCGGTGACGACCGGGTGGTGAAGGTAAACTTTCCGGCCGATTACGGCGCCGACCATCTCGCCGGCAAGGAAGTCGAGTTCGAGGTGAAGGTGACCGAGCTGCGACAGCCGGTCCCGGCGACCGTCGACGACGCCCTGGCCAAGGAACTCGGCCTGGACGACCTGGAAGCCTTGAAGAAGGCCGTGAAGGACGAGATCGAGCGTGACTACGCCGGTCTGTCGCGGGCGCATGTGAAACGTGCGCTGCTGGACCAGTTGGCGACGCATCACGAATTTCCGGTGCCGCAGGGCATGGTGGACTTCGAGTTCGATGGCATCTGG
Organism: uncultured Telmatospirillum sp.; assembly: GCA_903858635.1. Lineage (GTDB taxonomy): Bacteria > Pseudomonadota > Alphaproteobacteria > Rhodospirillales > Magnetospirillaceae > DUZF01. The sequence goes on along the minus strand of CAIOJO010000324.1, from coordinate 5,650 downwards.
AAGCAGCTGGAACAGGATCGCGAGCAGGGGCGACTCGACCCGGCGGATCAGGGCAAGAGCGACGACGATCTGAAGGCCGAGTACCGCGCCATCGCCGACCGCCGCGTGCGGCTTGGCCTGCTGCTGTCCGAGGTGGCCCGGCAGAACAATATCACCATCGCGCAAGAGGATCTGAACCGCGCGGTGGTGGCCGAGGCTCGCAAGTTCCCCGGGCAGGAACAGCTGGTGTTCCAGTACTATCAGAAAAATCCTGACGCGATGAACAACCTGAAGGCGCCCATCTTCGAGGAGAAGGTTATCGACTTCATCCTCGAATTGGCTAAGGTCACCGAGAAGAAGGTGTCGCTCGAGGAGCTGCAGCAGGATCCCGAGGCCGCACCGGCCGCGTCGGCCGCCGACGAAGCCAAGCCGAAGAAGCGGGCCGCGAAAAAGAAGGCCACCGAGGCCTGACATGACTGGGGATGCGCCAAAGGGGACGGAAAGGGACCAAAACGGATGACGAGAGACCGCGATCCCATCGAGCTTTACATGAACACGCTGGTCCCCATGGTGGTCGAGCAAACCAACCGGGGCGAGCGGGCTTATGACATCTATTCGCGCCTGCTCAAGGAGCGGATCATCTTCCTCACCGGCGAGGTGTTCGACCAGGCTTCGGCCTTGATCTGCGCCCAGCTGCTGTTCCTCGAGTCCGAGAACCCGAGCAAGGACATCTCGTTCTACATCAACTCGCCGGGTGGGGTGGTGACGTCGGGGCTGGCCATCTACGACACCATGCAATACATCCGGCCTCCGGTGTCCACCGTATGCATCGGCCAGGCCGCTTCCATGGGCTCGCTGCTGTTGGCCGCCGGCGCCGCGGGCAAGCGTTATTCGCTGCCCAATGCCCGGATCATGGTGCACCAGCCGTCGGGCGGGGCGCAGGGGCAGGCCACCGACATCGAGATCCAGGCCCGCGAGATCCTTGCGCTCAGGGCCAGACTCAACAATATCTATGTCCACCACACTGGCCAGGGGCTCGACGTCATCGAGCGGGCCATGGAACGGGACAAGTATTTGACAGCGGCTGAGGCCAAGGAGTTTGGCCTGATTGACGAGGTTGTGAGCACCCGTCCGCCGCTATCGGAATCCTCGGCCGCCGCTTGACCTGCGCTCGAAGATTTCGCTTGCCGGATGACGCGGGCGCCCAGACGAACGGGGGCCCGTGTCGCGGGAGGCCACTCGGGAAAGCCGCCTTGCGCGGTCCGCTATCACCAAAGATCGCCGGTCCAGCCGGCGGACCATTGGGCGGCGGCGAGATTTGGCATTGTCTGGCGGCGGCGCGACGGGCTAACATGATCATTCAACGGCCGCTCCACTCCAGGGAGAAGCGATGACCAAGTCCACCGGCGGCGACTCGAAAAACACGCTCTACTGCTCTTTCTGCGGAAAGAGTCAGCACGAGGTGCGCAAGCTGATCGCTGGGCCGACGGTATTCATCTGCGATGAATGCGTCGAGCTGTGCATGGACATCATCCGCGAGGAGCACAAGACCCATCTCGTGCGCTCGCGGGATGGCGTGCCGACCCCACGTGACATTTGCGCCGTGCTCGACGACTACGTCATCGGCCAGCAGCATGCGAAGCGCGTGCTGTCGGTGGCCGTGCACAATCATTACAAACGGCTCGGTCACGGGGGCAAGAATCCCGATATCGAGATCGCCAAATCCAACATCCTGCTGGTGGGCCCGACCGGCTGCGGCAAGACCTTGCTGGCCCAGACCTTGGCCCGCATCCTCGACGTGCCGTTCACCATGGCCGACGCCACCACGCTTACCGAGGCAGGCTATGTCGGCGAGGATGTCGAGAACATCATCCTCAAGCTGCTGCAGGCGGCCGACTACAATGTCGAGCGGGCGCAGCGCGGCATCGTCTATATCGACGAGGTCGACAAGATCAGCCGCAAGTCGGACAACCCCTCGATCACCCGTGACGTGTCGGGTGAAGGCGTGCAGCAGGCTCTCCTGAAGATCATGGAGGGTACGGTCGCCTCGGTACCGCCGCAGGGCGGCCGCAAGCATCCGCAGCAGGAATTCCTGCAGGTTGACACCACCAACATCCTGTTCATCTGCGGCGGCGCCTTCTCCGGGCTGGAGAAGATCATCGGCGCCCGCGGCAAGGGCACGTCGATTGGTTTCGGCGCCGATGTGCGCGGACCGGACGAACGTTCGACCGGGGATATCCTGCGCGAGGTGGAGCCCGAAGACCTGTTGAAGTTCGGCCTGATTCCCGAATTCGTCGGCCGCTTGCCGGTCATCGCCACCTTGAGCGATCTGGACGAGTCGGCGCTGGTCGACATCCTGTCGAAGCCGAAGAACGCGCTGGTGAAGCAGTACCAGAGGTTGTTCGAGATGGAGGACGTGCGTCTCAATTTCACCGAAGAGGCGCTGAAGACCATCGCGCAGAAAGCCATTCTTCGCAAGACCGGGGCCCGCGGGTTGCGGTCGATCATGGAAACCATTCTTCTCGATACGATGTTCGACCTGCCCGGCCTCGACGGGGTCGAAGAAGTGGTGATCAATGGCGAAGTGGCAGAGGGTCGCGCCGTGCCTCTCTACATCTATGCCGATCGTCGCGAAGATATCGGATCCAGCGCCTGAGCGATGCCCCCCTTGACCTAAGGTGGAATGGCACCGAAGTTTAAGCTGGACACTGCGACAGGGTTGTCCGGCTTTGCCCGGACTTCATGAAAAAGAGGTAGCATGGTTGAGCTAGCGCGCGGAGACGTCTTTCCCGTACTTCCGCTCCGTGACATCGTCGTCTTTCCCCACATGATCGTCCCGCTGTTCGTGGGCCGCGAAAAGTCTGTTCGCGCCCTTGAGGACGTCATGAAGGAGGATAAGCAGATTCTTCTGGTGGCGCAGAAGAATGCCGCACAGGACGATCCGACGCCGGACGATATCTACAAGGTGGGCACGGTCAGCACCGTCCTGCAGCTGCTGAAGCTGCCCGATGGGACGGTCAAGGTGCTGGTCGAAGGTGGGCAACGTGCCCGCATCAACAGCTTCACCGAGAATGAGGCATTCTTTCAGGCCTATGGCGAGGTGATCGGCGAGAAGCCGGGCGATCTCCAGGAACTGGAGGCCTTGTCGCGTTCGGTGGTGGCCCAGTTCGAGCAGTACATCAAGCTGAACAAGAAGATTCCGCCGGAAGTGCTGGTGTCGATCAACCAGATCGAGGATCCCGGCAAGCTGGCCGATACCGTGGCGTCGCATCTGCAGCTCAAGATCTCGGAAAAGCAGGAACTGCTTGAGATCGAGACCGTTTCCGAGCGGCTGGAACGGGTCTATTCCTACATGGAGGCCGAAATCGGCGTGCTCCAGGTGGAGAAGAAGATCCGCAACCGCGTCAAGCGGCAGATGGAAAAGACGCAGCGCGAGTACTACCTGAACGAACAGCTGAAGGCGATCCAGAAGGAACTCGGCGAAACCGAGGACGGCCGCGACGAATCGGCCGAGATCGAGGAGCGCATCAACAAGACGCGGCTGTCGAAGGAGGCTCGCGAGAAGGCCCTGGGCGAGCTGAAGAAGCTGCGCAGCATGAGCCCGATGTCGGCCGAAGCGACGGTGGTGCGCAATTATCTCGATTGGCTGCTGACCATTCCGTGGCGCAAGCGGACCAAGATCAAGCGCGACGTCAAGCTGGCCGAGGCCGTGCTCAATGCCGACCATTACGCCCTGGAGAAGGTCAAGGAGCGCATCCTGGAATACCTTGCCGTGCAACAGCGCACGGTGAAGGTGAAAGGCCCGATCCTTTGCCTGGTCGGTCCGCCCGGCGTCGGCAAGACTTCGCTGGGCCGTTCGATGGCGCGCGCCACCGGGCGCAATTTCGTCCGGGTATCGCTGGGCGGCGTCCGAGACGAATCGGAGATCCGCGGGCACCGGCGCACCTATATCGGCTCGATGCCGGGCAAGATCATTCAGGGCATGAAGAAGGCGAAGTCGTCGAACCCGCTGTTCCTTCTCGACGAGGTGGACAAACTGGGCGCCGATTGGCGCGGCGACCCGGCTTCGGCCCTGCTGGAAGTGCTGGATCCGGAACAGAACGTCAATTTCAGCGACCATTATCTCGAGGTTGACTACGACCTGTCGGACGTCATGTTCGTCACCACCGCCAACACGCTGCGCATGCCGCAGCCGTTGCTCGATCGCATGGAGATCATCCGCATCTCCGGCTATACCGAGGACGAAAAGGTGGAGATCGCCCGTCGGCATCTGCTCGACAAGCAGATCAAGGCGGCCGGACTGAGAAAGGGCGAGTGGTCGATCTCGGATGACGCGTTGAAGGACCTGATCCGTTACTACACGCGGGAATCGGGGGTCCGCAACCTGGAGCGCGAGATCGCCAACCTGGCCCGCAAGGCGACCAAGGAAATCCTTACCAAGGGTGAGGGTGCCACCAAGGTGGCGGTCACCCGCAAGAACCTCGAGAAGTTCGCCGGCATTCGGCGGTTCCGTTACGGCGAGGCCGAGCTCGAGGATCTGATCGGCGTCGTCACCGGTTTGGCCTGGACCGAGGTCGGCGGCGAGCTGTTGTCGATCGAGGCGGTGTCGATGCCGGGCAAGGGGGTGTTCTCCCACACCGGCAAGCTGGGCGACGTGATGCAGGAATCGGTTCAGGCGGCCCGCTCTTACGTGCGCGCCCGCTCCGTCAATTTCGGCATCAAGCCGTCGGTCTTCGAGAAGCGCGACATCCATGTCCATGTGCCCGAGGGGGCGACCCCCAAGGATGGGCCGTCGGCCGGCGTCGCCATGTGCACTGCGATCGTCTCGGTGCTGACCGGGATCCCGGTGCGCAAAGACGTCGCCATGACCGGTGAGATCACCCTGCGCGGCCGTGTCCTGCCGATCGGCGGGTTGAAGGAAAAACTGCTGGCGGCGTTGCGGGGCGGCATCAAGACGGTGCTGATTCCCAAGGACAACGAGAAGGACCTGGCCGAGATTCCCGACAATGTGAAACGGGGAATGAAGGTCATTCCCGTCGGCACGGTGGACGAGCTTCTGCGCAACGCATTGACCGGGCCGCTGGTGCCCATCCAGTGGGATCCCGATCAGGAGCCGATGACACCGGTCAAGGCCGAGCCGAAAGAAGAGGAGGTGGGTGTCATCACCCATTGAGTCGGTGACTGTGGGACAGCGAGGGTCGGCGCGAGGACGCGGCGACCCTCGTTTTTTTGGGGAAAATGGCGGTGTTGCTGCAAAATCTCGGCGATTTGGCGGAAAAGCTGGGAAAGGCCGCGCTTCTTCGGTTGACGTGCCTCGGACAGCCGTTCTAGACTGAGCGCATCTATTTTTGGTAGTTCGGTTTTGACTGGCTATAACTTGTAGTTTTCAGGAAGGGGGCCCTCAAGTGAATAAGAACGATCTGGTGACTGTGGTAGCGAGCGCTGCTGGTCTGTCTAAGGCTGATGCTGCGAAAGCTGTTGACGGCGTGTTCGCGGCTATTACCGATGCTCTGAAGAAGGGGGACGAGGTCCGGTTGGTCGGCTTCGGGACTTTCAATGTCGCTCAGCGCGCCAAGTCCGAGGGTCGTAATCCCCGGACCGGGCAGAAGATTTCCATTCCGGCGTCGAAGCAGCCGAAGTTCAAGGCCGGCAAGGGCCTGAAAGACGCCGT
>CAIOJO010000323.1 GCA_903858635.1 uncultured Telmatospirillum sp. | reverse complement strand
TCGCCGGAACGACGGCGGCCAATGTGGTAGATTTCTTCATGGCGTTGCTCTCCTTTGCGGATTCGACACCCCGAGCCTACAGGCTCAAGGTGAGCAACGCCTGCCCTCCAATTTCAACATCGACCGGGACATCCCCCAGTTCTGCTGCATGGCGGCGACGAAGGCGGCGACATTGTGCCGGAACATCTTCACATAGCTGTCGGCCGGGCCGCCGGGAGGGGACGGCGAATCGGAATAGACGGTGCCGCCCACCACGGCGCCGCTTTCGCGGGCCAAGGTCTGCATCAGCCGGGGGTCGGTCATGCTCTCGATGAACAGCGCCCGGATCTGTTCCTTCTTGATCTGCTTGGCCAGGCGGCCGAGGCCGGCGGCGGTGGGCTCGCTGTCGGTGCTGATGCCTTCCGGCGCCAGGAAGGTCACCCCGTAGGCCTTGCCGAAATAGCCGAAGGCGTCATGGGTGGTGATGATCTTGCGTTTGGCCGCCGGCACCTGGTCGATCTGCTGGCGAACCCAGCCGTCGAGGGCCGCCAGTTCCTGGCTGTAGGCCTGCGCCCGCTGCCGGTAGCCGGCCGCATGGGCCGGGTCAGTGTTGGCCAAGGCCTCGGCCAAGTTGCCGACATAGATTCGGCCGTTCGCCGGGTTTTGCCAGGCATGCGGGTCGGTGACCAGCTTCGGCTTTTCCGTATCGCCGTCCTGCATGGTCTGCGGCTGCACGCCGCGGCTGGCCACGATTATCGGCGCCTTGGTGCCGGAGGCCTGGATCAGCCGGTCGAGCCAGCCTTCCAGGCCGAGGCCGTTGACCACCACCAGATCGGCCGCGGCCAGCGCCTTGGCGTCGGCCGGGGTCGGCTGGTAGACATGGGCGTCGTTGCCCGGGCCGACCAGGGTGGTAACCTCGACGGCGGCGTCGCCCACCTGATGGACCATGTCGCCGAGGATGCTGACGGTGGCCACCACCTTGACGGGGCCGGTAGCCCAGCCGGTGGCGGGAGTCACCAGGAGCAACAGTGCCGCCAATAGCTTTGGTCCAATGGCCATCTCGGTCGCCTCCAATCCATCCGCCTCGGCAGAGAAAATGTTATGTTATAACGTAATGGATTGCAAGCCGACCACTCCCCTCGCGTCACTGGCATTTTGACGCCCCAGATGTTAGGACGGACGCCTCGCAACGGCGCGGGCCGTTGCTCAGCCCGAGTGGATATGCTGCCTCAGCCCCTCAGTCGCGTCGTCGCCGCCTTCCTGACCCTGCTGTCCACGGGTGGCGTCGCCGAAGCGCATCCCCATGTTTGGGTGGATACCATCGTCACCGCCCTGTTCGATCATGGCCAGGTCACCGCGTTGCGTGAAGAGTGGTGGTTCGACGAGGAGTTCACCGTCGAGGCCCTGTCGGAAGTGCGCAAGACCAAGGGGATGGCGGCGGCGGTGCCGAAGCCGCTGACCCAGGTCGAGGTGGTGCAGTTGCAGGAGAAGGCGTTTTCCAACCTCGCCAATTATTCCTATTTCACCCATGTCTGGTCGGGCGGCAAGGTGATCGGGCTGGGCAAGCAGGTCAGTTCGTTCCTGGCCCGCATGGATGGCGCCAAGCTTGCCTACAGCTTTACCCTGCCGTTGGCGGTACCCCTCGATCCCAGAGCGGCATCACTGCGGGTCGGGGTCTGGGACGACACTTATTACGTCGATGTCGGTCCCGCCCAGGGGCAGGCGGCGCGGGTCGAAGGCGATGGCTCGGCAGGCTGCAAGGCCCGGGTGATCGACGACAAGGACCATAAGATCTACTTCGGTTCGGTCATCCCCAAGGTGGTCGAGATCACATGCTGAGAGGTGGCATGACATTGCGCGGTTGCCTGGCTTTGGCGTTCGCCATCTTTCTCGTCGGCGCCAGTCCGGCGGTGGCCGACATGTTCGGCCGCGCCGACGGCGGCCCACCGGCCGAGTCGGCGGCGCCCATCCTGTCGCGTCCGGCGTCTCGCGGCTCTTTGCCGGCTCCGCTGCAGGAGATCGTCGGCCGGGCGCTGGTCCTGCAGAACAGGCTCAACAGCGAACTGCGCGGCCAGCTTCGGCTGGTCAAGGAGGGCAGCTCGTGGCGGCCGGCCATCGCCATCGTCCTCATCTCCTTCCTCTACGGTGTTTTCCACGCCGTCGGTCCCGGTCACGGCAAGGTCGTGGTCGGCAGCTATTTCCTGACCCGGCGGGCTCGCCTGCTGCACGGCTTCGCGATGAGCGGGGCGGCGGCGCTGGTCCAGGCGTTGTCGGCCGTCCTGCTGGTCAGTCTGTTGGCCGCCATGCTCGAGATGGGCAGCGGCCGGCTGCTGTCCTACGCCGCCACCCTGGAGACGGTCAGTTACGGCGTCATCACCGGGCTGGGCCTATGGATGGCCTGGGGCACGGTGACCCGTCGCGTCTGCTGCGATCATGCCGATGAGCCCGACCATGACCATCGCGGACACGGAGATGAACATGTCCACGGGCCGGACTGCCACCATCCCCCGCCCCGGGCCGAGTTGAGCAAGGCCCTGCTGACCGGGGCCGCGGTCGGGCTACGGCCCTGTTCGGGAGCCATCCTGGTGCTGTTGTTCACCTTGGCCAATGCCATCTACCCGATCGGCATCGTTGCCACCTTCGCCATGGGCCTGGGTGTCGCCATCACCGTTTCGGTGGTCAGCTTGGCCAGCCTGGGGGTGCATCGTTCGCTCGCCAGGATCGGCCGCGAGCGGCGGGTATTGGCCGAACGGGTCAGGATGGCGGCGGGCCTGGCCGGGGCGATGGCGATCATCCTGTTCGGCGCCCTCGAGTTGTTGGGCATTTGGACCGGCGCAATCACGCCGATGGCCGGCTGATACGGGGCGTTACCAATCGGCCATAATGGGGAAAGGCAACCCGGCTAGAGTGGCGCCTAAGGGGGAGAGAGAGAATGCGGGTGCGGCGTTTGTTGTTGTCGTTGGTCGTGGCGATCGTGCCGGCGGCCGTTGCTTGGGCCGACGAGGTTCCGTTCGGCCTGCATTGGGGGGACCAGCTCGACTACCTCAGCACCAAGGAGGTGATCGGCCAGGTGCAAAAGGACGACGGAAAGTCGTTGCTCGTCGTGGCGCGCAATCTTCGTCCGTTGCCGGCCGAGACCGACAGCGTGCTGATGGTCGTCCACCGGCAGCTCGGCCTGCAGCGCATCGTCTGGCTGTCCAAGGATATCGACAACGACCCGGCGGGGGCGAAAGGCATCGCCCTGTTTCAGCAGATCAAGGCCAAACTGACCGAGATCTATGGCCGGCCACGTTTCCTGTCCGAGGAAATGCTCGACACCGGCCATTTCTACCGCTGCCTGGCGTCCGACGGCTGCGGCTCCTACGCGGCGCGTTGGCGCACCGACGATGGTGGCGTGGTGATGCAGCTGGCGGCCAGCAAGGATGGGGAGCTGGGACGGATCGAGACGGTCTACGAAGGTCCGGCCTGGCAAGAGGTGGTCGCCGATCGCGACCGCAAGCCGACGGAACCGGCGGCCCCCGCCAAACGATGAGAAATCCAGGCTACAGTCCGAGATAGGCCTTGCGCACCCGGTCGTCCTCCAGCAGCAGGGCGCCGCTGCCTTCGATGGCAACATGGCCGTTCTCCAGCACGCAGGCGTGATCCGCCATCTTCAGCGATACCGCGACGTTCTGTTCCACCAGGACCACCGTCAAGCCTTCGGCATGCAGTCGCTGGATGATGGCGAACACCTCCTTGACCATGGCCGGACTGAGACCCAAGGACGGCTCGTCGAACATGATCAGGCGCGGTTGCCCCATCAGGCAGCGGCCGATTGCCAGCATCTGCTGCTCGCCTCCCGACAGGGTGCCGGCCATCTGGTCACGCCGTTCCAACAACCGGGGAAAGGTCTGGTAAACGCGCTGGAGGGTGGCGGCGGCGGCCTTGCGGCCGCGCGGAATCATGGCACCCAGTTCGAGGTTTTCCGTCACCGTCATGTTGGGGAAGATTTGCCGGCCCTCGGCCACCTGGCCGAGGCCCAGATTGCACACCTTGTGGCTGGGCCAGCCGGTGATGTCGACGCCGTCGAACAGGATGCGCCCGCCCGCCGGTTTCGCCATGCCGGCGATGGTGCGGATCAACGAGGTCTTGCCGGCGCCGTTGGCCCCGATCACCGCGGTGATGCTGCCTTGGGGCACCACCAGCGAGACGCCGGCCAAGGCCTGGGCATCGCCATAGAACAGGTCGAGATCGCGGATGACCAGCATCAAACAGTGTCCTCGCCCAGATAGCATTCGAGGACTCGGGGGTCCCGCACCACCTCGGCCGGCGTTCCGGTGCAGACCAGCTTGCCGGTGTTGATCACCACCACCCGGTGCGACAACGCCATCACCGCCCGCATCACATGCTCGATGAGCAGGATGGTGAGGCCGGCGTCGCGATTGAGACGCTGGAAGATGCCCACCATGCGGTCGGTCTCGGCCGGGCGCAGCCCCGCCATCACCTCGTCCAGCAGCAGCAGGCGCGGCCGGGTCGCCAGGGCGCGGGCGACCTCGAGGCATTTGCGGTCGGGCAGGGTCAGGCTGCGGGCCGGGCGGCCCCGCTTTTCGGCCAGGCCGACCAGATCGAGGACCTCGCGGGCCAGGCGCCGCGCCGGTGCGACCTTGGTCACCGCGTGCAGCGCGCCGACCACCACATTGTCCTCGACCGACAGATTGGCGAACGGCTTGACCAGTTGGAAGGTGCGGCCCACCCCGGCCTTGCAGACCTGGTCCGGACGGAGGCCGACCAGGTCGCCGCCCCCCAGCGCGATGCGCCCCTGGTCGGGTGGGAACACCCCGGCGATCATATTGAACAGGGTGGTCTTGCCGGCGCCGTTGGGGCCGATCAGGGCGACGATCTCGCCGTTCGCCACCTCGAATGAGACCCCGTCGATGGCCTGCAATCCACGGAAGCGCTTGGACACCGCTTCGACCTGCAACAGCGGCGGGATCATCGGGCGGCCCCTTCGTCGCCATCGCCGTCGTCGTTGTCGGCGTCCCAGCGCAGCAGGCGCTTGAGGCGGGGCCATACGCCGTCGGGCAGGAACTTGATGATAGCCAGCAGCGACAGTCCGTAGAACAGTTGCTTGATCCCTGCCGCCTTGAAGCCCAGGGCTTCGGTGGCCCAGGTGATGGTCTCGCCGAGCGGGGTGAGGATGATGGCGCCGAGGATCGGCCCGAACAGGGTTCCCAGGCCGCCGACGATGGGACCGAGGATGATCTCGATCGAGCGCGGCATGCCGAACGCCTGATCGGGGAACAGGGCGTTGTAATAGAAGGCGAAGAAGACCCCGCCCAGGGCGGTGAGCCCGGCCGACAGGGTGACCGCCGCCAGCTTGCTGCGGAAGATGTTGATGCCGAGCGCCTGGGCCGCCTCCTGGTCTTCGCGCAGCGCCCGCCAGCGGTAGCCGATCGGGCTGGCCAGCAGGAAGCGGCACAAGAGGAAGATGCCCGCCGTCATCGCCAGGGCGACATAGTAGAACATCGCCGGGCTGCCGCGCAGCGTCAGCAGGTGGACCCCGCTCCGTTCGGCCACCGGCAGGAACAGGCCACCGGTGCCGCCCAACCCGGGCAGATGCTGGAACAGGATACGGGTGAACTCGGCGAAGGCGATGGTCAGCAGGGCAAAATAGACACCCTTCAGTCCGAACCGGAAGCTCAAGCTGCCGACCGCCGCCCCGGCCAGCATGGCGACCAGGACGCCGGCCCACAGGCCGATCGCCGCCGGGACCCCGAACCGGACGAACAATGCCGCCGACGCATAGGCGCCGAGGCCGACATAGAGGGTATGGCCGAGCGACAACTGTCCGGCAAAGCCCATCATGATGTTCCAGGCCTGGCCCAGATAGGCGTAGTAGAGGACCACCACCAGCACCGACAGCAGATAGGGGCTGGCCACCAGGGGCGCCGCGGCGAAAGCGGCGAGCAGCAGCAACAGGGCCAGGGACTGCTTCACCGCCGCGCTCCCAGCAGGCCCTGCGGCCGCAGCAGCAGCACCAGGATCAGGATGCCGAAGCTGAACATGCTCTTCATCGACGGCATCAGCGCGTAGCCGGCCAGCACTTCGGAGACGCCGATCAGGACGCCGCCCAAGAGGGCGCCACCGATGCTGCCGAGGCCGCCG
>CAIOJO010000322.1 GCA_903858635.1 uncultured Telmatospirillum sp. | reverse complement strand
GCCGGCTTCGCCGGCACGCCGGCTGGAAGCCGGCGCCACTCGTATGAGGGTTTTGTTGTCAAGGTCCAAAGTCGAAGTCGGCAGGATGACATTCGGTCTGGGCGTCCGATCGATCCCGACGGCCTGATTCCGATCCAAGGCGGTCCCCCTTCGCTCGGACCAACCGTGGCCCGCAAACTCGTATTCGGTGGAGTGTCGCAACGCTCCGAACCATGAAGCCTTATTCGTCGAAGGGCAATTGGGGGACCAAGGGGGCAGGACCATTCTGAATAGCGGCGTCTTGCAGCCACAGTGGCGCACGGCACCCTGCCCACCTTGGTTGGTTTCAGGCGTCAGCATCGAACGCTTCTCGCCTGGGTCCGGATGTCTTTACCTTCCTCGCGCACGTCGTCCCGGTTACGCGGCGGCCAGGCGGACGCCTTCGGGCACCACGCCGGTTTCAACATAGCGCCACAACGCCACCAGCAGCTTGCGCGCCAGCGCCACCGCCATGACATTGCGGAGCCGGCCCTTGACGCCGCCGGTCCGCTCGGCGAACCATTTGCTCAAGGCGCTCTCGGGCTGATGGCGAGGCCAGCGCCAGGCCAGTTGCTGCAGAACGCCGCGCACCCGCGGCCGGCCAGCCTTGCTGATGCCCTGGTCGCGATCGGTTCCGCCGCTTTGGAACGGCGTGCCGGTGATGCCGACAAATCCGGCAAGCGCCCTGCGATCCTTGAACGGCCGGCACAACACTTCGCGCACCAGGACGGTGGCGGTCTCGATGCCGAGACCGCAGATCTGGACCAGCAGCTGAATCATCCGTTCCTCGCGACCCGGATCGGGCACCGTCACCACCTGGTCGCGGGCCGCTTCGATGGCGGCGATCTGTTCGCCGAGCAGGCGATGCAGCGCCATCAACCGCCGCAGCTCGTCCATCATCTTCGGGGGCAACGCATCGCCGGCGAAGCTGCGCAGCTTCTCCAGCTTCTCGGCCGCCTTCTTGAGCCGCGGCCGGAAGTCGACGATGCCATGCAGGCAGAGAAGGTTCCCGATCCGGTTTTCAACGGCCAAACGGTCCTTCACCAAGTCGGCCCGCGACCGTCCCGGAAGGCGGCCGTCCTCCTCTGCCAAGCTCGGCACCCGAACCATCGTGCAGGCCCGCGGCTCTCCCCGCAGCCAGCACAAAAACGCCCCCAGCAGCATGTCGAGGTCCAACTTGTCGGTCTTCGCCCGCCGGCCCTTGCGTTCGACGGCAACGCTCGATGGCTGCATGATGTGCACTTCGATGCCAAGCCCGGTCAGGTATCGTGCCAGCCAGAAGCCGTCTCGTCCGGCCTCGTAGGTCAGCACGACCCGCGCCACCGCCCGACCAGCCCGCAGCGCATCATCCTTCAATTTATCAATCTGCGCCATGATTGCGGCGACCGCGCGCGGTTCGAAACGCTTCTTCGGTCGCCGGTTCACCCCCGGCACCACAGCGCCCAAATCCCAGGCCTTGCCGCTCGTTTCCAGGGCCAGCACCAACGTGCTATCGTGATCAAAGGCGGCCGCGGGCCGGTGTGCATCAAACATCGGTACCATGGGGGTGCTCCTCGCTCGTCTTGGTCGACCGCAAGGATAACCTTCCTCGCGGCCGCCGCACCCCCATAGGTTCTGAATTTTCACAGGCTCAGATGCCCGCCCCACTGAAAAAATATCCAGGTTCATGGGTCGGCCCGCCCGTCGAGAAATGCGGTCTAGGCTGTCCCGCCCGCATCCACCGTCACCACGGTCCCGGTGATATTCCGCGCTCCATCGCCAAGAAGGAACTCGACGGTATTGGCTACGTCTTCCACCTCGGCGAGGCGGCGCAGCGGGCTCCGCCGCACAACCTGTTCACGCTGCATTGGCGCCAGGCCATGGGTCATCTCCGTATCGATAAAGCCCGGCGCCACGGCGTTGACAGTGAGACCCCGCGGCCCGACCTCGCGCGCCAGGGAACGCGTGAAGCCTATCATCGCCGCCTTGGTCGCGGCATAGGCGGCAAGCCCGTTATACCCTGCAAAGCTGACGATCGAAGCAAGATTGACGATCCGGCCGCCGCCGTCAGCCATCATGGAGCGCACGACGTATTTCGTTAAGGTGATCGGCGAGAGGATATTCAGCCGGATGAGGCGTTCGATCTGAACGGCATGCATATTGACCAGGAGCCCGCTCGTTCCGATCCCGACATTGTTGACGAGCCCGTGCAGGGATCCGAACTCCTTCCGCAGCTCCCTCGCCAGCTTGGGAATGGCAGCGATGTCCTCGAGGTCGGCCGGCCTGAAATGGAGCGCGCCGCTTTGCCGCCGCCCCACCTCCTCCATTGCGAGGCCGAGCTGATCTCCCGCTTGCCGTGCCACGGCGATGACCTGGTAGCCGGTCGCAGCGAGCTTGCGCGCGATGCCAAGCCCGATTCCTCGGCTGGCGCCGGTTATGACGACGCTAGCCAACGGCGCGCACCAACTTGCCGGAGGCCGCGACCTCCAGGGAGGGCACGAAGCGGATGGCTGCCGGAACCTTGTGTGGCGCCAAGGCACGGCGGCAGCCAGCAATAATCTCACCCATCAATGTTCCCCTTTCGACGGCTGATTCATCTTGGTCCCGCTGCGGCCGGAGCAGCACCTCGGCCACCACGACGGCACCGGTGATCGGGTTCTTGCGCGCCCTGACGAGCGACATCTGAACCTGCGAATGGCTATTGATGACGGCCTCGACCTCCTCGGGGTGCACTTTCAGACCGCCGACATTGATGATGCCGTCCCTTCGGCCGACAAAGTGGTAGCGATCGCCGCGTCGCTCTACCATGTCGCCGGTATCGACAAAGCCGTCCTCGTCCTTCAGGAGGTCGCTGGTACTCAGGTAGCGGAACCCGGTCCGCGCCGAGCGGATGCGGAGCGAACCGTCCTCGACCTTCATCTCCACGGCGGCAGCTTCCCGCTCCACCAGGCTCGCGGGAAAACCCGTAAGGCCGTCACCGACGTCGAAGGCGACGCCAGCCTCGGTCGTTGCGAAGGCATGGGCCACCGCAACGTTCAAATAAAAGGCCTGCAGGCTATCGAGGATTGCCTGATCCGCGATCTCGCCCGAGAGCCGAACATATCGGGGGGCGATCCTGCGGGCAGCCGGGCTCATCAGGGCGCGACGCCAGTGGGAAGGGGTGCCGGAGATATGGGTGACGCCATGGGCGCCTGCCCGCGCGAGAAAGTCGCCCAGCGCTTCGTGGCTGCCAGGCAGGACGAGCGAGCCGCCATCGATGAGCGCGCGCAGCAGCACCTGCAGGCCGCCATAACGGCGGATATCATAGAACGTGCTCCAGATCGGCGAAGGATTCCGCTCGCCGCCGGCCCCGATCGCTCCCGTCAGGCCGGACAAGCTGTGCACGACCATTTTTGGGATGCCGGTCGTCCCCGAGGTCAGGAGGACCCATTCGGTTGCCTGATCCCTCGGCAGTTGGGTATCGGCGCGCATGACCCCGCGGCTAAGGGGAGCAAAGCACTCGACGCCGCAGGACGCGAAATCTGATGTGTCCAAGTCGGACAGGATGGCGTCCACCGCCGCTCTCGCCATGACCGCGGGAACATGCCCGGCCGCCAAGTCGGGCGGGCAGAGAACCAGACGACGGGCCACCCCGTCGAGTTCGACCAGCGCCAACGCCGCCGTAAGCTGACTGCGCGTGGCGATCAGCACCGAACGCCCCCGCAGGGCCTCAGCCCGACCACCGAGGATCGTACCCTCGAGCAGGTCGCTCAGAACGATACTCGTGTCGGCATCCCAGAGGTGGCGCGCGGACTGCCCGCTGCCGGCACCGATCACCTCCCAGAGCGAGCACATCATCTTGCCGCGCGTTCGTATAAGCCGATGAACTCGCCCAAAGTCGTGGGGAACAGCACCTCCTCAACCGTCCTGAACGGGTCGATTCCCAGCATGTCCTCAAGACGGGCGACAATAATAGCAAAACAGAGAGAATCGAATCCAGAATCCAGAAGGACTACCTCGTCCGACAAATTTGCAATCGTCTTGTTCTGTTCATCAGCCACTCGGGTGAATTGCTCTATTACTGCCGATCTGATAGCCATGTGAATGTTCCTTGGAGATTAAATGCCGTGCAGGAAGTGTCCCAACTTGATAAAGCTGCGTCGCCGCTGCCCTCCTCTCGCCAAAGAGTACTTTGTCGTAAGATCCGCACAACCGATGCAGAGGGAGTTATCAACTTGCTCAGCCGCGGCTTCCGTAAGGACACCACCCGCCACTTTTGGGTAAGCGCTTTTCGGCGTTTGTCGGAGCACCCAACCCCGTCGGGGTTACCGCAATATGGTTATCTCCTGGAGAGCGGCGGCGTTCCGGTCGGGGTGATCCTGCTGATTTTCACATCCGTTGCCGACGGCAATGCGCCAAGGATTCGATGCAACGTCTCGAGCTGGTACGTTGACCCCGAATACAGGGCCTTCGCGGCGATGCTCATCTCATGCGCGCTGAAACATAAACCTGCCACCTACTTCAACGTCTCGCCCGCTCCTAACACGCTGGCCATCTTGCAAGCGCAGGGCTACAAACAGTTCTCCCGCGGGCGAGTGGTGGCTGTTCCGGCGCTTTCCCCCCGCGCGCGCGGCTACCGCGTCGAAACCGTCACCCCCCAAATTCTCCCAGGCGACGAGCTGACACCCTTCGAACGCAGCTTGCTGCGGACCCATGCCGAATACGGGTGCTTAAGCTTGATCTGTCATGCTGGGCATGACTGCCATCCATTCGTATTCGCCCTGGGCCGAAAACGCGGCCTGCTGTGCGCGTATCTTATCTATTGCCGCAGCATCGAAAACTTCGTTCGGTTTGCCGGGACACTGGGAAGGTTCCTGGCCTGGCGGGGCATCCCCCTGGTCATCCTCGACGCGAATGCCCCGATCCCTGGTCTCATCGGCGTCTATTCGGATGGCCATCCCAAATACTTCAATGGGCCGCCGGATCAGCCTCGTCCGGGGGATCTTTCCTACTCGGAACTGGCGATGTTCGGTGTCCCATTTTGATGCCAAAAGGCACCCAAGGCAGCCCTTCGGCGCCGCGACCGCCCCTTATGCTCAGATGATTGACTCGCCACATATCGACAGACTCGGCGACCATCTCGATGGGTGTGCCTTGGCAACAGCCGATTCGAGAATTGTCCGCAATTTCGAGGCCACGCAGAGGCGCCCCCATGCACAATGTCGACATCCTGGTGATTGATGGCAGCCAACTGTTCCGCGAGGGATTGAAGCCGCTGCTGGTCGACGCCGACTTCACCGTCCTGGGTGAAGCGGAAAGCATCGATGCGGCGCTCGGTCAGCTGGGGGCCGGACTGGTTCCCAGGATTGTCCTGGTCGATTTCGACGAGGCCAAGGTCGACCTGTCGGCCCTCGGGCGAGTCCGGGAGAAAGTTCCGACCGTGAAGCT
>CAIOJO010000321.1 GCA_903858635.1 uncultured Telmatospirillum sp. | reverse complement strand
CGGCAAGGAACTCAAGATTGCAGCTACCACGGTGCCTCGTTTCACTGCGGGTGCGGGTTTCAAGGCTGCCGTGGCTGGAAAGAAAGCGGCGAAGAAGAAGTAGTTTGTTGCTGCCTTCTGGAACGATGCGGTGCCGGTGCATCTTGTACGGGTGTCGGTTCAATAGATGTTGGGACAAATACAGGGGCGTGTATGAAGAAATCCAAACTTCTCGCTGACGTGGTGGCAGCTCGCCGCGCGTCCGGTCTGAATCAATCTGAATTCTGGTCGCGATTTGGCGTAACCCAGTCAGGCGGATCAAGGTATGAAAGCGGACGGAATATTCCCAAGCCGCTCAAGACCCTGATGTGGCTTTACGTGCGTATTTCGGCCGATGGTGAACAGTCATTTCGGTTGAACGTGAACACTGATTTCGGTTGATGGTGAACGGCTGTTTCGGTTGAACGTGAACGCTTTTCGGGTTTTCCCGGAATAGGTGTTCACGAGACCGAAACAGGTGTTCACGGTGCCGAAACGGAAGGGACAGAAATCGAAGGAAGGGGTTGCGCATGGCTAACCAGTGGCGGCACGCTCCCGAGTTTTTCGGGGAGCAGGTATGCCGGCAAGGCGAGTACCCATGCGCAGAATCAAGGAAGTTCTTCGGCTCAAGCTTGACTGCGGGCTGAGTCATCGACAGATCGTCGCCGCCCTGGGCGTCAGCTTGGGGGCGGTTTCCAAGTTCGTCAGCCTGGCCGAAGGCGAGGGTCTGATCTGGGCGGCGATAGCCGGCCTGGATGAAGACCAGATCGAGGCGCGGCTTTGTCCCAAGGCGGCGCCGGCGAAGCGACGACGAGCGCCTCCCGATTGCGGCTTGATCCATCGCGAACTGCGGCGCAAGGGCGTCACCTTGCAACTGCTCTGGGAAGAGTACGTCGAAGCCCACCGGGCTGACGCGACCTACCGTTACACCCAGTTCTGCCAACTCTACCGGGACCACGTCGGCCAACTCAAGCGCTCCATGCGCCAGGAACATCGGGCCGGCGAGAAGCTGTTTGCCGACTTTGCCGGCCAGACACTGGTCATTCTCGATCCGGCAGGCGGACCGGCCGGCGCCGCCCATTTCTTAGTCGCCGTCCTTGGTGCCTCGAACTATACCTACGCCTGTGCCACGGCCGCCGAAGGCATGGTCGATTGGATCGGTGGCATGGTGGGTGCGCTGACCTATTACGGCGGCGTCACCGATCTGATCGTGCCGGACAATCCCAAGGCGTTGATCCTTGATGCGGATCGCTACGAGCCACGGGCCAACCGGACTGCGCTCGACTTCGCCGCCCACTACGGCACGGTAATCCTGCCCGCACGACCGAGAAAGCCCCAGGACAAGGCCAAGGTCGAAGTTAGCGTCCAGATCGTCGAGCGCTGGATCCTGGCCCGCCTGCGCCACCGGCGTTTCTTCTCCTTGCACGAGGTCAATGTCGCCGTTGCCGAACTCCTCGACGAGCTGAACAACCGTCCCTTCAAGAAACTGCCGGGCAATCGCCGGGAATGGTTCGAGCGGCTCGACCGGCCGGTGCTGAAACCTTTGCCGGCCTTGCCCTACCGAGTTGCCTTCTTCAAGCGCTGCCGCGTCAATATCGACTACCACGTCGATGTCGATGGGCACTACTACAGCGTTCCGCATGCGCTGGCACGCCAGGAGGTCGAAGCCCGCATCACTGGCGGCACCGTGGAAATCCTGTACCACGGCAAGCGGGTGGCCAGCCATGCGAAGAACACGCGGAAGGGCGCTCACACGACCGTCGCCGATCATATGCCGGCGGCCCACCGCGCGCACATGGAATGGACGCCCGGACGTTTCCTGAACTGGGCAGCCTCGATCGGCGTCGCGGTCGCCGGCGTGGTCCGCCATCTGCTGACCGATCGTCCCCATCCAGAGATGGGCTATCGGGCTTGCCTCGGCCTGCTGGCACTGGCCAAGCAATACGGCAACGACCGCCTGGAAGCCGCCTGCACCCGGGCGCTCGTGATCGGTGCACCGTCGCGCAAATCGGTGGCCTCCATCCTCAAAGCCGGCCTGGATCAACAACCCCTGCCCGGTACTCGGCAACTCGACTTGACCTTGCCCGCACACGCCAACGTGCGTGGGCCGGACTATTACCACTGACCTGGAGAACCCCTGATGATGACTCACCATACCCTGACCCAACTACGCGCCCTCAAGCTCGATGGCATGGCCCACGCCTTCGAAGAACAACTGACCATCACCGCCAGTGACAGCCTGTCCTTCGAGGAGCGCGTCGGCCTGCTGGTTGATCGGGAAATGACTTGGCGCGATTCGAAGCGACTGGCGCGATTGCTCAAGGTCGCCCGCTTGAAGAGCGCGAACGCCTGTCTGGAAGATATCGACTATCGCGCCAGCCGCAGCCTGGATCGGCGCCTGATCGCCAGCCTGGCTCCCGGCGACTGGATTCGCAATGCCCAGAACGTGATCCTGACCGGCAAGACCGGTTGCGGCAAGACGTGGCTGGCCTGCGCACTGGGAAATCAGGCGTGCCGCCAGGGCTTCTCGGTACGGTACGTTCGATTGCCACGTCTCTTCGAAGAACTTCGTGTCGCCCATGGCGATGGCAGCTTCAGCCAGTGCCTGGCTCAACTGGCGCGAACGGATGTCGTCATCCTGGACGACTGGGGGCTGACCCCGCTCGATCAGCCAGCGCGTTCCGATCTCCTCGAACTGCTCGATGATCGCGTCGGCACCCGTTCGACCATCGTCACCAGCCAGGTGCCGGTCAAACATTGGCACGCCTACCTGGCCGACCCCACTCTGGCCGACGCGATCCTGGATCGCCTCATCCACCAGGCCCATAAACTCGAACTCAAGGGCGAGTCCCTCAGAAAACATGAAAACCCCGACACCACGCGCTAAACACGAGTTACCCACCGCCGCCCGCCAGCCAGCCTGCTATGGAGAAGCGCAGTCTGGCGGGCGGCCATGGATAACTCTCCGCCGTGCCAATCCGACACGATCATGAACACCCAGGCTACAATTTGAACAACGCGCAACCCCACCTCGACGACCGTTCACGTTCGACCGAAACGGGTGTTCACCATCAGCGAAATGCGCAGGTAAAGGCAAGACGAAGCGGGCCTACCTGTGGGCTTACCGCAGTAACGTGCTGGAAACGGGCCCACCCATCGTGGTGTTCGATTACCAAACCAGCCGCGCGGGTCGCCATGCGCAGAATTTCCTGTCGGAGTGGCAAGGCCATCTCATGGTGGACGACTATTCCGGGTACAAGGCACTGTTCACCCAGGGGGTGACGGAACTGGGCTGCCTGGCGCATGCGCGGCGGAAGTTCTTCGATCTGAATGAAGCCCAGGCCAACCCGATTGCGCAGGAGGCACTGGCTCGGAT
>CAIOJO010000320.1 GCA_903858635.1 uncultured Telmatospirillum sp. | reverse complement strand
CGGCGCCACTGAATTTTTTCACAGGCTTGGAACGCCCCACTCGATTCAGCGGCTCATTCGGCGCCGCCCATGGTTTCCGACGGCACGGCGCTGACACCGGCGGCAGGAGAGAGGAGGCGGCGGATCAGGCGGATGGTGTCGTCTTCTTCGCAGAACAGCGCGCGCGGCAAGGCGGCAAGGTGCTCCTTCAAGGCGCCCTTCTCGGCCTCGGTCAGGTCGTTCAGGAAGGCGATGATGGCCGGGCCGTAGGGCGCTTCGAAGCAACGTCCCATGCCCAGCTCGGCAACGCGGCGCCCGGTCTGGGTGCCGGCGGCGGCGAGCAGCGGTACGTGGAAATAGCCGGCGTCGTACAGCCGATTGGGGAGCAGCCAGTCGGAATTGCCGCCGGCGTCGAGGAAGTCGAAGCCCCAGGCGAAGTCGATCCCGGCATAAAGGGCGGGAAGGTCCCGCGGGCTGAAGAATTCGCCGCCATAGATCATGTTGGGATGGCGTTCGACCACCTCGAGAAAAGGCCCGAGGCCGGTCTCGGTCGGGAAGCCGCGCAGGTAGACCACCACCCGGTCGGGCAGGGCGGCAGCGATCTCGGCCAGCAAGGCCAGACTGCGGGTACAGCGAAGGGTGCCGAACCAGCCGATGACCAACCGACCCTCGGTCCCCGGCAGGCGCCCGGGCAAATCGGCCCCAGCCTCGCCCATCGCCCGCAACTGGGCCCCGAGAATCTTGTTCTCCAGCAAGAACCATTCACCGGCGTAGCGTTGCACCGGCAGATAATAGGCGTCCACGAAGCCCGGCGAGCTCACCACCAGCAGCTGCGCCGCGGCCAGGATGCGGCGCTCCACCCAGCGCAGCAGCCGGGCCTGCCACCGGTTGCCGATAAAGGCCCGCTGCACGTCGAGGACTTCGTAAACCAGGGGGGCGCGGGCCCCGCTGACCAGGCGGCCGAACATGGCCAGAAGGGCCATGTCGATATTGCGCGCATAGAACAGCGACACCGCCGCCAACCGATGCCGCTCGCCGAAGATCATCCAGGCGGCCCGCCACAGCTTGTGCAGACGGTCCCGGTAATGGCGGTCCCTCGTCTGGCCGAGCGGTACATTGTCCCAGGTCGGCTGGTAGTCGCGGTTGAACTTCTCGCGGCGGAAGGTCAGCCCGAGCACCGGATGACCGGCCGCCTGAAAGGCGGTGATCCGGCGGATCACCGCGTTGTCGGTGCAATCCTGGCCGAAGAATGCGACCGCCGCCGGCTCGGCGGCCGGCTCGGCAGCCGCCTTGCCGCGCAGGCGCCGGACTCGTTTGCCCAGGCTTTCGCCCCCGAATCGCAGGACCAGGGGAACGGCGGCCGGATGTGCCGCCAGCGCGGAAAAGGCGCGGTCGAGGCGGCGGGCCTTGAGCGCCGCCACGAAACCGGCATGGGCCAACGCCGCGTCGATCGATCTCTGACGGGCCCTGAGCGCCGCTCGCAGGCGCGGCGTCAGGGTCGGATCGGCAAGCTGGAGCTGGTTGGCCGCCTGAACGTCCGCCAGGTCACTCGCACGGAAATCGTGCGACAGCGAGCCGGGCATCTGGAAATAGTCGTAGAGGGGCTCGGCGGTGAGGTGCAGGGCCGCTTCCTGCCGCAGGAGTTCGAACATGAACATGTAGTCCTCGACCACCCGCGGCTTCGCCCGGTAACGCAAGCCGTTGGCGACCAATTCGCGACGAAACAGCGGCTTCACGTAACCAAGCGGCTGACGGCGTTGCCCGAAGCGGTTCCACCGCACGAACTCCGCCGCGTCGACCTTGGCCGGCAAATCCTCGGGTCGCCACGCCAGACGGAGGAACCGTCCATGCTGGTCGACCAGACGCTGGTTGTCGCCCACCACCCGGGCCCCCCGGCGGTCGGCGAAGGACAGCAGCCGCTCGAGCCGGGCCGGGTGCATGACGTCGTCGGCATCGAGCACCGCCAGCCACTCACCCACCGCCAGATCCATGCAGGCGTTGCGCGCCACATCCGGCCCGCGCCCAGCCGAGGCGCGCAACGGCCGGACCCGCGGGTCCTCACCGGCGAGGCGTTGCAGCACCGACCAAGTGCCATCGGTTGAACCGTTGTCGGCCACCAGGACCTCGATGTCGGCCATGGTCTGCACCAGTGCCGAACGAACCGCTTCGGCAACGAAGGCCTCGCCATTGAATACAGCGATCATCACGGATACGCGCACGCCCACTTCCGTACTCCGCGCCGGAAAGCCCAGGCTGCCAACTTACGCTGCGGCACGCCCGAAAAAGACCAAACGAATGGCCGGTCGGTTGGGGCAATCGGGCAGGTCACCACCCCCATTGTGCTTCCCGGAGGCTGCAAGAGGAATCCGGCGAATCGCCCCTGCTCCCTGCGACTACCCCAAAGCGGTCGAAAGGTCTAATCGGGTGTGGATCGGATCTACTTAATCAGCCGTGGATCAACCATTCTGTCGACAACAGTTCCGGCCGCTCCTGTGTATAAACGGGCGATACCTGTGGCAGAGGCGACAGTGATGCTCAGCTACCTATGCTTCATTACCGCGGCTCTTTTCTTCGCGGCGGCAGCACACCCTTTCGTGACATACCGCCTATCACTTTCGTTCATGCGCTATTTCAAGTTGGTATCCCGTTCCCGTCCGGTTCCTGGTGCCGGCCGGCCGGTGTCTTCCTTCGCCATTTGCGTTTGTGCCTACAACGAGGAAGCGGTGATTGCCGACAAGGTGGCAAATCTCCTGGCCTGTCGCGACGCTGCCGGGCTGCCGGTCGAGATCTTGATCTATGTCGACGCCGCCAGCGACCGCACGGCCGAGATCCTGCGCCCTTTCGCCGATCGCCTGCGTCTGGTGGTGGCCACCGAACGGCGCGGCAAGTCGGCTGGGATGAATCGACTGGTCGGCATGTGCAGCGCCGATGTGGTGGTGTTCTCCGACGCCAATGTGATGATGGCGGAAGACAGCCTGCGGCGCTTGCGGCCCTATTTCGATGATCCGACGGTGGGCTGCGTCTGCGGCCATCTGGTCTACACCAACGGCGGTTCGACGCCCACCGCCGCCGTCGGCTCGGCCTACTGGCGGACCGAAGAGACCATCAAGCAGCTGGAAAGCGATACCGGCGGCGTAATCGGCGCCGACGGCTCGATCTTCGCCATCCGCCGCTCGCTGCACCGGCCGACGCCGGAGGACATCATCGACGACTTCTATCTGTCGTTGTCGATCCTGTGCGACGGGCATCGGGTGGTCCGGGCCGCCGACGTTCTGGCCAGCGAGACCTCGGCGACCGACAGTGCCGACGAGTTCCGCCGCAAGGTGCGAATCGCCTGCCAGGCCTTCAATGTGCACCGCCTGATCAGGAAGCGGCTGGCGCAGCTGCCCTGGCTGCTGCGCTACAAATACCTGTCGCACAAACTGCTGCGCTGGTTGTCCTTGCTCCATGCCGGTTTGGCCGGCCTGTTCCTGGTGATCGGCGTGACCGCCTGGCGGGGCTGGCAGAGCGGCCTGCTTGCCGCCCTGGTCGGCGGCCTCGGCCTAGCCATCCTGCTGACCGGCCGCCAGCCTTTGGTTATCCGCAGTCGCGAGGTTCTGCTGGCCCTGATGGCGACCACGCTGGGCGTCATCCGCTCGCTCCGGGGGGACCGGTTCCAAACCTGGCTCCCCCCCGCTTCCCGCACTCTTCGCGCATCGGACTGAAACACCGGAGAGATGAGCATGAAAGTGTCTCGGGCGTTGGCGCCGCAACAAAATGCCAGCTTCGATTGGGCTCCCCTGGTAGTCGGGGCGCCGAACGCGGATCCGCTGTGCCACAAGACCTCCAAACGGGTCCTCGACGTGGTCGGAGCGATCGTCCTCATCTTGCTTGGCCTGCCGCTGATGCTGCTGATCGCCCTGCTGGTGAAGATCGACGGCGGTCCCGCCATCTTTCGTCACCGCCGCGTCGGCGCGCGCGGGCGCCCCTTCCCCTGTCTCAAATTCCGCACCATGCACATCCGCGCCCGCGAGATGCTGCAAAAGCATCTCGAGGCCAACCCGGCGGCGCGCGCCGAGTGGACCGCTTCGTTCAAGCTGAAGAACGACCCGCGGATCACCCGCCTCGGTCGCATCCTGCGCAAGACCAGCCTCGACGAGCTGCCGCAACTGTTCAACGTGCTGGCCGGCGATATGAGCCTGGTCGGTCCGCGGCCAATCGTTCGCGAGGAGATCTCGCGCTACGGGGGCGAGTTCTGTTTCTACGCTTATTGCCGTCCCGGACTGACCGGGGTTTGGCAAATCAGCGGCCGCTCGGACGTCGACTACGCCCAACGGGTCGCTTTCGACCGCCAATACGTCTGCCAATGGACGCTGTGGCGCGACATCGGGATCATCCTGGCGACCCCCAAGGTGTTCCTCGGTAAATCCGGTGCCTATTGATTTCGCCAGCCCAGCAATGAAGGAGCTGACTTTGACTCATGCACTCGCCGGCAGCGCCTCGGCGCCCCGAGACATTCCCTCTTTCACGCAGAAGACCGGCGTCGAACTCCTGGTCCGCAGCCTGCGCCGCCACTGGCGAAAAATCGCGACGATGACGGCGGTGCTGTCGATCCTGCTGATCGGCGGCCTGGCGGTATTGCCGGCCAAATACTCGGCCGCCGCCTATCTGATGGTGTCGTCGCCGCCGAACGTGGTCAACATCCAGGACGTCCTTCCGGCATTGGCCCTCGACACCGAGGGCTTGGCCAGCGAGGTCGAGATTCTGCGCTCGCGCGATCTGGCCCGGGCGGTGGCGCAACGCCTCCACCTGACCGCCGTCCCGGGCAGCGATTCGAGCCGCGGCGATCATGTGGGCCTCCTGCCGCTGGCGGTGACCAACCAGCTGCGGGCGTGGAAGGACTGGCTCAAGGCCCAGCTCGATCCGACCGTGGTGCCTCCCGACGAACAGGTCCTGACCTATCTGCTCGACCACCAATCGGTCAATCCGATGGGCAAGTCGCGGGTGGTCGAGATCCGCTTCACTGCGGCCACTCCCGAGCTCGCCCGCGACGTCGCCAATGGCTTCGCCCAGGCCTTCATCGACCGTCAGATCAACGACAAGACCAAGGCCAGCATCACCGCCAAGACCTGGGTGGACAGCGAAATCGAGCGCCTGCGCCAGCAGGTCCAGGTCGACGAGCGCAAGCTGGAGACTTTCCGCGCCCAGAGCGGTCTGACCGAGAACGGCAATAAGCTGCTGCTGCCTTATGGGAACCTGGCCGATCTCGACCATCGCCTGACCGTCGCCCAGACCGACTATGCCGCCGTCAAATCGCGGGCCGACGCGGTGCATCGCCTGCAGCGGGCCGGCACCCTGATGAACGCCCTGCCGGAGACCATCGGTTCGCCGACCTTGAGCGCATTGCGGGAGCGCGAGGCCAAACTGGCTATCGATCGGGCCGCGCTGATGCAGCAATACGGCCCGGACAGCGATCGCATGCACCGGGTCGAAGGCGAGATCGGCGACCTGCGCGGCGCCATTCGCGGCGAGCTGGCGCGGATCGCCGATGGGCTCGACTCGGAAGCGTCGCTGGCGGCCAATGAAATCGCCATGCTGAAGAGCACGGTGGCGGGGGCCAAATCGAATCTGCAAAGCGCCGCCGGCCAGAGTGTCGGCCTGCTCAGCCTGCAGCGCGAGGTCGATGCCGGCCGCGATCTGCTGGTCACCCTGTTGCGCCGGCAGAACGAGTTGGCCTCGCAGGTCTCGCTGCAGAGCGCCGACGCCCAGCTTATCTCTCCCGCCGCACTGCCGCGCAAGCCGGCCTTCCCCAAGATGTTGCCGATGGCCTTGCTGGCCGTCCTCGGCTCGGCCATCGCCGCCGTCGGCAGCTATCTGATGCGCGATCTGCGCGACCGCCTGGTGCGCAGCACCGAGGAATTGGCGCTGTTGCTGCCTTACCCGACCCTGGGCATGCTGCCGCGCTTCCAGACCAGCCGGTCGGCCGACCGGCTGAATGCGCTGAGCCAAGACCGCACCCGCTTCGCCGAGGCGGTGAAGAACATCTATGTGCAGATCTCGCCGCCCGACCGGCCGCTGCCGCAGACCATCGTGGTGACTTCGGCGGTGGCCGGCGAGGGCAAGACCACCACCGCGGTGTCGCTGGCCATGTTGGCGGCGTCGCTCGGGCGCAACATCGTCCTGGTGGATTTCGACATGCGCCGGCCGTCGGTCCACAGCATCCTGCGGCTGCCGCTCGGTCCGGGCTTGATGGAATATCTGTCGGGTGAGGTGGCTTCGCTGAACGAGGTGATCCAATACCCCATGCCCAACCTGGCGGTGATCAGCGCCGGCCGCGGCAGCGACTACAACAGCATCGTGCGCAGCGAAGTGGTCGATGCCCTGCTGAAGACGCTGAAGCAGAAGTTCGACCAGGTCATCATCGACACGCCGCCCAGCCTGGCCGTGGTCGATCCGCTGATCGTCGCCCATCTGGCCGATCGCGTGGTGCATGTCGTGCGCTGGGCGCAAACCACGCGCAACACCGTAACGGCGGCGGCCGGCATGCTCGATGCGATCGATCCGCGGCGGATCGGTGCCGTCCTGACGCAAGTCGACGTCGACCGCCACGCGGCCGACGGTTACGGCGATTCGGTGATGTATGACAAGTCGCTCAACCATTATTACCTGGGTTGAGACGAGACGATGCGCATTGCAATCTGCGTCGCCACCTACCGGCGGAATGACGGCTTGGCCTCTGCACTGGAGGGTATCGCCGGGCAGCAGCTGCCGGTGGGGCTGGCCCAGGGGCTCTCGGTACTGGTGGTCGACAACAACGCGAAGGGTGACGCCCGGACCGTCGTCGAGACCAGGCGCGCCGCCTATCCCTGGCCCTTGGCCTATGTCCACGAGCCGCGCCAAGGGCTGTCGCGGGCGCGCAATGCGGCGCTGGACAACAGCGACGGGGCCGACTTCATCGCCTTCCTCGACGATGACGAGGTGCCGCAGCCCGACTGGCTGCTGCGGCTGGCGGAAATCCAGCAGCTATATGCCGCGGACGTGGTTGCCGGTCCGGTCCTGCCCAGCTTCCGCCAGGCGCCACCCGCCTGGCTGGCGGCGGGTCGCTTTCTCGAGCCGGAGCGCCACCCGGATGGCGCCCCGCTGGCCACGGCTTACGCCGGCAATGTGCTGTTCCGGCGTGCCCTGGTGGTCCGCCTGGGCTTGCGCTTCGACGACGCGCTGGGCCAGATCGGCGGCGAGGACGTCGATTTCTTCGACCGGATGGCCCGGGCCGGGGCAACGTTGCGGTACTGCAACAATGCCGTCGCGCACGAAGCGGTGCCGCCCGAGCGGATGAGGCTGGGCTGGCTGTTGCGCCGCTGGTTCCGCACCGGCAATAGCGACGGCATCCTGTTCATGGATCGCCATGCCGGGCGGTTGGGGCGGCTGGCCGTGCTGGGGCGCGGCCTGATCCGCCTCGGCCTGGGTTCGGTTGCGGTGCTGGTCACCCTGCCGTTTGGCCGCCGGCATTGGATGATTGCCCGGCTTTATACGGTGGCGCGAGGGCTGGGCATGATCTGCAGCGCCTGCCGCATCCACTACTACGAGTATGCACAGTGACCGACCTGGTTGCCCCCCCGCGCAGGACTGCGCCTATCACCCCTCGACCTGAGCGGGACACGGTTTTGGCCGTGTTGGCGATTGGCTTGCGCTGCCCGGGCATGCTTTGTCGGAGTCAGGCCCACCAACAATGGGGAAGAACATGAAGTGCTTGTTGTCGTTCGGTATCTGGCGCCCGACCCTGCGCCGCCTGCCAACCCGTGGGGCGGTGGCGCTGACCTTCGACGACGGCCCGAGCCCGGAAACCACCCCGCGCCTGCTCGACCAATTGGCCGCGGCCAAGGCCAAGGCAACCTTTTTCGTCAGCGGCGTGCGGGCCGTCGCCAATCGCGACCTGGTGGCCGCCATGATCGAAGGCGGGCACGCGGTCTATGGCCATGGCTGGGAGCATGTCCACCTGGAGTACGACCCGCAACGCGCCGTCGATGACATGCGCCGGGTTGAGGACGAGCTCAGCCGGCTGCGGCCGACCCCGCCGGTCTATCTGCTGAGGCTGCCCTACAACGCCGGCTATGCCCGCGCCGCCATGCACCAGGCGATGGCCGCCTTTCACCCCAATTTCCAGTTCGCCTGCTGGAGTCATTCGACTTTCGACTACCGGATCGCCGAGTGCTGCCGCAGCCCGGGCGACCTTCCCATCCTGTGCCGCGCCGCGGCGGACGCGTTGCGCCGCTCGCGCGACCTCGACGGCGGCATCGTGCTGATGCACGAAAAGTCCTTCGGCGGGCCGCCGCCGCTCAATGCCGAGGTGGCGCCGGTGTTGCTGCCGATGGTCCTCGAGGTGCTGGCCCAACGCGGCCTTCGCAGCGTGACCCTGCCGCCCCTGGAGGCGGTGCGGCCGTTGTATCGATGGATCCTGCCAACCATGAGTCGTCTGCCCGATCCATTCGCTGGTTAATCGTTAAAAACCACGAGCTATTTAGGTGATAGCGGTCATTGGCCGATAGCTATTCCTATCCGTCTAAGACGAATCACGTAACCTGTCTGGGTTGATCTCTGCCCATATTGTATAAAAGGTAAGAGCGTATATAGATACGGTATTCGGTTTATTGTTAGATCTTTTTTTCACGTTTACTGTGATCGGCACGTCACTATAGTTTTGTTGCTATGTTACTTATAGCGGTGCGCCGCGGCGGCGTTCCGGGAGGCAGCAATGAAAGAGTTCATCGACGACGTGCTTGGTCAAGAGGCCGAATTGCGCCGCAAAGTACGTTCCTATGTCATCGAAAATCTTCTGCTGGGCGTGACCGAAAGTTTCGATGATCAGGCTTCGCTGCTGGAAGCGGGAATCCTTGATTCCACCGGCGCCATGGAACTCGTCGCCTTTCTCGAGGCCGAGTTCGGCTTGTCCATCGCCGACGACGAGATCATCGCCGACAATCTCGACTCGATCGACCATATCTACGCGCTGGTCGTCCGCAAGGTTGCGGCCATCGAGCCGGGCAAGGTGGAGGTCGGCCATGCTGGTTCATGACGTCCTGGCCGCCAGCGCCGCCCGCTTTCCGGACAAGGCGGCGGTGACCGGGGCGGCCGGATCGATGACCTTCGGCGCCATCGCCGACGCCAGCGACCGTCTGGCCGCGGGATTGCAGCGGATGGGCGTGCGACGCGGCGATCGGGTCGCCGTGATGCTGGAAAATTCGCTGGAAATGGTCATCGCCCTGTGGGCCACCCTGAAGGCCGGGGCGGTGTTCATCCCGATCAACTACGCCACCAAGGCCGACAAGCTGGCCTTCATCCTGAGCGACTCGGGAGCCATCGGTTTGGTGGCGCCGGCCCAGTTGCAAAACCGCGTCGGCCAGGCCCTGGCCGACGCCCCGGCGGTGGCCGCCGTGGTCTGGGTGGGCGACGCGCCGGCGCCGGCGGGGGCCCGTCTGACCGATATTCTCGCCGGACCCCCGGAGCTTCCGCGCGATCCCGGCCTGATCGATCAGGACCTCGCCCTGATCATCTACACCTCGGGGTCGACCGGCCGGCCCAAAGGCGTGATGATGACCCACCGCAACATCCACAACAATGTGTGGTCGATCTCCACCTATCTGGGGAATCGCGCCGATGACGTGGTGCTCTGCGTATTGCCGCTGTCCTTCGATTACGGGCTGTTCCAGGTGCTGACCGGGGCGCGGGTCGGCTTCACCGTGGTGCTCGAGCGCTCCTTCGCCTATCCCTACGACGTCTTGAAGCGCATCGCCGACTGCCGGGTGACCGGCCTTCCCGGGGTCCCCACCATCTTCGCCACCCTGCTGCAGTTTGCGCCCTTCACCGGTCTCGATCTGTCGTCGCTCCGCTATCTGTCGAACACTGCCGCGCCCTTTCCGCCGGCCCATATCCGCCGCTTCCGCGAGTTATTGCCCAAGGCCCGGATCTTTTCGATGTTCGGGCTGACCGAATGCACCCGGGTGTCCTATCTCGACCCGGCCCGGCTGGACGCCAAGATTACCTCGGTGGGCCGCGCCATGCCCAATTCCGAGACCTATATCGTCGACGCCGCAGGACGCCGCTGCGGACCGGGCGAAATCGGTGAGCTGGTGGTGCGCGGCAGCAGCGTCATGCGCGGCTACTGGCGCCGCCCGGAGGAGACGGCGCGGGCCCTGCGCGACGGCGATACGCCCGGCGAAAAGGTGCTCTACACAGGCGACCTGTTCAGCATGGACGAGGAAGGCGACCTCTATTTCGTCGGCCGCCGCGACGACGTGTTCAAATGCCGCGGCGAGAAGGTCAGCCCGCGCGAGGTCGAAAACATCCTCTACGAACTCGACGCTGTCGCCGAGGCCGCGGTGATCGGCGTTGCCGACCCCATCGACGGCATGGCCATCAAGGCCTTCGTGGTGCCGCGGAACGGCGGCGGCCTGGTCGAGCAGGAGCTGCGCAAGCATTGCATGGGGCGCCTCGAGCCGCGATTGGTGCCGAAACTGTTCGAGATCTGCAGCGAACTTCCCAAGACGGATTCCGGAAAGATCACCAAGACGGCGCTGCGCAGCGCCGCCGGCACCCTTTAGAGCCCGAGCGGCGCCTGAGCCTTGGCCGACCTCGAGAGGTCGGCCAGCACTGATGAACCGAGAGCGTTGTCAACGTCAGCTGACTGCGCTCTAGCCGGGGTCGAGGAGGCAGAGCCTTATGTGTGGTATTGCCGGGGTCATGGCGGGACGCGGTTCCTCGCCGGTCGAGTTCGAGGAATTGCGCCGCATGATCGCCATGCTGGCCCATCGCGGACCGGACGGCCACGGGCTGTATCGCGACGATCGGGTCGGTTTGGCCCATGCCCGCCTCAGCATCGTCGACCTGGTCGGCGGCTTCCAACCGATCCGCAACGAGACCGGAACGCTGTGGCTGACCTTCAACGGCGAAATCTTCAACTATGTCGAACTGCGGCGGCATCTGCTGTCGCTGGGCCATCGCTTCTATACCACCAGCGACAGCGAGGTCATCGTCCACTGTTACCAGCGCTACGGCGCCCGCGCCTGGGAAATGTTCAACGGGCAGTTCGCCTTTGCCCTATGGGATGCGGCCGAGGGCAAGCTGTGGCTGGTGCGCGACCGCCTGGGCATCCTGCCGCTGTACTACGCCCGGGTCGGCGATCATCTGCTGTTCGCCTCGGAGGCCAAGGCCCTGTTCGGCGGCGGCCGCCTGACCGCCAGCTTCGACGCCGCCGGATTGGCCGAGACCTTCACCACCTGGGCGGTTGCGGCGCCGCGCACGGTGTTCGCCGGGGTCCAGCAATTGCCGCCGGCCACCGCGCTATGCTTCGACGACACTCTGGAAGGACGGCAACAGCGCTATTGGCAGCCCGCTCCCCAGGCCGGCGGTCTGGCCGATCTGTCGCCGGCCGAGGCCACCGACCGGCTGCAGGCGCGGTTGGAGGCGGCGGTGGCGTTGCGCCTGCGGGCCGACGTCCCGGTCGGCGCCTATATCAGCGGCGGTCTCGATTCATCGGTGCTGGGCAGCCTGGCCAAGGAACGCGCCGGTGTCATGGAGACCTTCGGCATTCGCTTCGAGGACCGGCGCTTCGACGAGACCGCCGAGCAACGGCTGGTGGTCGGTCATCTGGGTACCCGCCATCACGAGATCCTGTGCGGCGGGGCCGATATCCGCCAAGCCCTGGCCGATGTCGTCTGGCATTGCGAAACGCCCTTGATGCGCACCTCGCCGGTTCCGTTGTTCCTGCTGTCCGGCCTGGTTCGCGCCAACGGCATCAAGACCGTGCTCACCGGCGAAGGGGCGGATGAGCTGCTGGCCGGCTATACCATCTTCAAGGAAGACCAGATCCGCCGGTTCTGGGCACGCCAGCCGGAGTCCTATCGACGCCCGGCGCTGCTGGCTCGCATCCATCATTACGTGGGCGATGCCGAGGCGCGCTCGACGCCGTTCTGGCAGAGCTTCTTCCGCCGCGGCCTGAGCGATACCGGCCACCCCTTCTATTCGCATCTGATCCGCTGGTCGAATACCGCCTGGACCATGCGCCTGCTGGCCCCCGAACTGCGCACCGGCGGCAACCTCGACACCCTGATGGCGGCGACCGCGGCGGCCATGCCGGCCGCCTGGCATGACTGGGACCCGCTGACGCGCGCCCAGTGGATCGAGATCCACAGCTTCATGAGTTCCTATCTGCTGTCCTGCCAGGGCGACCGGGTGGCCATGGCGCATGGGGTCGAAGCGCGTTATCCGTTCCTCGATCCGGAAATGGTGGATTTCTGCCTGGCCCTGCCCAAACGCCACAAACTGCTCGGCCTGCGGGACAAGCTGGTGTTGCGCCGCCTGGCGGCGCGGCGCCTGCCGGCCGCCATCTGGGGCCGGCGCAAGCAGCCGTTCCGGGCACCCATCGGACCGGCCCTGTTCGGTCCCGAGGCCGGCGAATTCCGTGATCTGCTGGCGGCCGGCGAATTGGCCGGCGATCCCCTGCTCGACGGAGCAGCGGCGGCGCAGTTGGTGAGCAAGGCGCAGCGCTCGGCCGGCCATTTGTCGGGCGAACGGGAAGAAATGGGCCTGGTGGGGATTCTCACCCTGCGGCTGCTGGCCGGCTTCTTCGGTGCCGGCTTCGGCGATCGGGCCCGCCAAGCCTACGATCGGCTGGCTCGCACCGCACCGCATGTCCTGATCGACCGGAGCTCCGCCGCCGGTGCCGCATCGCCGCGGACCGCCCACCGCTAACCAGCGAGATCCTAATGCAATCATCGCTCGATTCCGCCCTGTCCCAGTCCTTGCCCGCCGTTCCGACCCTTGATCACGCCGCCGAGACCGAGCGCATCGCCACCTTCCTGCGGGAGACCACGGCGCGGCTGCTGAATCGCCGCGGCCTGGTGCTGGGGGTCAGCGGCGGCATCGATTCGGCCCTTTGCGCCGCCGTCGCGGCGCGCGGCATGGGGACCGAACGGGTCTTCGCCCTGTTAATGCCGGAACGCGAATCCTCGCCCGAAGCGACCGCCCGGGCCGAGCGTCTGTGCCAACGGCTGGGCATTCGCTATGCCATCGAAGACATTACGAACGCCCTCGCAACGATCGGCTGCTACGACCATCGCGACGAGGCGCTGCGACGCCTGTTCGCCGATTATGGACCGGGCTGGCGGCACAAGATCGTGATCGGCGGCATCGATGACCGGCAGCTGCCGCATTTCGACGTGGTGGTCGAGGACCCGGCCGGCCGGCAAACCAGGCGGCGCCTGCCGGCCGAGGTCTATCTGCAGTTGGTGGCGGCGACCAATTTCAAGCAACGGATCCGCAAGAACCTCGAATATTACCACGCCGAGCGGCTGAATTACGCCGTCCTCGGCACCCCCAACCGCCTGGAATACGAGCTCGGTTTCTTCGTGCGGGGCGGCGACGGCCTGGCCGACCTGAAGCCGATCGCCCATCTTTACAAGACCCAGGTCTATGCCCTGGCGGCCCATCTCGGTATTGCCGAGGAGATCCTGTGCCAACCACCCAGCACCGACACCTATAGCCTGCCGCAGACCCAGGAGGAGTTCTATTTTGCCCTCTCCTACGAGCGGGCCGACCTCGTCCTCTTTGCGATGACCGAGGGCCTGTCGGCCGCCGTGGTGGCGTCGGCGCTCGGCCTTGGCATCGCCCAGACCGAGCGGGTCTTCCGGGACTTCCAGGGCAAGCGGCGGGCCGCGCGGCGCGGCCTGGGGCAAGCCTATGTGGTCGAAAGCGGAGCATGACCGCCGATCGTACGGCGCCGCGCATGCCGGGACTGGAGGACGAGATCGCTGTCGCGGCCGAGCGGCTGCGCGGATCACCCGGCGGCGCCTTGCCGCAGTTGGTTGCCCGGCTGCCCGAAGCCCCCTCTTGCCCGCAGGATTGGTTCACCCTGCTGCGACGGTTTCCCACCAGCAGGAAAAGCGTGCGACGGCTGCATCGCATGGCCGCCCGGTTGGCCGCCGCCGGTTGGCCGGCTGGTACGCTGGAGCGCTTTGCCCTGTCCCAATCGTTCCTTGCCGCCCTGCCGCGACTGCCCGAGCTGCCCGCCGACCCGTCGGTGAAGCGCTTGTTTTGCGGGGCTTGTTTACAGGTCGCAACAGTCGACAAACGCTGGGCGAAGCAATTCGATCTGGCCAGCAAGGCCTTCGAGGAGATGGCCGAGATCGCCACCCTGCATCGCTTGCCGGCCGGCCAATTGTCGTTCGATCGGACCAGCCTGCCGCGTTCCTGGTGGTTGGCGGTCCATCCGCTCGACCTGCCGGACCTGCTGCGCGAGGTCTTTCGCGGCCTGGGCGGACACGGACCGCTGCTATCGCCCCATACCAGTCATTGGCGGCCCAATCCGCTGCTCCTGTTGCCGCAGGAAAACGAACGATCCCTGTGGCGAATCGCCAAGTCGATGCAATTGCAGCCGGACATCCGCGGGTTGATGGCCGATTCCTGGATGTATTCGGCCGATGTCGGCGAGGGCTTTCCGCATCTGGCCTGGCTGCGCGATTTCTTCGTCGAGCAGGGCGCCTTCGTGGTCGATCTGGAACTGGCCGACCCCGGCTCGGGCTTCCTGATCGGCAGCGCCCGGCGGCGCCAGCTTTATGAAAACAAGGCCTTCCGGCCCCGGCACACCCTGGTGCTGTGGCGCCGCGCCGACATGCTGGCCTGGGCCGCCCGGCATCCCGAACTGGGCGAGGCCGGCCCCCTGCCGGCGCCCGCCGGCGGCATGCCGTGCCTGGCGTCCAAACGACAGCCGGATCGCCGCCGCGGCTCCCTCGGCCGGCTGCTGCCGCCGAGCGGCCGTTGGACGCTGGTGGATGCCAAACCGTGGCTTGCCGGCCGGCCGAAGCTCTACATCCTGTCGACCTTGCTGGCCCCTTCGATGGGCACGGCGATCGCGGCGGCCAGCCTGGACCGCTGGCTGGCCCTGCCGGCGTTCTTCCTCAGCCTGATCGTCATGTGGCTGTTCCAGTATTTCTTTCTGCAATAATCACTGTCATTGCGAGTTGCACACCCGCCCTGGACAAAATCATCGATCTAGTGGCGCCGGCCTCCGTGCCGGTGGTCGCCGCACCGCGGCGAGAGTGTTTTCCCACCGGCACGGGGGCCGGTGCCACTTGGGAATCTAGGGGCCCCGCAGACTTGGTGTGATCGCGCTACTCGCCGCGATTTGTTGGCAGGGCCGGGATGGTTTCCGTTGTCGCATAGGCCTTGACGAAGGCCACCTTCATTTCCGCCGGAAAGCGGGTCGACCGGTCCGGGACGCCAGGCCAGGTGCCGCCGACCGCCAGATTGATCAACAGATACATCGGTTGATGCATATCGGCCGGGGTCGGCAGTCGAGCCCGTTCGACCCCATCGAAATACCAGGTGATCTGGTCATGGCCCCACAGGACGCCATAATCGTGGAAATCCTTGGAGCTGTCCGGTACCCGGACCGGGGAGCCGGTCGAACGCAGGATCTTGCTGTGGATCGACATATAGACCAGGCCGGGCTCGTCGCCGAGCATCTCGAAGACGTCGATTTCCGGCGGCCATTCCTTGGACAGGGGAAGCAACCAGAACGCCGGCCATAGTCCTTGCCCCGCCGGCAGCCGGGCCCGCAGTTCGAAATAGCCGTAGGTTTGGGCGAAGCTGTGTTCGCTGGTCAGCAGACCGGAAACGTAACGAAGCCCGCCCAGCTTAGGCTGCAGCGCCGCATCGGCAGCCCGGGCGGTGATGGTGAGGCCGTCGGCGTCCACCGAAAACGGGTTGAGGCCCAAGCCGAGATAGTCGGGATCGGCATAGAATTCCAGTTCCCCATTGGTCGGCAGGCTGCGCCCCCCGAACTGGAACTTGGTGTCCCAGCGGCCGTTTGGGTTGCTCGGCAGGCGCAGGCTCAGGCTGTGGAAATCCTCGGCAAAGACCAGCCGCATGGCTTGCCGGTCCAGCCGCTCGGCGGCACCGCCGGACCTGCACCACAGCAGACAGAGGGCCAAGGCGAAAACGGTCTTGAGCGAACGCAACGGCATGGCGACGGTCTCCCACTTGCGACCGATTGATAAGGCCGCCACCGGCCGAGTGACCAGCGGGCAGAGGGGGCGGGCCACCGCCAGTGGGATAAGGCGAGGCACCCTTTTGACGCAGCGATTCTCTCCTATTCGTCGCCGGGCAAGGTACCGCCGGCGACTAGACTGGGCCCTCGGTTTTCCCTGGGATGATCGCCCCCGCCATGCGCATGACTTCGATTGCTTTCCCGTCCCGCGAGGTGGCCGGCCTGATGGAACGGGCCTTCTACAGCCTAGTGCTGGTCATGGCCTCAGGGCCGCTCGACCATTTGATCATCGAGAAAGCACTGAGCTCCGGTGTCCGTGCGGCCATCTGGGGCGGGATCTATGGGGGATTCCTGCTGATCACCCTGCGTCGGCCCAGCCTGGTCGGCCAGTCCCTGCGCGGGGCTTGGCCGCTGCTGCTGCTGCCCGCCTTGGCGGGGGTCTCGGTGCTGTGGTCGTGGTTGCCGATGCAGACCGTCACCGGTACGCTGGAAACGGCGGCAATGGTGGTATTCGGCGGCATCGTCGGCAACCGGGTCACCGAGCGGCAATTGCTCGGCATGGTAATCCTGGCGCTGGGCGCCGTGGCCACGGTCAA
This sequence comes from uncultured Telmatospirillum sp., assembly GCA_903858635.1. Lineage (GTDB taxonomy): Bacteria > Pseudomonadota > Alphaproteobacteria > Rhodospirillales > Magnetospirillaceae > DUZF01. The sequence continues at coordinate 5,323 of CAIOJO010000320.1, read as the reverse complement.
TCTATGGGTGGTCGAGACCAGCCCGATCGGCCTCGACATCAACGGCGACGCCATCGGCATCTTCAGCCACAAGAACGAGAACGGCGCCATGATGACCGTTCTGCTGACGGCCTGTCTGGCTTCCCTGGTCTGGGGTGGCCCGCGCTTCGGCGCATTGCTGGCCAGTGGTCTGGCGCTGCTCCTGCTCGCTTTGTCCGGTTCGCGCACCGCCTGGCTGGCCGCCCTGGCCGGAACCGCCGTCGTCTTCCTGCTACTGCTGCGCCGCCTGACGACGCCGGCCAAGCTGGCCGTCTTGTTGCTCGGCTGCGGCGCCGGCACGGTGCTGGTGATGGTCTTGATGGCAACCCATGCCGATGTGGTCGGCAGCGCGCTCGCCCTGCTCGGCAAGGATTCGACCCTGACCGGTCGCACCGTGCTGTGGGACTTGGCCCGACGCTATTTTGCCCACGCGCCATATTTGGGCCATGGCTTCAACGCCTTCTGGACCGAAGATCTGACCTCGTCCGCCGCCTTCGTCAATCGGGTGATGAAGGAAGACCTGGCCAGCTTCCACAACGGCTATATCGAGATGGCGATCGAACTGGGTATCGTCGGCGCCGTCCTGCAGGTGGTGCTGATGGTCTGGTTCGTCCAGCCGCTGCACCGGCTGCTGCGCTACGGCGACGCCGCCGCGGCGGCCTTCGCCGCCGCGTTGCTGGTGGTGGTCGTGGTGGCTTCGAGCGCCGAGGTCACCCTATTCGTCCGCCACGGCTTCCACCTGTTCCTGTGGGCCGCCTTGTGGAGCCGTGCCAGCCTGCTGGCCGAGGCGGCGACCGCGCCGGCGCCACAGCTGTGGGCCGACCGGCGCCGCTTCGGCCCCGACCTTCCGGTGCAACCGGCCGAGGAGGGCCTTCCCTCCGCCTGGACGCATAATCTTTAAAATAGCCCTCGCCGGGCGGGGCCTCCGGCCCCTTGGCCGCCGCCTCAATGGCGGCTGGTAAGAACAGCGCCCGTTGGAGGGGAATCTAAGGCGGGTTCACTCGCACCCGTCGGCATCATCCGCCCCGCTATCGGCCGGCATGGCGGCACGGCCGTGCTGTCCGTGAGTCAGCCGATGCAGCACGTCGTCGAGCTGCTCCAGCGTCCCATAATGGATGGTCAGTTCGCCGCCTTGGCCCTGCAACTGAATCGCCACCTTCAGGCCCAACGTATTGGTCAGATCGCGCTCGAGGGCGATCAGGTCGGCGTCTTTGGCTGCCGCACCGGCGGCCCCTTGGGCCTTGGGCTTGGCCGGCGTCTTTTGCACCAGCTTCTCGGTTTGCCGGACATTGAGCCCCTTGCCCACCACTTGGCGGGCCAAGCCGACCGGATCGCTGCTGGTCAGCAGGGCGCGGGCATGGCCGGCGGTCAGCTCGCCGTCGTCCAGCATCTGCTTGACCGGCTCGGGCAGAGCCAGCAGCCGCATCATGTTGGCGACATGGCTGCGGCTCTTGCCGACGGTCTTGGCCAGCTCCTCTTGCGTATGGGAAAAGTCGTCCATCAGCCGCCGGTAGCCCTCGGCCTCTTCCAGCGGCGACAGGTCCTGGCGCTGCAGGTTTTCGATCAGGGCGACTTCCAGGGCCTCGCGGTCCGACAGGTCGCGCAGGATCACCGGCACATCGTGCAGCAGCGCCGCCTGGGCGGCCCGCCAGCGGCGTTCGCCGGCGATGATCTCGTAGGAATCGGCGTCTTCGGGATGGCGTCGCACCAGAATCGGCTGGAGAATCCCCTTCTCCCGCACCGAATGGACCAGATCGTCGATGGCCCCCTGATCGAACACGCGGCGCGGCTGGAAGCGACCGGGCCGCAGCTTGTCGACCGGCAGGGTCCGCAATCCCTGGGGCCCGAGGGCCTCGGCCGCCGGGGCCGCCGCCGGGCTGGTCGGCTCGCCCAACAGGGCCGACAGTCCGCGCCCGAGGCCGCGCCGGCGTGGTTCGTCGGCGACGCTCATGCCACCAGCTCCCGCTCGCGCTCGCGTTTCAACACCTCGCTAGCCAGATGAATATAGGCTTCGGCCCCGGTGCAGCGGACGTCATAGATCAGCACCGGCTTGCCATGCGAAGGGGCTTCGGAAATGCGGACGTTACGGGGAATCACCGTCTTGTACACCTTATCGCCAAAATAACCGCGGACATCGGCTGCCACCATGTCCGAGAGGTTGTTGCGCTTATCGAACATGGTCAGCACGATGCCGTGCAGCTCCAGGGTCGGATTGAACACCTGCTTGACCCGTTCGATGGTCTTGACCAGATGGCTGATGCCTTCCAAGGCGAAGAACTCGCATTGCAGCGGCACCAGCACCGCCTGCGCCGCCACCAGGGCGTTCAGGGTGAGCAGGTTCAGGGAAGGCGGGCAGTCGATCAGGATGAAGTCGTAACACCCCTGTCCGGTCAGGGCGCTGGCTAGCCGGTATTCGCGGCGCGGCGCGTCCACCAACTCGATTTCGGCGCCGGACAGATCGACCGAGGACGGCACCACCGATAGATTGGGAATCGCCGAGGGCATTACAGCTTCCGCGAGCGTGGCCTCGCCGATCAGCAAGTGATACGAGCTGATCGCCCGGGTCCGGCGGTCGATGCCGAGCCCGGTACTGGCATTGCCTTGGGGGTCGAGATCGATGATCAGGACCTGTCGGCCCGTCGCGGCGATCGCGGTGGCCAGGTTGATGGCCGTGGTGGTCTTGCCGACGCCGCCCTTCTGGTTGGCGATCGCGATAACGCGCTGAGTCGCTTCGGGGCCGGGGCTGTCATGCGTCTCGACCACGATGGACCTCTCTCAGATGAATGATGAAACCGGATGGATCGGTCAGGCTCGGTATCCGTTCGGCGGTCATTTTCCAATCTTTGGCCGCTTGGGTCAATTCATCTTCACCGGTTCGACCCTTGAGAAACAGGCATTGGCTGGCGGCGCCAAGGAATGGTTCGGCCAAATCCAGCAATTGCCCGAGCGGCGCCACGGCCCGTGCCGTGACGACCGCGGCGGCAAACGGGGCCACCGCCTCGATCCGTTGATTGTGGATGTCGACCGGCGCCTCGGTGACGCGGGCCGCCTCGCGCAGAAAGGCGGATTTGCGGGAGTCGGCCTCGATCAGGTGGATCCGGCCCGGCTGTCCGGCGCCGGCCCGCAGGATGGCCAGCACCAGGCCGGGGAATCCGGCGCCGGAGCCGATGTCAAGCAACGGGCCGGGCGGCAGCAAGGGAAACAGCTGGGCCGAGTCCAACATATGGCGCCGCCACAGGTCGGGAAGCGTCGACGACCCGACCAGATTGATTCGCCGCTGCCATTTGAGCAGCAGCTCGGCATAGGTCTGCAACCGCCCCATTGTTTCACGTGAAACAGGAATCACCTGGGCGAATCCGCCAGGAGTCAACGGAGTCCCACCCCCCTCAACTGTTTCACGTGAAACAGTCACGCCGCGCGTTCCCGGCCTGCCCGTTTGACATGGGCCAAAAGTGCGGTCAAGGCCGCCGGCGTGACGCCGGGAATGCGCCCCGCGGCGCCCAAGGTGGCCGGGCGAGCCTGGGTCAGTTTCTGGCGAATCTCGGTCGACAGGCTCCCCACTTCGGCATAGTCGAGTCCATCCGGCAGCACCAACGCCTCGTCCCGGCGAAAGGCGGCGATGTCCGAGCGCTGCCGATCCAGGTATCCGCTATAGCGGCCCTCGATCTCCAGCTGCTGGGCGATATCGGCCCGCAACCCGGCCAGCTCCGGCCACAAGGCGACCAGGGCCGGCCAGGTCGCCTCCGGATAGCGCAGCAGGTCGAAGGCGGAGCGCCTGACTCCGTCTTGGTTGATCGCCAGGCCGCGCGCCTTCAATTGATTCGGGCTGGCCGCCAAAGACTGCATCAGATCCCGCCCCCGGTTGAGGGCGATGTTCTTGGCCTCGAAGGCGGCGCGGCGCTCAGGCCCAATGCAGCCGGCCGCCATGCCGCGCGGGGTCAGCCGCAGATCGGCGTTGTCGGCCCTGAGCGACAATCGGTATTCGGCCCGCGAGGTGAACATGCGATAGGGCTCGCTGGTGCCCCGGGTCACCAGGTCGTCGATCAGCACGCCGATATAGGCCTCGGCCCGGTCCAGGGTGAAGGGATCGGCCTGCCCACCGGCCAGGCGGCCGGCATTGATCCCGGCGATCAGCCCCTGGGCCGCCGCCTCTTCATAACCGGTGGTCCCGTTGATCTGCCCGGCCAGAAACAACCCCCCGACCCGGGCGGTCTCCAGGCTGGGGCCTAGTTCGCGCGGATCGACGAAATCATATTCGATGGCATAGCCGGGGCGCAGCATGATGGCCCGCTCCAGCCCCGGGATGGTGGTCAGCAGTTCGCGCTGCACCTCTTCCGGCAGCGAGGTCGAGATGCCGTTGGGATAGACGGTGTGGTCGTCCAGGCCCTCGGGTTCGAGGAAGATCTGATGGCGGTCGCGCTCGGCGAAGCGCACCACTTTGTCCTCGATGCTCGGACAGTAGCGCGGTCCGACACTGCCGATCTGCCCCGAATACATCGGCGCGCGATGCAGATTGGCCCGAATCAGGGCATGCGAGCGGGCCGTGGTGCCGGTGATGCCGCAGGCGATCTGCGGCGTGGTGATGGCCTCGGTCAGGGTGGAGAACGGCACCGGCGGGTCGTCGCCTGCCTGCATCTCGAGTCCCGCCCAGTCGATGCTGCGGCCGTCCAGCCGGCAGGGAGTCCCGGTCTTCAACCGCCCCAGGGCGAAGCCCAAGCGGGCCAGCGTCGCCGACAGCCCGAGGCTGGGCGCCTCGTCCATGCGGCCGGCGGCGATGCGCCGCTCGCCGATATGGATCAGGCCGGACAGGAAGGTGCCGGTGGTCAGCACCACGGCACCGGCGGCAATGGTCTCGCCGGTGGCGGTGACCACCCCGGAGACCCGAGGCCGCCCCCCGTCCGACGCGGAATCGATGGTCAGGTCCTCGACCGCCGCTGCCCGCAGCTCGAGATTGGCGGTGGCGGCCAGAGCCTCCTGCATGGCACGGCGATACAGCTTGCGGTCGGCCTGGGCCCGCGGCCCCTGAACGGCCGGGCCCTTGCTGCGATTGAGGATGCGGAACTGGATACCGGCCCGGTCGATGACCCGACCCATCACCCCGTCCAGGGCGTCGATCTCGCGCACCAGCTGTCCCTTGGCCAGGCCGCCGATGGCGGGATTGCAGCTCATCTCGCCGACCGTCTCCAGCCGGTGCGTCAGCAACAGGGTGCGCGCGCCCAGCCGCGCCGCGGCGGCAGCGGCCTCGCAGCCGGCATGCCCGGCGCCGATGACGATGACGTCAAACTTGCTCATGGTCCGATCCGAT
>CAIOJO010000319.1 GCA_903858635.1 uncultured Telmatospirillum sp. | reverse complement strand
TTCCGGCGGAGCCGGAAGCCTAGCATTTCCGCCGCTCCGCGGCGCAGACCGGCAGGGACGCCGGTCCCACTGAAAAACAATTGCTTCACCGCCTCTAACGGCCGCTATTCGGACAGTCTGGCGAGATCGTCGAGGACACTGGCGATGAGCTTTTGCCGACGCGTATCCTGGGCTTCCGCGGTGCCGGCGAACAGCTGAATAAGATAGCGCGCCTTGGCCGCAGCCTCGGCGAAGGTCTTGGCCGGAGCGGCGATGAGAAAGTTGTCGAGCTCCGCCTGGCGCTCGCGCAAGGCCGCCTGGTCGACCTGGACCTCGTGCAGGCGGCGACGCATCTCGGTGTCCTTCTGGGCATTCATGCCGCGGTGCTCATCGAGGTCGATCGGTTGGTCGTTCATGGCCGCTTGCTTGCCCCTTCTTTATGAAGCCCACCCGAAGGAAGGGCATCTGGTTCGCTCACCATATGGGCCAAAGGGCACTCAAATACAGCAAGAAAGATGGCCGGGTCGCCGCCCGGCCATGACCAATCGATTCACTGCATGAACCAGCCGTGGCTGACGACGACGGATTGCCCGCTGAGGGCGCTCGAGGGGAAGCCGGCGAACAGCACGGCGATCGCGGCGACGTCGGCGGTCGTGGTGAATTCGCCGTCGATGGTGTCCTTGAGCATCACCTTCTTGACCACGTCGTCTTCGCTGATGCCGAGTTCCTTGGCCTGTTCCGGGATCTGCTTCTCGACCAGCGGCGTCCGCACGAAGCCGGGACAGATGACATTGGCGCGGACGCCATGCGCCGCGCCTTCCTTGGCCACCACCTTGCACAGGCCGATCAGGCCGTGCTTGGCGGTGACATAGGGTGCCTTGAGGGGCGAGGCCTCCTTCGAATGAACCGACCCCATATAGATGACGGTGCCGCCGCGCCCGCCGCTGTACATATGGCGCAAACAGGCGCGCGTCGTCAGGAACGCCCCGTCGAGATGGATGGCCAGCAGCTTCCGCCAGTTGGCCAGCGACAGATCGACCACCGGATCGATGTGCTGGATGCCGGCATTGCTGACCAGCACGTCGATCCCCCCGAATTGTCGGACCACCTCGGCCACGCCGGCCTCGACCTGGGTTTCGTCGGTCACGTCCATCGCCACGCCGATGGCGGCGCCTCCGGCCTTGACGATCTCGGCGGCGGCGGCCTTGGCGCCATCCAGATTCAAATCGGCAATCGCTACCTTGGCCCCTTCCTGCACGAAGGCATGGGCGATTTCCTTGCCGATCCCACTGGCGGCGCCGGTGACGATGGCAACCTTGTCCTCGAGGCGGTGCATGCTGACCTCCTTCTCGTCGCTTAATTGAGATAATCGTCGATGACTTTGCCAAACCGATAGGGGCCCGGCGGATAGGCCGGACTGGTCAGGGCATGGCAAATGCCCGTTCACGGACCTCATGTTCGTTCATGGTCGGGTCTTTCCTTACCTAGCCGCCTTCGGACTCGGCGACGTCGTAGCAGACGACCCCTTCAAGGGTGCTCGGCCGCTCCAGGATATCGGGATAGCGCAGGCTGCGGACCGTATCGTAATACCCGGCCCGCCAATGCTCCTCCATGCTCCGCCGCGAGAAATCGTAGTCTTTCGAGTCTCCCTCGTACTGCTGGGCGCGATAAATCAAGTGGACGATGCTGTAGACCTTGTGATCACCGAAGGATTTCAACAGGTCAAGTTCCGAACCATTCTTCAGGTCTGCCGGCAGCTTTGCCAGAAGGGTGGCGACCGCATGGCGGATCTTCTGGGATTCGCGGAAACGTTCGGTGTTGTTGCGGGAGCGACTCGAATACACGATCTCCTTTTGCCGCGTCGCCACATTGGCCGCGGAAAATCACCCCGGGCGCTCCACACGACCTACCGCAGGACGAAGGATCCAGTTGACCGCCTGTATGTGGTCATTGGCCGAAGATCTGCAATCGGCGGCGCGACCGTCAGCGCCGCTTTACCGCTGCGGGGACGAGACGGCGCCGGGACTCGGCTCGGGGGGAGGTCCGGTGTCGGAATGCGACATGGAAAACAGCACCCCGGCCAGCAGGACGATGCCGACCAGCCACATCACAGCTCTCGGCTTCGCCTTCGTATCCCTGCCTGTCGCACCCTGAGCCGGCTGCGGAGCCGGGGCTGCCGGACTGGGCAAGCGGTTCACCAGGCGCGTGGCGATGGCCGACAGGTCGGCGACCTTCCAGTCGCCTTCGGGGAGCACGGCGATGGCCGCGGCCAGCGCCCGGGCGCCCGTCTCCCGAGGCAGGTCGGCCAGCCGGGCTGCTTCCAGCCACGGGTCGATGCCAAGCCGCGTCAGTGCCGAAAGCACCGTCAGCGTGCCGTTCTTTTCCTCACCGACGGAGGCGAAAAGAAAATCGTTGAACGCCGAAGGAATGCCGGAATATTGCGAACGCAGGGTCATTTTTAGCCTCCGACAGGATACCAGGCTGATCGGCGTCTTCTATAGCTAGGGCGCAATCCAAAAATAAAAAGGCACTCTCGCAGAATTGTTCATAACCAGCTCAGGGTCGTAGGGACATACACCCCTCGACAATTAGCCGCGCCGAGATCATAAGGGAATGCGCTTTCACGCGGAGACCATTGCGCACCATGCTGCGCTTAAACCAATTTGCAGCAAGAACCACAATCATGTGGGCCGCCGTCTTTCTTGTGGTGGTAATCGCCAGTCTTTATTATTGCGACGGCAAACTCATCTACACGTTGGATGATCCATACATTCATCTGGCGGTCGCCCACAATATCCTGCGCGGCGGATATGGGATCAATCTCGGCGAGGCATCGTCGCCATCGTCGTCCATCCTTTGGCCGTGGATGCTGGCGGCAACCGAGTTCCTGCGGCTCGGATCGGCCGGCCCCTTGCTTCTCAACAGCCTGGCAGCGCTTGCCACGGTCTATGTCGGCGCCCGCCTGCTGACCCGTCTCGGGCTGGTCGGGCCGACCACCCCACCGGTCTTGGCCTACGGCCTCGGGGCGCTGCTAATTCTCGTCACCAGCGGGCTCGCCCTGCCGATGACCGGAATGGAGCATTCCTGGCACGTCCTGACGGTCGTCCTGGCCGTCGACGGCCTGATCGCCACCGCCGGAGGTAGGCCGCCCAACCTTCTCTTCCTCGGCGCCCTGGTGCTCATGCCGCTGCTGCGGTTCGAGGGGGCGGCGTTTTCCGGCGCGACCATCATCGCCCTGTGGTGCCTCGGCCGACGGCGCGCCGCCGCCGGGACGGCGGCGGCGCTGGCGCTGGCCGGAGCCGCCTATGCGTCTTACATGGCCCACCTCGGGCTTCCCCTTCTGCCCAGTTCCGTCCTCCTCAAGTCGGACGTCATGGCCAGCGCCTTGGGCGGGGGGCGCTTGACCGAGCGGATCGCTGGCAACCTGGTGGACAGCCTCGGCAACGACCGCGGCCAGCTTCTGCTGGTCACCCTGGCCTGCCTCGGGGCGGCCAGCGTCATGCAAAGGAAAACACCGCAGCGGCTGGCCGTCACCCTGCCGGTCATGGCGGCCATCGCGGCGCATCTGCTGGCCGGCCACTATGGCTGGTTCGCCCGCTACGAGGTCTATGTGATGACCATGGCGCTGTTGGGCCTGCTGTTCGCCGCAAGCGGCCTGCCCCAGCCGGTTCTCCACGGCCGCCCGCGCATCCTGCTGCTGCTGCTGGGCGGGCTGTGCTTCGCCGCACCCTATGCGGTGGCAGCCGTCGAGACGCCGCTGGCGGCGCGCAACATCTACGAGCAGCAATACCAGATGCATCGCTTCGTTGCCGACTATTACCAGGCGGCGGTCGCTGTCAACGATCTGGGGCTGGTCAGTTACGGCAACGATAAATTCGTTCTCGACCTGTGGGGGCTTGGCTCGGAAAAGGTACGCCGCCTGAGAGCGGCCGGACGATACGGGCCGGACCAGATGGCCAGGCTGGCGGACGAGGACAATGTCGCCCTGATCATGATCTACGAGAACTGGTTCGGTTCGGCGCTGCCGCCCAGCTGGCGCAAGATCGCGGTGCTGCACAATGTCGACAAGGTGACCGCGTCAGGGACCGAGGTATCCTTCTTCATCACCGCGAAGGCCGATGCGGCGGCCATCGCCGCGACCCTGGAGCGTTTCCGGCAGAGCCTGCCGCTCCGCACCAGCCTGACTCTGGTGTCGGATCGGCGCGGGTAGATCAGTCCTGCGGCCGGGCGAGCTCGGCTTGCAGGCGATCCAAGGTCTGGACCCAGCCCTGCGGGGCGCCCTGAACCATCGGTAGCCCGGCGACGTCATGCATGGTGTAGGTCTGCACCACCTCCATCCGCGTGCCGGTCGGATCCTCGGCGAAGGTCACCACGGTATGGGCCGTGAAGAAGCGGCGGTCGCCCTCGCCGATGGCGTCCATCTCGATGACCAGCCGGTCGAACGGCGCAACCTCGGTAAAGCGGCCGCGGGTCCAGTAATCCACCCCTTCCGCGCTTCGCATGCAGACTTCGAAGGCGCCACCGACCCGCATCTGCACCTTGGCTTCCGGAATGCTGAAGCCGGCCGGGCAGAACCAGCGTTTCACCTGGTCGGCCGAACTCCAGGCCTTGAACACGGTGGCGCGCCGAGCCGGAAAGCTGCGTGACAGCCTTATCTCGGGCAGCGTCTGCCCCTCAGTCACCTGAGCCATCGCCTTCTCCCTCGTTCTTCAAGGTTTGCAGGTATGCGCCGAGCCGATCGAGACGCTCCCATTCGGCGCGGCAGGCGTTGATCCATTGTTCCGCCTGGACGAGCACGCCGGGCTGCATGGCGCAGGTGCGCACCCGCCCGACCTTCTGCGATCTGACGAGTCCCGCCGATTCCAGCACCTGCAGGTGCTGCATGGCGGCCGGCAGCGACATCGGCAACGGGCGGGCCAAATCGCTGACCGACACCGGCCCATGGCTCAGCCGAGCGACCATGGCGCGCCGCGCGGGATCCGACAATGCGTGGAACAGGCGGTCCAAATCGGATGATTGGTTAAGCATATACCTAACTATCATTTCCTGGACAGTTAAGCAAGTGCTTTAGTGAATGAATGAATACCGAGGCGGGCCGCCTGCGCAATCCGGGAAGGCCTTACGCCGTGGGCCGGCGCGTCCGCACCACGCCCGCGCCGATCAAGACCACCCCGATCACCAGGGCCGCATCACCGACGGCTGGCGGGATGAAATGCGTGTCCTCTTCTTTCGCCGTAAGTTTCAAGTCGCCGACCTTGGCGACATCCTTGTCATGCTTGGTGGTGAAGACCGGGATCGCCAGCACCAGAGCGCCGAGCAGCGCCACGATCACCCCTATGATCACCAGTCCATTCCTGCGCATGGAACCTCCTCTTGCAGCCGGCCGACATGGTTCGACCGGCTTTCGCAAGGATCCCACTTGGTCACCGGCAGCGGCAAAAACGACGGGCCATAAGGAGAGAGACGCCCGCATCGGGTATCCCCGAACGGGGGAACCGGCACCGACCGGGCCGCTCAATCCAGGCCGATGAGGTGGCCGGTCTTGACATAGACGAGACAGCCGCTGTCGGAGAAAGGCGCATGCCTGAACAGGTGTGGGTTGCGAATCCAGGTGCCGGCCGGATAAGCGCCGAACTCGTCCCGAATGACACCTTCGAGGACCAGGATTTCTTCGCCGCCCCAGTGACATTGCTCGCCACAACGCGTTCCGGGCGCCCAGCGCTGCAGCGCGACGCGTTCCGCCCCGAACGCGTGGAGCGGCAGGATCGACAATCCGGGCGCATCACCCGACTGAAATGCCGTTTGGCGGGTGTCGACGACCAGCTGGACCGCATCCCCCGGATCAAATTGATGGAGCTTGACGAAGATGATGCAGCCCCGGTCGCTGTGCGGGGCATGAGCGCTGCCGATCGGATTGCGGACATAGGTGCCCGCGGGGTAGTCGCCCCGCTCATCGGAAAACACGCCGTCCAATACCAGGAACTCCTCGCCGCCGCCATGCCTGTGAGCCGAAAACCTCGACTCTGGCGCATAGCGGACCAGCGAAGTGGCGCGGGCCACCTCGCCACCGATACGGTCGAGCATCTTTCGCTCGACGCCGGCCATCGGCGAAGCGCTCCACTCCATTTCCTCGGCTCGAGCAACGATGCGTTGCGAGAACTCCGCATTGATCCGCATGGATGGTCTCCTCCGGGGCCGACGATTTCCGTTAGAGTCAAATCTAGTTATGACTTGCACGTCCGCCACCGTCGGCACCCTGCCCGACTTTGATGTTCATGCACGTCACCCACCCAAGCCGCGGCTGCATGCTCCGCTTAGCGCAACCCGCACAAAGCAAGCCTGCGGCGAGACTCAGTGGCATTCCGGCAGCCCTGGCGATGGAACGCATGATGATTCCCTCCAGCTGCGGCACCGGGACCATTGGCGATCCATTGCGCCGATGGCCGGCCACACCGGGATAGACGAATCCGCATCCCCGCCTATTCCCATACGATGGCGGCAATTCCAGGTCCTGGCGCTGATTCTTCGCTCATTCTATCGATGGCGTGCTAAATTGGTTTCGCTGGGCAACCAGCTATGGAGCTAAACACCTCACAGAATAGACGATACGGACCCGGGGGCGGTACCCGGCGCCTCCACCACTACCCAGGCCATTGAGCACGTGAATGGCATTGTGGGGGCGAAACAGGATCGACGTGCGTAGTAAAAGTCAGGCTTGTTCCCGGTATGAGTTCGACCGACTATCAGGCTCAAACACACTAAGTGCCAACGACAATGTCGCTTGCACCGAAAATGTCCTTCTCGCCGCCTAACGGCCGCTAGAAAGACCTGATTCGCGGTCCGGGGGCACCGGGCAACAGAACGCCCCCAACTTCTTCTTCAGCCGCCGCTCATCTTTCCGTCCGCCGCCCGGCGCCCGGCGCCCGCGGCGCGTAAGGCTCTATGCCTTCCTGGGGCGCAAGGTATTTACCCGGGCGATGAGGGCTCGTTCAAGATCCGCCTCGTTGTCGCAATTACCAATCACCTTGCCATCGACAAAGCCATCCCAGCTTCCGCCAGTACCGAGTTGGACGGACATTTTGAGGCGATGCCCCTTGTATGCGGATCGCAAGGATTGGCTGGCATATGTCCACTTCAGGACACTCATGATTTCCTCGCCTTCATCGGCGTTATGACCGTCAACTCGGCTTCTTCCCGAGCATCGCCCTCTCCACCGCCGCCGGCGCCGACGCTCGGCCGTGGGCTTGTCCGTTGGCTCTCGTCCAGCAACTTGACGGCCCGGTCAAGCTTGGTGATGGCGGTGGCGATGGTGTCGAGGGCGTCGGTCGGCGGAATGACCTCAGGCATTTTCACCGCCGCCATCGCCGCCGCCGAACAGCATTTCCAGACCGAGAATGCCAAGGACGATCCAGCGCAGTTTCCACAGCCCCCATAGGACGACGGTCAACAGGCCGGCGACGACAATCGATGCTTCGGGCGGAAATTGCAGCACGAAGTGAATGACCGAAAAGACCACGCCGAGGATGATCGCGAAAAACATTGGCCTGCCTGCATGTCGCTGATGGTGCGGGATGGTACGGGCTGAGAGAGGGGGGAGCAATAGAAACGAAATACGGCATAGGAAATCGCCCGGCCCGAGTTACGTCCAGCGGCATGGAATTCGCGAGCTAAGGATGACAACGCATGGCGAAATCTGTGGAGCGCATTGTAAACGCTTAGTTTCTGACAAGGACGTGTTGCATCGTTACGGAAAGTCACGACCGCCGCCGAACCGGCAAGCTCGGCGGCGTTTTGCTATTGCACTTGGTTGCAGGGCCCGTCAGGGAGACCCGGCGCCGCCGGTTCGCACATAGGCCCACAAGGCGTCAATATCTTCGTCGCTCAGCTTATCGCCCAGGGGCGGCATGGCCTGGCCCTTGCCGGTGGTCACCGCCGTGCGGAAGCGTGCCGAATCCTCCCGTGGGAATTTGCGCAGATCGAAAGACAACAGCCCGGGATTGACCATCTCCGGTCCATGGCAGGTCTCGCAGATCAGCCGATAAAGCTCGTGCCCCTCCTCGGCCTTGTCGGCCTGGCCGTCGGCGACCGCCGCCCGCCCGGCAAGCAGCACCACCAACAGGGCCACGAGCGGCCAAGCCAGACGAGCCACGCCCCCTACACCGTCACAGCGGGAAGCCACGGCTTGTCCGTCCAGCCGACGCCGCGCCGCGCGACCTGCGCATCGATCAGATAGGGTTTGCCTTCGACCGACGCGGCGCGAGCCCGGCCGAGGGCGGCCCGCAATTGGCGCGCACTGTCGACGACTTCGCCGTCGACGCCGAATCCCTTGGCGATCGACGCCATGTTCATATCCGGGCGCCCCAGATATTCGGTATAGAACTGCCCGGTCTGCACCATTCGTCCCCCCGGCACGTTGGACACGATACGGCTGTGCGGGCCGCTGTAGGCATGGTTGTTGTAGACGATGACGATCACCGGCAACTGCAGGCGGGCCATGTTCCACAGCGCGGTGGGCCCGAAGATGAACGAACCGTCGCCGACCAGGCAAATGACCTGCTGCTTGGGCCGCGCCAGTTTGACGCCGGCCGAGGTGCCGATCCCGGACCCCAGATGCCCGCCGTAATAGAAGAACAGCTCGCGCCCGCCAAGCGGATTGAAGTCGAAGCTGTGCATGGCCGAAGCGCCGGCCTCCTGAATGACGATGGCGTCCTTATCGGCGAACTGCGCCACTTCCCAGGTGAGGCGATCGGCGATCAGCGGGCTGTTGTCCCACTCCGGGTTGTTGACGATCTGCGCGCGGGGGATGCGCGCCTGTTGACTGAAACGCCGAATCTCATCGCTGCGTTCCGCCGCCTTCTCCCGCAAGTCGTTGGTCATCAGCCCCGCAATGGCGGCGATCAGGTCGTCGAGGCCGTAGGCGACATCGGCCACCAGGGGAACCTCGGTGGCGATGATGTTGCCCATGCTGTTGTAGTCGATGCGCAGGTCGATAAATTTCGGCCCCCGCGGAACGATCGGATTGACGCCGGCATGCTGCAGTTTGTTGCCGACATTGATGACCACATCGACGTTCTTCGGAAAAGCCAGGGCATTGGTCGACCCGCCCGGAACATAGCCGACCCAAAGCGGGTGGGTTTCCGGAAAATTGGCGTGAATCTGGCGGAACTGGGTCACCGCCATGCCCAGCATCTCGGCCAGTTGGATCGCCTTGTCGGCCGCCTTGGTCTTGTAGATCTCGTCGCCGACGATCATCAGCGGCATCTTGGCCTCGACCAGCAGCTTGGCGGCCCGCTCGACCTCGGTGGGGTTCGGCCGCACCCGCATGCGCGGGTCCATCTGGGATTGCGCGACGATCCCCAAACCGCAATCCCCGGCCCCGAGCATATCGCCTATTTCGATCCAAGCGCCCCCAACGCCGCCGCGGCTGGACATTTCGTCGACTGGCTAAAGGACGGCGGGGATACCCAACTCGCCCACTGATGCGCATCTTCCCCTATGCCTTCACCACGGTTGAGCAACTGATGATCGATTTCTGGTCGGACGTGTGGGCAATGCGAGGTAAGAGATGACCGATGTAAAACTGACGGTCGGCGGCAGTTTCGAGGAAGATGCCGCACGCCGATTTGTCGATGCGTGGCATCGCTCCGAACAGGGAGAGACCTTTCACGAGCGTCATCTGGCGTTCGAAAGCTGGGACGCGCTGATGCGAGTTCTGACGGCCAAACGATTGGAACTTCTTCGCCATGTCCACCGGCAGCCGGCAAGCAGCGTGCGGGCTCTGGCAAGAGCTCTCGGCAGGGATTACAGCAATGTGCACGCTGACGTCCAAGCCCTGATCGCCCGCCGGACTCCTCGACGCGACAGATGGTGGGGTACGAGCCGACTACGAAACAATCGTAAGCGTCGCCCCGCCGACGCCTGTTCTTTCGCCCGCGCGTAGCTGAGGATTTCGTCACCAGCGACGGAGACCTCGAATGCTTGATGATAGTCATACGCCCAACATTATGCCCAACACGATGCGCCGGATCGAGGTGATCACGGGCGTCGAGCGGCGCCGGCGGTGGTCGGCGGACGAGAAGGCGCGGATCGTGGCGGAGAGCTATGAGCCTTCGACGACGGTGTCGCAGGTTGCACGCCGGCATGGCCTCAATACGAACCAGTTGTTTGCCTGGCGGCACCAGTTCCGGCAGGCGACCGGCGTTGTGGGTGATCGGCAGTTGCTGCCGCAATTCGTGCCGCTGGTCGTGGCGGCCGAGGTGGCGCCGACTGGCCCGACGGTGATGCTGGCGACGACCGCTCCGATGATCGCTCCGATGATCGAAGTGATCGCCGGCGCATTGACGGTGCGCGTTCCAGTCGGCGTCGACGAGCTGACGTTGCGGCAAGTCCTTGGCGTGGTGCGGAGCCTGGCGTGATCGCCACCGGCGGCCGGCGGATCGTCGTCGCGACGATGCCGGTCGACTTTCGCCGGGGCATGGACAGCCTCGCCGGCCTGGTCCAACTGTCGCTGGGAGCGAGCCCATTCTGCGGCGACGTCTTCGTCTTCCGCTCGAAACGGGCCGACCGGGTGAAGATTCTGGCCTGG